>JARGFN010000077.1 GCA_029210665.1 Desulfobulbales bacterium
CAGGAATGCCCTGATTTTGGCGGCCTGTTCGTAGTCTCCGGCCGCCTCCTGCATCAGGTAGATCATTTTCCAGACCGAGTAATTCTGGGGGAACTTTTCGGTGATATCGATAAAGATCCGGGAGGCTTCCCGCAAGCGGTTCTGGCTCACATAGATCCGGGCCAGTTCCAGCTGCAGTTTCTGGCGGATATAGACGGCCGAACCGGCTTCCCCGGCCAGGCTCTCCTGGAGCAGTTCGATGGCTTCGTCACCGCGGTTTTCTTTTAGCAGCCGGTTTGCCCGGATAATATCGCCCTGGTATCGGAGGGTCGGATATTCCCGCAGGGCCGCGACAATATCCGCCGCTTTCCCGGGTTTTTCCTGTTCCAGATAGATCAGGCCGATGAACAGAAAGGTATGCCGATAGGCGCCGAACCTTCGCGCCGTCTCCTGAAAAACCGCCAGGGCTTCGGGATATTTCCGCAGGTAAAAAAGGGCATAGCCCTTGTTGTACAGCAGGGTTTTCAGGTCCTCGTCCCGTTCGGCAATTTCCAGGCCCTCCTCAATCCTGACCAGGGCCTCGTCAAGGCGGCCGCTGTCGATCAACACGGTGGCCAGATTGTTCTTGGCCCGGGCGGTTTCCGCACCCCGGGCAATATTGCCGGCCCAGAAGTCCTCCCGGTTTTGCCACTCATCATTTCTGGTGATCGTCCAGTTTGACCAGAGGGCGATCAGCAAGAGCAGGAGCGGCCCGGCCTTTTTGATGATGGAGGACGGCAGGTAGTACAGACCGGCGAAAACCAGGAAAAGGCTCGGTAGATAGAGGCGGTGAATAAAGGCCAGTTCCAGGTTGACGAAACTTGATTCCGGCGCCAGGGCCAGAAAGAAGAAGAGCACCGCCCAGGCAAGCACCGGCAGTTTACGCCGCAACCGGACGGCGGTAATTATTGTTGCCAGGATGCCCAGCAGGGCCGGAAGGGTGGTCCAGGGTGACAGGATACTTCTCGAAACGGCAAAGTTGTAAGTGAGATGGAGCCGCTCCGGGAGGGGCAGGATGAAGAGCGACAGATAATGCCAGATCACCCGCCACTGGGTCATGATTCTCTCCAGGGAATTAAAGTTGCGGCGGGCCGGAGTGACCAGCAGGTCCGGAAAGTTCCCTTGCAGATAATAAAAACCGATGGCCACGGTAAGGATCACCCCGCCCGCGAGAAAAGGCAGGCTCTTCCGCAGCCGGGCCGGGAAAAAGATAAAATCCAGGAGGATCAGGGCCAGGGGCAGGGTCAGGACGATTTCCTTGCAGGCAAGTCCGAGTCCGAAGGCCACGAACAGAAGCGGCAGGGCCGATTTGGCGGATAACTTGTCGGTCCGCCAGGCCAGGTAAAGGTAGAGTCCGGCCAGATAAAAAAAGGTGGCCATCGAGGTCATCCGCTGAACAATATAGGTCACGGCCTGGGTCTGGACCGGATTTACCGCCCAGAGAGCCGCACCCCAGAAAGCGATTTTTTCGAGCCGTTCCTGCTGGTCGCCGGCCGGACTCCCGGCTGGCCCGGCGCCGGGGATGCGCTGCAGCAGCAGGAAAAGCAAATTGGTGTTGGCGACGTGAACCAGGATATTGAAAACGTGATAACCGAAGACGTTCAGGCCGCCCAGCCAGTGGTTAACGGCGAAGGACAGCATCGCGAGCGGTCGGTTGCCGGAAACCCCCGAATCGAAGGCCCGGCCGAGTTCGCCGAACCGGTCGGCATGGACCGCAAGGTTCAGGACAATATTGACCAGATCGTCAAAAACAAAGGGAATATCCAGGGAAGGGATATAAATAATGACGGTCAGCAGGGCCAGGACCGGGATATAGATATATTTCGAGGAGTTTAAGGGGGGCATATTGTCCCTTCCCAGGCTCTTAGGGCATGTAACCGCTCAGCAGTGGTGCGGATTCGGACAGGATCGGCGCTGCTGAACGGATACTAGCGCATGACACTCATGATGCTCCACATGGGCAGGAAGATGGCCAGGGCGATAAAGGCCACCATCACCCCCAGGAACAGGAGCAGGAAAGGTTCAATCAGGGTCGCCAGGTTTTTGATGGTATAGCTGGTCTCGGTGTCAAAATAATCGGCGACCTTGTCCATCATCTCGCCGAGCCGGCCGGATTCTTCGCCGACGGCCACCATTTGCACCACCATGGCCGGGAAAATGGTAAGTCGCCGCATCGAGCTTTGGATATCCAGCCCTTCCTCGACATCACCGGCGATCTGTTCCAAGGCCTTGAACAGGACGAGATTGCCAAGCGCCGAGCCGGAAAGCTGCAAGGTCTTGATGATATCGACGCCGCTCTTGGTCAGCACTGCAAAAACCCGGCAGAATCTGGACATATAAATCTTTATCGCCAGCGCCCCGAATATTGGAATTTTCAGGAGCAACCGGTCGCGAATTTCCACGATTTGCTCGTATTTGAGGGCCAGATGGTAGGTGGTGGCGAGGGTTACGATAAAGATGATAATTGCCGGATAATAATCGGCGAAAAACCCGCTGGTCGTGATCAGGAGTCGGGTCGGCAACGGCAGGGCGACTTTGGCATTGGTAAATAACTGGGCGAATTTAGGGACCACGAAGGTCATCAGGATAAAAACCGCAATGAAAATGGCGCTGATGACTATTTTCGGGTAACGGGTGGCGGCCTTGATCCGCTCCTGAACATCTTTTTCGTTTTCATAGAGGGTGGCAAGGTAACCGAACGAACGGTCCAGGGTGCCTGATTCTTCCCCGACATGGACCACATTCAGAAAGAGTTGGTCGAAAACCCGCGGGTGACCGGCCAGGGAATCACTCAAGCCGGCGCCGCTCTCAATGTCGGCCGCGCTTGCGGCGAGGATCTGGCGGAGGAGATTGTTGTCCACCTGTTTGGCCATAATCTCCAGGGCCTGGAGAACGGCGACCCCGGCATCCAGCATGGTGGCCATCTGCCGACAGAACAGAATCCGGTCATCCAGCGAAACCCCGTGCAGTTTTTCCAGGAGCGAGGCGGGTCGTTCGGCCGGGATGGCAAAAAAACCCTGGGCCGCTTCCTCGGAAAGCGCCGAGATTGAGATCGGGGTCAGACCTTTGTGGGCCAGCCATTGCTCAACTTCGCCGACCATCTCGGCCTTGTGGCGGCCGGCGCTGATTTTGCCGGTAGTGCTTATCGCTTCATACTGAAATTCCGGCATGGATCACCCTCTGGTATCCATGGTGACTCGCATGACTTCATCCAGTGAGGTCAGCCCGTCCAGCACTTTGGCGATGCCGGCGCGGCGCAGCGAGACCAGTCCGTCCTGGAGGGCCTGCCGATAGAGTTCGGGCGCCGAGGACCGTTCCATAATCAAGCGCTCCAGGCCGGTGGTAATCGAGAGAGCCTCAAAGATTGCCATGCGACCCCGGTAGCCGGTATGCTCGCATTTCGGGCAGCCCTTGATCCGGTAGAAAGTCAGCTCCGGGTCATGGGTGAGTCCCAGTTCTTCCTGGATTTTCAGGGGCGGATGAAAAGGAGTCCGACACGCCTTGCACAATCGCCTTACCAAACGCTGGGCAATCACGGCGCCCAGGGCCGAGGCGATCAGGAAGGGTGGAATTCCCATATCCATAAGCCTGGTTATCGCGCCGCAGGAGTCATTGGTGTGGAGGGTGGAAAGGACCAGATGACCCGTCAAGGCCGCCTGGATGGTAGTTTCAGCTGTTTCGACATCACGGATTTCGCCGATCATCACCACGTCGGGGTCCTGCCTGAGGATCGACCGCAGAGCCGAGGCAAAAGTCAACTGGGCCGGCGGATTGACCTGCACCTGGTTGATGCCGACCAGATCGTATTCAACCGGATCCTCAACCGTGACGATGTTTTTTTCGATGGAATTAATCAGGTTAAGGGCGGCGTAGAGGGTGGTGGTTTTCCCGCTGCCGGTCGGGCCGGTCACCAGGATAACCTCATTGGGGTTGTTAAGATGTTTCTTGAACAAGGCGGCCTGGTCGGCAGCCAAACCCAACTCCTCGAAACCGTTGCCCACCTTGCCCTTGTCCAGGAGCCGCATGACGATTTTTTCGCCGTTCTTGATCGGCAGGGTCGAGACCCGGATATCGAAATCCCGCCCGGAGACCGGCATCTCGAAACGGCCGTCCTGGGGCTTTCGCCTTTCGCCGATATCCATATTGGCCATGACTTTAATTCGCGAAATAATACTGGGATGCAGTTCCATGGGATATTCCCGGCTGACCCGCATCAGTCCGTCAACCCGGGAACGGGCCCGGAGACATGTCTCGGTCGGTTCCAGGTGGATATCACTGGCCCCTTCGCGAACGGCCAGCAGCATCAGGTCATTGACCGCCGTTACCGCTTGCGACTCCTCGACGTTGCCGGGAGCGGCGGAAGCGCGAGCGGATTTTTGCGCGTACATCCGGTCGATGGCGGCGACGATTCCCGATTCCACCGCCACGCTCATCACTATCTTTTCCTTTAAATACCTGCCGAGTTCGTCCACGGCAAAAATATTCAACGGATCGGCGAAAGCTACCATGACCTCTCCGAGTTTACGACCGAGGGCGATAACCTTGTGCCGGCGGGCCACCAGTTCCGGAATGGCGGTAACGATCCCGGGGGCGATGGCAATTTTTTCAAGATCGAAAAAAGGGATGTTCAACTGGGAGGCCAAAGTCCTGGCCACGGCTACCTCATTAACAAAACCCAGATCCTGCAGAGCCTTGCCGAGCTTGATCCTCCGTTCGCCGGCATAGGCCAGGGCCTGGTGGAGTTGCGTGGCGTTGATCAGCCCGCCTTCCACCAGGATGTCACCGAATTTTTTTTGGGGTTTAGCCTCTGCCATGTCAAGCCGGTCCGGTTGGATAAGTTCAGGGTTCAAGATTCAAGATGCAAGATTCAAGCTACAAGGCTTAAGGATAAGCCTTACTCCTCACTAATCACCGTCCTTGTCCCTCCACCCTTCACCACGGGAGGAGAAAGGGGAACAGCGGTTTTTTCAGGTGGAGGGAAGCCGCCGCTTCCCGGATAACGCTGCTGTTGATCTCCTGTTGCCGGGCGTAGGCAACCAGCAATGCCCGGCCCATCAACTTATTGACCAGCCGCGGCACTCCGCCGGTAAAACGCCAGAGATTTTGCCCGGCCCGGGAATCGAGCCGGAAATCACCCCTGCCCGCCCTGGCCAGCCGGTAATGGACGTAGAGCAGCATCTCCTTTTTCGACAGGGGATAAAGGGTTTCCATGACGGTCACTCTTTGCAGCAATTGGCGGAGATGCTTCCTGGCCAGCTTTTCCTTGAGCTCGGGCTGTCCTACCAGAATTATCTGCAGCCACTTGTGTTTATCCGTCTCGAAATTCGAGAGCAGCCGCAGCTGCTCGATACTTTCATCGGGCAGATCCTGAGCTTCATCGATAATAATCAGCAGCTTCCGGCCGGTCTCGGCAAGTTTGACCAGGCAGCGGTTCAGGGCCTGCAGGAGACCGTGCAGACTGAGGCGCGTAATGATTTTTTCCGGCAGACCCAGGTCTGAGAGAATCGCCAGCAACAACTCCCGGGGCGTCAACTGCGGGGAAACCAGGAAAGCGGTCTTGAATTGCGCTCCCAGTTCACCGATCAGCTGCCGGATCAGCATGGTTTTGCCGGTCCCGACCTCGCCCAGCGCGATAATAAAGCCATCACCCTGGTTGATCCCGAATTTAATGGTTTCCGCCAGAGAACTGTGTTTGCGGGAAGCATAGAAAAAATCCCGGTCGGGGGTCAGCCGGAAGGGCTGATCATGAAAACCGAAAAAATCGAGGTAGTTCATCTTTTGTAACCGTTCACCGGGGCGGTCGCCAAAGTATCCAAAACCGCCGGACTGTAGCCGTTCAGCAGTGGTGCAGATTTGGACAAGCGAACCGGTGCCGCGTACCTCGTGTACGTAAGCCGGGCCGCTTGTCCGCAGATGCGGTGCTGCTGAACGGGTACCATCTTTTTCATTATTGATCGATCAATTCGGGGTTTTCCGGCCGGGCCGAACCCGGGTCGGAGCTTTCCGGGTCCGGCCCGGCGCTCTCTGTTGCCGGCGCTTCATCCGGGCCGACTATTAATGCGGAAGTCATATTGACGATCTTTGGGGTTATGAAGACGATTAATTCTGAATCATCCTTGCTTTTTTCGGAGTTCTTGAAAAGATTGCCAAACAACGGAATCCGGGAAATCCCGGGGATGCTGCCGCGCTGGTTTTCCTGGCTCTTGAGCAGGATGCCGCCGATAACCACGGTGGCGTTGTTTTCCAGAAACAGGCTGGTCGTTATCGACTGCTTGTTGATCAGCGGTTCACCGCCGAAGCTGCCCTGGTCGACACTGTCGTTGGTAACCACCACATCCAATTCGATAAAATCATCCCTGAGCACCCTGGGGGTGACTTTCATGCTCAGGGTTGCCTCCCGGAAAGAGGTGTTAAGGATGTCACCCGACTGAACCACGTAAGGAACTTCCTTGCCCTGCTTGATTTCGGCCTCCCGGCCGTCCAGGACCAGGATCTGGGGCGCCGAGAGAATGTGCAGCATGTCGTTTTGCTGGAGGGCCTGGAGGTCGACGGCCAGATCAAGATTGTCCCGGAGAAAGCCCACGGCGAGATTGGCTGTGCCGCCTATTGACAGGTCGGCCCCGGCGCTGACCGGGTTCCGGGTCGAGAGATTGTCATATCCCCAGCGGATCCCCAGCTGCCGTTTGGCCTCCTGGCTGACGGAAACAATCTGGGCTTCGATGTGGACCTGGGGAACCGGCCGGTCCAGTTCGGCGAGGAGCTGGGTGATTCTTGCCACGTTTTCTTTCCTATCCCTGACTATCAGGCAGTTGCCGCGCTGGGTTTCGGTTATCGACCCCTCCTTGCCGAGAAAGCCCCGTAATTTACCGAGATACTTGCCGGTATTACCGAAGGAGGTGCAGAGACTGACGCTGGTCACATCCTTCATGCCGGCCTTGAAGTCCGCTTTCCTTTCCACCATGATGACTTTGCCGGTCTCCGTATAGTGGAGATTTTTGGCCTCGATGACCAGTTGAAAGATTTCATAGAGAGAGACGTTTTCCATGTCGATATTAATCGTATCGTCAATCCGGTTGTCGACATAGATATTTATCCCGGCCTGGCGCCCGACCGCCGTAAGCAGGATGGGGACCTGCACCCCCCTGGTTTTAAGCGAGGCGGGATGATCCTTGAGCTGGTCGATCAGGGGTTGCCGGGCCGCGGACAAGGCGGTCGAAAAAAACGGAACCAGGACCAGCAGCAAAAGGGCGGCAAGCATTAAACCGCGGGCCGATTTCTTGCCGTATTTCAGGAAATTGTCCATTATTCAACCTCGGCTGGGGTAGTACTGAAATCGATTCCGGAAGACGGAAACCGCAGGGTCCGCCTGGTTTTTTTCGTGGCCAGCACGACTGAATCCCTGGTGATTCCCCTGACTTTAATACCATCGATCGTGTCACCTGTCCGCAACTCTTTGTTGTTAATAATGACAACCGGGGCGGTGCTGTCCCAGATGATCGCATGCAGGGCCATGTCTTCATAGGGATCGAGACGCGGCCCGCCGTCAAACTCTTCCAGCCTGGCTTTCTGGTCGGCCGGCCAGATGAACGTGTTTCTGGTCGGGACCGGAAAATCACCGGCCGCGGCCGGGGCGTCGGGCAAAAGCCCCGGCCGGATAACCAGGGTCAGGGGTTCTTCCGAATCCGGCATGGCAAGAGCGCTGCCCGCCAGGATCGGCGCCAGCAGGAAGACAATGGCCAGAGCCGTTGTTGTTTTTGAGCGGTTATCTTCGGTGGCAAACATCATTAATCCTTAAGAATGATTCTGCTGACCAGCAGTGAAAAATCGACCGCATCGGACTTTCCCCGTTCTTCCACGGCCGGGGCTGATATTGTCAGGTTGTCAAGGCTGCCGATCTCCGGACTGTTTTCCAGATAGCGGAGATATAAAAGCACCTGATGATATTTATCCTTGCCGGAAAGGCGGATCGGCTGTTCATCGTACATTTCCAGCGTTCTCTTTTCACCCAGGTTCATTTGCCGGAGTTTCCCTTCAACACTGATCGGGGCCGCCGGGGTCATGGTAAAGATGATATTATTGAACCGGGCGATGTCGCCGAGGGAGAGCCACTGCTCGCGCTGGAATTTTTCGCGCAGATGCAGGACCGCGAGATCATCCTGAATAACCTTTTTTTTCTGTTCGAGCTGGGCAATTCGCGGGCCGATTTCGACGAGTTGCCGGTTGCCGCCCAGGCCGGCAAGTTCCGCTTTCCGGGCCAACCCGACCCGTAATTTTTCCTTCTTGGGAGCGATGACGACATTGGCGCCGACGTAATATACCATCAGACAGGTTATTATGCCCAAAACCAGAATCCGGAACTGGGTTCTGGCCTCAGAATCATTGCGCAGGATGAATTGCAACCGGCGAAAATGCCTGGTCAACTGATTTAGGGTTGGCAAATCCATTTAGTCCATGCAGTCCGTTTTACGGTTTGATTTCAACGATCATCCTGAAACTCAGCGGTGCGGGCGACCCTTCCGAAACCGTGTCGACATCACTGAGAAAGGCGCCCGCAAACACCGGGTTTTGCTGTAATTTTTCCACGGTCAGCGGCAGGGCCCGGTGGTGGAGAGCCAACCCTTCAATAATCCCCTTTTTGCCCTGAAAGGCGATTTTTTCAAACTTCAACGAGCCGGGCAGAATTGCGGCCAGGGTATTTATCGCACGGGAATAATTCGTTTTCCGGCTCCGAATCGCCTCTATTTTGCCGACTTCCGCCAACAGGGAGGCCTGCCGCTTTTGCAATTGATCCAATTCCCCGGCCAATCGCGTTAGATTTGCCAGATCGGCGTCGGCTTTTTCCTGATTCTGCCGAAACATGACGATCTCTTTGGTAACCCGGTCGATTCTGTTTGTTAAATACCGATCCTGGAGGTACAGCCCCGTCACAATCAAGACCAGGACAGTAACCAGCACCACGGGCATCACCATTTTGAGCTGTTCTGATAAAGGCTTTTTGGGGACGAGGTTGATTCTTTCAAACATGGCCTCTACCTGACTCCTGTTCCAATGCAGATGGCTTCAAGCAGTGAGGGCAGATCCCGCAACTGTTTGCGAATGCCAAGTTCCTCAGGCTCCAGGTTCATTGACGGTTTGGTTACGCTGCCCAGTTCCTGGAGAAATTCCTCGCCGCCACCGACGAAAAAATGGTCGATGCTTGAACCCTTGAGGATCCGCCCGTAAAAATCCGTCGTCCGGATGATTTCAAGTCCCAGGCTGTTGATGTATTCAGGCCAGGCCGCGGACGGGTTTGGCCGGGACGAAGAATCGGCCTCTTCGTTCCGGGACTCCGGCGGGGTGGAAAAATCCGGCGCCGGCGGCGCGCTCGCAGCCTCATGCTCGCGCAGGGACATGGAGAAATCGGCAAGGATGGCGAGATCGTCGGCATCGTCCGCGAATATATCCTCGTCCGGGCCGGCCTCTTCTCCGACGGTCTCCCGGCCAGGTGTTTCCAGATCCATTCCGGACGGGAGCGGGCCGCCCGCCAAATCAGCGGGAGCGGCCGTTTCGCCCATGGGTGTTTCCTGATCCGGCCCGGCCGTGAAAGCAGCGGCGGGCTGGGTGATCGACACCGAGCGGGCCAGCTTCAGCCGGCCATGCTCGTAAATGGCGTGGGAAGTTGCTCCCGACCAGATCAGGGAGCAAAGGGTCGCCTGGTCGGCGGGAAGTCTGCCGGTCAAGGCAAGATAGGCAAAGGCGGCAAAGACATCCGGTTCCAGATATTTCAATTCCAGCTGTTTGCGGGCCAGTTCGTTTCGTAGAATGTTGAATGTGGCGGTCGGAAACAGGAATGCGGTTATTTCCAGACTGTCTCTATTGCGGCGGTTCAGCTGCCAGTCATAGATGAAGTCCGGCAGGGGCTTGGCCAGGGCCTTGGCCAAATGATACGGCAAGGCCTTGCCAACGGCTTCTTCCGGCATTACCGGCAGCGCCAAGGTCAAAATTTCAAAAAAGCAGAGGGGCAATGCGACCGCCACCGTCCCCCGCAGGTCGGGCAGGGCGGAGAGCAGACGATGGATGGTGATTTCCTGGTCGGGGGCGCCCTCGGTCGCGGCCAGAAGATGCAATGCCGGCTCGGCGGCGGAAACACCCCGGCCGATTTCGGCCAGGATTGTCCGTTCCAGTGTGCCGGCAATGGCGAAGCAACGTTTTTTGCGGAGACCTCCGATCACCGTTTGCCCCCCGGGGTTTTAAGCGGTTCTAAAAAATCATCGCCGACGATGCCGGCATTTTTCAGAATGGCGAGATTGGCCAGCAGGGCCGGATGGTTGCGGTCGATAACAGCGGCCTGGCGCAGATATCGTTTGGCCGGCTCGACCAGTCCCAGCTCGGCCAGGGCGGCGCCGATGTTGATCATCGGTTCGATGCGGCCCGGTGTCCGTTCGAGAATAGTGGAAAAAAGGTAGATACCCCGCCAGTGGTCATTGTTTTCCACGAACTTAACCCCTTTATTGTTAAGGCTGACCATGTCTTCATCCGAAGGAATTGCCGTCGGGGGGGGGCGGGAAACCGGGGGGGCCGCAGGAGTGGGTGAAACGCCGCCCGATTCCGCAACCTCGTCCCGGACGGGAATCTCTGTATTCTTGCCGGATAATCCGGGCATATAGAAATAGACGGCCCCGGCCGCGGCAAGCAAAAGCGCCCCGATCAAAAAAACCTTACGCCCCCCCGGTTTTCCGGGACTCGCGGACCGCTTTGCAGGCCTGGGCCCGGCATCCTGCGAAGACTCATGGCGCCTTATCTGTTCCAGGGTGTCAAAAAGCTTGCTCATTATTTACAAACCCGTAACCGTACATTGGGGCGGTTGCCAAAATATCCAAAACCGCCGGACTGTAACCGTTCAGCCGTGGTGCGGATTTGGGCAAGCGGGTAGGCGCCGCCTACCCCGTGTACATAAGCCGGGCCGATCGCCCGAATATGTGGCGCTGCTGAACGGTTAAGGATCACCAGGGAGATTCCCGGCTACCACATGGACGGCGGCTGATCGGCCGCGTCGACGTTATCGGCAAAAGTCCGGTCGTCATTTACATAGAATATTGCGCCGACCGTCCTGCCGTTCGCATCGCGGCCGTCGCCGGGATAGTATGCCCAGCAGGTGGCCTCGTTGGCTTTGCGGACCGACGCCGTGGCTTCATCAAGGGTGCGGTAACTTACGGCCGAAGGATCCTGGGCCATGCCGGGGGTTAATTCCGGCAGGTTGCATTTGGGCAAGGACTTGTTCTGCTCATTGGAAAAAATTTCACTGCGGACCAGTCTGAGATGCTGCAGAGACTCCGGCCTGGTTGCCAGGAAGAGTTCATTGCGCTGAACTTCCTCAACGGTCGGCCAATCCGGATTGTCGCCGTCGATCCCGGTATTGACCCCGGAGATCAGAATTTTGGCATGGGCCAGTTCGAGGGCACCCCGGATGGCGGCCAGTCTCCCTTTGGTGACGGCGATTTTGGCCTCCTTCTGGATGCCGAGATAATAGGGAACCGCCGTACCGAAAAGGATTCCGATAATAATGATGACGATCAGCAGTTCCAGAAGGGTAAAACCTCGATGGTTTACTGTTTGCATCATGTTATTTCCTTTTATCAATTATGATGAACTAGCAAAAAGTCGGGATTGCCATAATGTTATTTCGACCAAAGAGAGAAATCTTAATAGTTCCAATGAGTTAAAGAACAAGATTTCTCACATGCGTTCGAAATGACAGCTCTATTCGCCTTTTTGCGACGCCATCAATTATGATGCCCATGTAATAACTCAAACCGCGAAAGCGGGGTAAAAATTCATATGATC
>JARGFN010000273.1 GCA_029210665.1 Desulfobulbales bacterium
GTAACGGAAGTCGCAACGCAGTCGGCACGTAAAATAACGAGCAAGATGCGATAGTTTAGGGGTTGCGGGGTACTAGTTGCCTGATCAGCGGCTGTGGGCGGCGGTGGCCGAAAGGTAATAGGCTAATTGCGCGAAGGAACAGGCGTAGGCGTTTATCCGGCCGGTTTTCCCCTTGAGTTCGAAGGATCGTTGGGTGAAATATTTTGTCGGATTGTCGAGATGACGGGCTGTTTCCTCACCGATGACAACGTCCGCCTCGTCCTGTTCGGTCATCGCTTCCAACCTGAATGCCACATTGACCACATCGCCGATCACGGTCGAGTCCCGATGGCCGGTCAACCCCATGTTGCCCAGCATCGCCTCGCCGGTATTGATCGCCGCGCCGATCGACAGGGGAGTCTTGATCTCCGGAACGCTTTCGCCGATCTTTCTGGTGGCCTGGCTGATTTCCAGGGCGGTCCGCAGGGCGTTTCTTGCCCCTCTGCCTACGGGTCCACCGGTCCAGGTGGCCATTACCGCATCGCCGATAAATTTATCGACCAGGCCGTCATGTTCGTTGATGATGGCGCCGACCTTCTTGGTCCAGAACTGGAGCAGTTTCGAGATATGGTTATTGCCCAGTTTCTCGGAGAGGCGGGTGAATTCATGGATGTCGCAGACCAGGATGGTGACGATTTCCTTTTGAATATAGGCGACGGTCATATCCAGGGTGAGTTCCGATCTGTCAAATTTCTGATCGGTATTTTCGATGAACTGGTGGAACCTTATGGTGGTCTTGCCGAGGGTGACCAGGTCGCCGTTATTCAGGATTGCCGGGGAATGAATTCTCTTGCTGTTGAGGTATGTGCCGTTGGAACTGCCAAGATCCATGATGTGGAAGATGCCGTCGTTTTCCCGCTGGACCATGGTATGCTTGCGGGAGATCCAGGAATAGGGCAGAACTATATCGTTGGTCGGACCGCGCCCGATCTTGAAGGTGTTTTTGCCGGTGAGATTCCAGCTGTTTTTCGGGGCGCCGTCGGGGCCAAGTTCGTGGAGTACCGCTTGTTCTGGATTTTCCGACATGTGATCCGTTTACCTTACTTCAGCTTGGCCATTATCTCCGCAACTTCGGGAAAGCGGCCCGCCTTTTTCTTGGAAAATATCTCCCTGCCATTGACGGAAACCAGGAATATCCCGCCCGAACCGGCAACAAGTTCAACCTCGGCGTCTAACCTCTTTTTTATACCCTCTTCCAGACCGGAAGCCTTGGGAAGATAGTTTCACGCCGAGCAGTATTCGATGGTTATACACAAGGGCATAAGTTTCGTTTGAGCCGACGTGCGGCTCAACTCAGCTTTATCTTTATTCTGAATCCGTGACGGCCATTGGGCGGTTTGCCCTTATCCACCCGGAATTGTCGGTTTGCCTGTCGGTAATCGCGGCGGCGCAATCGGCCCCGCCGCCTTGCAGTTCGTCCGCGTGCCGATACAGGTTCATAATTAACCCCGTTATTCCTATTAATAATACAATTTTATACGGATGTGCAAATTTTTACACCCGGCTCTTACCGGCCGGGACCGATTCCGGCCCGTTTGTTTGAACCTGAATCCGTGACGGCTTAGCGGGGGATTTTGCCTTATACCCACAGGGCATAAGTTTCGTACGAGCAGACAAGCTGCTCAACTCAGCTT
>JARGFN010000274.1 GCA_029210665.1 Desulfobulbales bacterium
ACCAGCTCTCCAGAAGGGATGAATTGGGCGATGGTATCGCTGCTGGAAGAGATCCCCCAGGTGCCGTCCGTGGTCGAGAGCGGTTCCGCCGCGCTATCGTTCTTGATGATAAACGATTGCGGTTTGACCGAGGATGCCAGGATCGGATCGTCGAACTCCGCGGTAACCGCGCAGGCCTGGGTGACCGTTCCTTCCGGATCGCCTTTGACGAATACGGGGGCGGTGGTGTCTTCTTCAGCCGTTGTCGAGTAGTCACCTTCAACCGGACCGCCGCAAGCAGCTAGAAAGGCCGAGACCATGCCAAGCAACAAAATAGTCTTTAAAAAATTCATATTATAGATTAATTATTTGATACTTCGATCAGAAGTAATGATTCCGGGGTGATTCCCAGGGTGAATTCATCGGCGTTTTTCATGTCGGTCTCTTGCCGGTTGGTTTGGTTAATCAGTTTTATTTCGCTTTCCGCGGGCAGGGCGGCCGGATCCCAGCTTATGGTTACCGGTTCGCCGGTCTGGCTGAAGATAACGAGCCGCCACTCTTTATAAGGCCCCATTTCCCTGATGTCACGCCAGAACGAGCCGGCCTCGTTCAGGAAATACACCTGCATGGTTCCCGACAGCATGGCCGGTACGTCGTAAAGTCCGTCGACAAGGTCGGTGGCGTCCGATTGCTGGCCAAAGGCCAGGGTACTCCCGGCCGGGCCGGAAGCCACCTTGATGCCCGCCTCCCAGCCTTCCGAAGCCGAAGCCGAGGGTAATAAGTTTGCAACCGCCAGAAAGCTCGCCATGAAAAGGGTTATGCCTGTCTTTTTCACCGTTGGTTCCCCGCTTATGGTTTGGTAAAGATTAACTTGTAAACCGAACTGTCGTTTATCTTGAAATACATCCAGTAACCGAGCCAGGGAATTAACTCCGCTTCCTGAGTACTGCCGGCGCTCTCAAAGGCGTATTCAGATCCCCAATCGGTTCCCTTGAAATAGTAAATGCCGTTAAACACCCAGCCGTTGGAAGCGGCGTCCATCCAACCGACCGGCGCCTCGGAGTCCTTTGCGATTTGCAGATCCTTCAGCCGGACCGGCTTCGAATAGGGATTGCTGATGATATTCCAGCCGGGTTGCAAATCCAGGGATGTGGTTGAGGTGGTTATTTCGGGGTAATCGTTGAGCGGAGTCGGCAGGGTCTGGTTTTCAGACTCGCTGATCACGAAATAACCCTCCCCCGGGGTGGGAATGTACGCGTTGTCCCGGGCGACGAACTCGCCTTTATTATGTTTATCCCTCAAGCCGCCGGACTGCCAGCTGAAAACGCTGCTTTCTCCCGTACCCAGATTGTCCAGAAAACCAGCCATGCTGCCGGAAACATCCTTCGGAATTCCCAGCATGTTGGGTCCGTTCAGAAGATAGATCCTGGGCCCTTCAATCACCAGGCTTTCGGACAACTTATCGCCGCTGTCATCGGCGCTGCTCAAAACTTCGTAATGGTAGTCATAGTAGGGCGCGGGGCCGAGGCGAAGAGTCAAGCTGCATTCAACCCCGGCGGGATCGGAAAAATCGGGCTCAACGCCGCAATCCATTTTAAGCGACTGGCCGTAGATCGTGGTGTTGCGGATATCGAAGACCAGCCAGACGCTGGCGGCATCGGCTTGGGTGACCGTCGTCGTAAAAGTGAAT
>JARGFN010000275.1 GCA_029210665.1 Desulfobulbales bacterium
AGCTCTTCTTCAGGATATTCAGCTTGCCCCGCACCTTGCAGATTATATTACTGATCTACGCTGCTGTCGCGATCTTTCTTGCCTGGAATATCAGGGGCAAGGGCCGCAAGTGGGTACTGTCGGTTATTGCCGGCCTGATGGCGGCTCATTTCCTGCTGTGGCAGCCATGGTCGCCATTGCAGCTTTATGCCAATCGATTGGGTCAGGTTTTCGAAATGATCCCGTTGGCAACTTATAATGAATTCATCGAGGAAATAAATACTAGGGAATTGGTGGCGGAGTTCAACGGACCCGATGTCGAGGCCGTCGTCACCATAAATACCGGCGGCGTGCCCCTCTTTAAGTCCTTAATGATTAACGGCAAGACGGATGCCTCCAACGCGCCGTTAACCGCGGACATGAAGACCCAGGTGCTGCTCAGCCAGCTGCCGATGCTTTTGCACTCGAATCCGCAAAATGTATTTATATTGGGGGCGGGGAGCGGCATTACCAGCTGGGAAGCCCTTAAATTTCCCGAGGTTGAAAAGGTGACCACGGTCGAACTGGCCGCCGAGGTCTTCGAGGCATCGAAATATTTCGCGGACGACAACAATCGCTATTGGGAAAATCCCCGACACCGGATGGTGATTGATGACGGCAAGACATTCCTGCGCCTCAATCGGAAAAAATTCGACGTGATCGCGATGGAACCGACCAACGTCTGGCAGGAAGGCATGTCCGGCCTGTTCAGCGAGGATTTTTTCCGATTGGTCAAATCCCGTCTGGCTGCCGGTGGTCTGGTCGCGCAATGGCTGCATGCCTATGAGGTAGACGACCTGACGATCAATATTGTTCTTAAGACCTTTTCCCGGGTTTTCCCCGATTCCAGCGTTTTCAAGATAGGTTCAGGGGATTTTCTGCTCCTTGGCTATGATGCCCAGTGGCGGTTCAATCCGCTTGATTTCGCGCGCCGTTTCCGCCAGCCCCTTATTCTGGAATCCCAGCAGGAGATCGGCCACCATAATCCGGCGGCGATCCTTTTACGCGAGGTCATGGGAAGGGAAAAGTTCAGGGAATACACGATGGTGGCGCAGGCCCCGGTCAATACGGAAAATTTCCCCGTTCTGGAGCGGGCCTCCGAATACGGACGGTTTTTACCGAATAGCGTAAGTATCTTCGGCGAGAATGACGAGCGGATGAGTCCCGATGGCGGACCATTACTTATCGACGACTATTTCAGGCTGGCAGGCTTTCGACATGAAGAGGTAAGGGTCGTGATCGATGTGATCAAACCCGGCGAAAACGACCGGCTTCGCGACAGCTTGAAATTAAGGCTGATGAGTGGAAGCGGTTCGGGGCTGCCTGAAACTTCGATGCAGGAAATAATGATTAATATCGAGGATCGGCGGTTACGGGAAATACTAACTCATCCCTACCGAAACATCCCTGTTTCTCGTTTGAGTATTGATGATGCTTTTATTCAACTTGGCGCCGAGCTTCATTTATGGGAAAAGAGCGCCTCTCATTTCTGGACTCCGGGGATTGAGCGTCTGCGCTTTCTTTATAATCATTTTGCCAGCGGTGTCGATCCGGAAGGCGCCGGATGGGTGGCCCATGATATAGGTATCACTCTTGCCAAGGTCAGCGCTTGCCGAGCCGCTTTACCTTTTATCCGTATTG
>JARGFN010000078.1:0-1695 GCA_029210665.1 Desulfobulbales bacterium
AACAAACTGATAAAGCTGAGTTGAGCAGCTTGTCCGCTCGTATGAAACTTATGTCCTGTGGTTATAAAATGAAATCCCCCACGAAGCCGTTACGGATTCAGGAAACATTCCTGCTGCCTTTCGGATATCCTGAGGGTGAGACAGCGGTTCCCCAGCGATGGCAAAACCAGCGAAATAAGGAAAAAAATGAAATCCAATCTCATGGTCGAGTGGGCGGTGATCATCCTGGTCTGTTCCCTCCTGATCGCCCTGCCCGGCTGCCAACTATCATTCCCGCAGTGCGGCAGCCTGAATCCGGCAATTTTTGGATCATGGACATCTCGGCGCGAAGAGATATTGCTGCACACTCCAGCACTTGCGAGAGCAAAAACGAGACACAATTGTCTCTTCATCTATACTGAGACACTTATCAGCGTTTTCCTAAAATTAAACACTTGCTTTCAACTAGATAAACAAAACTATCTATATTCTCACCCAAGGCTTACTGTCTCGCAATCTCTTTTGCGAGACAGTAAGATCGGCCGACCGTCCTCCTTCCCCAAAAGGCACATCATCCATTAACTACCCGTAGTTCCGTTTTATCGAGGCAAATCGCAAAAAGTTATTTCACTTTGGCACACGGATTGCCATATGATTTAAACATGAAGGGTTACAACGACTGCATCAAAAAAGTTCTCGAACTGTCCCGGCAGATGATCATCCTGGCCGACGAGGGCCAGCTGGTTGCCGAGGACGACGGCTGCCGCCTCCTTTACGGGATCTTGCAGGACTATGCCTACAAGCTTCGCCGCAAAGCCGAAGAGGAGAAGGAGGCGCATGCCCGAACCGGCAGATGGGACAACCGGATTAAAGAAGAAATTTATTAAATTAACTGGAGGAGTATTGCAATGAGTGTACTGGTAACCAAGGAAGCCCCGGATTTCACCGCCCAGGCCGTAATGGCCGACAACAGCATCAAGGAACTCAGCCTGAAATCTTATAAGGGCAAGTATGTCATGATGTTCTTCTATCCCCTTGACTTCACTTTTGTCTGCCCGTCGGAGATCATCGCCTTCGACCGGGCCCTGGCCGAGTTCAAGAAAAGGGACTGCGAGATTCTGGGCATCTCGGTCGATTCCCAGTATTCCCACTATGCCTGGAAAAACACCCCGGTCAATAACGGCGGCATCGGCAATATTCAATTTCCCCTGATCGCTGACCTTGATAAATCGATCTCGGAAGCATACGATGTGTTACTAGAGGACGGGATTTCCCTGCGGGGGATCTTCCTGATCGACCGGGAAGGCATTGTCCGGCACCAGCTGGTCAACGACCTGCCTCTGGGCCGCAGCGTCGAAGAGGCGCTCCGGGTGGTGGACGCCCTGCAGTTTACCGAAAAGTACGGCGAGGTTTGTCCGGCCAACTGGAAGCCCGGCGAGGAGGCGATGAAGCCGACCGCCGAGGGGGTGGCCGAATACCTCTCGAAAAACAGTTAACCAGGAGGAAGAAAAAATGGCTAAATACGAATGCCCCTGTGGCTATATTTACGACCCGGACGAAGGGGACGAGTCCACCGGCATAGAACCGGGCACCGCTTTCGAAGATCTTCCCGCCGACTGGGTCTGCCCGGTCTGCGGCGCCGAGAAGGAGGAATTCTGGAAGATATAAAGCTGAGTTGAGTCCCGCATGGCGGGACTCGTACGAAACTTATGCCCT
>JARGFN010000078.1:1795-11373 GCA_029210665.1 Desulfobulbales bacterium
CTCGTACGAAACTTATGCCCTGTGGGTATAAAACCCGTCAAATTACGAAATCGATCTGCAAAACTGGTAGATAAATAAAAAAAGGAGATGAACATGGCTGAAAAACTGGCAATCTACAAATGCGAGGTATGCGGCAATATCGTCGAGGTAATGCACGGCGGCGCGGGCACCCTGGTCTGCTGCGGCGAGGAGATGAAGCTTTTCACCGCCAACACCGTCGATGCCGCCAAGGAGAAGCACGTGCCGGTGGTCGAGAAGACCGCGGCCGGCTTCAAGGTCAAGATCGGCTCGGACCCCCATCCCATGGAGCAGAGCCACTATATTGAGTGGATCGAACTGATCGCCGGCGACAAGGCCTACCGGCAGTTCTTGAACCCCGGCGACGCCCCGGAGGCGATTTTCGCCATCGACGCCGACGAGGTCACCGCCCGGGAATACTGCAACAAACACGGCCTGTGGAAAAGCTGACATGCTGAGCAAGAAAATAGCCAAGGCCTTGAACGGCCAGATCAACGCCGAGATCTATTCATCCTATATGTACCTGTCGATGTCGGCCTGGTTCGAGCAGGCCGGCTTGGCCGGCTTCGCCAACTGGATGCTCCAGCAGGCCCGGGAGGAGATGTCCCACGCCATGAAGTTTTTTCACTTCGTCAGCGAAAGGGGCGGCCGGGTCTTGCTGGAAAAGATCGCCCAGCCGCCGACCGACTGGAAGTCGGCCCTGGACGTTTTCGAGGCCACCCTGGCCCATGAACGGAAGGTCACCGGTTTGATCAACGACCTGACCAACCTGGCCCTGGACGAGCGGGATCACGCCACCAATATCTTTCTACAGTGGTTCATCTCGGAACAGGTCGAGGAGGAGGCCGGGGTCGGGGCCGTTCTCGACAAACTGAAGCTGATCGGTAAAGATACGAGCGGCCTGTTCGCCCTCGATCAGGAGCTGGGTCGGCGGCTGTTTACGCCGCCGCCGGCAGGATAAGCCGGTAAGCGATCACAGGGTACCGAATCTGCTGTGTTATCGGTCTGCTCATGTACATATAAGTACACATCGCAGGCCGATACCTTGCATCTCCGGCTCTGTAATAGCTAACCAGCGGGGAGATTGGCCAATCCTGGGCGGCTTATCCCGTGATCGGTTACATAAGCCCCGGCCATTTAATACATGCCGCCACCACCTGGTAAAGATGGCGGCGGCCAAATCGGGAGGGAAAATGAGCGTCACAGAGATCAAGGAGAATATTTTCTGGGTAGGCGCGGTCGACTGGAACATCCGTGACTTCCACGGCTATTCGACCAAGCGGGGCACCACCTATAACGCCTATCTGATCAAGGACGAGAAGACCGCCCTCTTCGACACGGTCAAACGCAATTTCCGGGACGAACTGCTCTTCCATATCCGCGAGCTGACCGAACCGGGGAAAATCGATTACCTGATCGTTAACCATGTCGAAATGGACCACTCCGGCGCGCTGCCCGAGGTGATCGATCTGATCAAGCCGGAAAAGCTCTTCTGTTCCAAAAACGGCAAACAGGCGATGCTCGACCATTTCCACCGGGAAGACTGGCCTTTCGAGGTGGTGAAGACCGGCGATACGATCAGCCTCGGCAAGAGAACCGTCACCTTTATCGAAACCCCGATGCTGCACTGGCCGGACTCGATGTTCTCCTATGTCAACGAGGACAAGCTCCTGATCTCCTCCGACGCATTCGGCCAGCATCTCGCCACCGCCGAGCGTTTTGCCGACGAGGTCGACCAGTGCGACCTGTTCCAGGAGGCCACCAAGTACTACGCCAATATCCTGATGCTCTTCTCGCCCAATGTCCAGCGCCTCCTGGCCAAGGTCGGCGAGCTGGGCATCGAGATCGAGATGATCGCCCCGGACCACGGCCTGATCTGGCGGGAAAATCCCGGCATCATCGTCGAGGCCTATGACAAGTGGAGCAGCCATACCCTGTGCAACAAGGCCCTGGTTATCTACGACACCATGTGGCACAGCACCGAACTGATGGCCAGGGCGATCTGCAGCGAAATTGCCGCGGCTGGAATCGAGACGAAAATGCTTAATCTCAAGGTCAACCACCGCAGCGAAGTGATGACCGAGGTCCTCGATGCCGGGGCGCTGGTCTTCGGCTCCCCCACCCTGAATAACGGCATGCTGCCGGCCATGGCCGACTTTCTCACCTACCTGAAGGGCTTGCGGCCCAAAAATCAGGTGGCGGCGGCCTTCGGCTCCTTCGGCTGGAGCGGCGAGGCGATCAAGCATATCAACGGTTATCTGGAAGAAATGAAGCTCACCCTGGCCCATCCCGGCCTCAAGGTCAAGAATGTACCCCGGGATGAGGACTTCGCCGCCTGCCGGGAACTCGGCAGTGCCGTGGTCAAGGCGATGCGGAAAACCGCTTGATGAACCCCTTGGAGATTGTCGCCCGGACCCCGAAAAGCAACTGCGGGGAATGCGGATTCCCCGCCTGTCTGGCCTTCGCCGCGGCGGTCTGCGCCACCGGGATCGATCTGCGGAAATGCCCTTATATCGATCTGGAAGGTCTGGCGGTGAAAGCGGCCGGGGTAGCCCTGGAAGATGCAGCCCGGCAACGCGATCTGGTCGTGGTGGCCCATCTGAAAGGGAAAATCGCCGAGGTCGATTTCACCTCGCTCGCCCCCCGGCTCGGCGCCGAGCTCGAAAGCGGCACCCTGCTTTTCAGCTATCTGGGCCAGCAGGTGGCGCTCAGCAAGGAAACCATCCTGATCGACGGCGCCGAGCCGGAAGATCCCCGGGACCGGATCCTGCTCTACAACTACGTCTTTTCCGGCGGCGGCCGCCGGCCCGACGGCGAATGGATCGGCATGGAGAGCATGCCCAATTCGATCTCCAAGGTCAGGACCCTGGCCACTTACTGCGAAGAGCCGATCGCCGGGTTATTCGGTGGCAGGGAGATTGCCGAGGTGACGGCCGGGGCTGGCCGGGCCGGCGGGAAGCCTTTCCCCGACGCCTCCGCCTCCCTGGATCTGCTGTTCGCGGTGCTGCCGAGGCTCCCCCAGCGTGTTCTTTTCTGGGCGGAGGAGCCGGAAGACGGCTTCCCGGCCAAGGCCAAGGTTCTCTACGACCATCACGCCCTCGATTATCTGGATATCGAATCGCTGCTCTTTTCCAGCGAGCGACTGGCGGAACGGCTGGCTGTCTTGCTCCTGAATCCGTGACGGCTTAGTGGGGAATTTTGTCTTATTCGTTTGTTGTTACGTAAAATAATCGTTTTTTTACCGAGTCGCCTCGCTTCGCCCGCCGCCCTGCGGGGCGCCCGAAAACGGATTCAGGAAAATCACCTGAAGCTGACCTTCCTCAAATCATGCGAAACCGCGCCCTGAAAGACACCATCCTTGCCCTCCTCGCCGCCGGCGACCCCGCCGGGGTGTTGGCCCTCCAGGACAGGTACCCCCGCCACCAGCTGATCAATCCCCTGATCGGCTGCCTCTGCCATACCGAGGAAATCGTGAAATGGCGGGCGGTCAGCACTCTCGGCAAGATCGTCGCCGGACTTGCCGATGACCGGATGGAGGATGCCCGGATCGTGATGCGGCGCTTCATGTGGATGTTGAACGACGAATCGGGCGGCATCGGCTGGGGCGCGCCGGAGGCAATGGCCGAGATCATGGCCTGCCACCCTGGCCTGGCCGAAGAGTACGCCCATATTCCGGTGGCCAACATGCGGGAGGAAGGCAATTTCCTGGAGCTGCCGATGCTGCAGCGCGGCCTGCTCTGGGGGATCGGCCGTCTGGCCCAGGTTTACCCCGAACTGATGCGCGAAAAGCAGACCGGCCTCTACCTGGCGCAATACCTCGATTCCGCCGACCCGGAGGTCCGGGGCCGGGCGGTCTGGGCTTTCGGGCAGCTGGGCGGGACGCCGCCGGTGAAGATCCGCGACTTGCTCGACGACCGGGCCGAAGTGACCATCTATCAGCCTCCAGAACTGCGTACCTATACGGTCGGCGAACTGGCCAAAAGGTTGCGGAGTTAGGGGGGAGATTTTTTTTACTTAACCGGGAACGTTGAATCGCCATGAGAAAGATCTTCGAGGAATCCACGATAAACCGCATGACCCTCAAGAACCGGCTGATCCGATCGGCGACCTGGGAGGGCATGTGCGAAGAGGCCGGCCGGCCCACCGCCAGGCTGATCGACTGCTACCGGGACCTGGCCCGGGGCGGGGTGGGGCTGATCATCACCGGCTATGCCTTCGTCAGCGAGGAGGGCCGCCAGCTGCCCTGTACCTTGGGCGCCCATAGCGGTCAATTCGTCAACGACCTGAAAAGGCTGACCGGGGCGGTCCATGCCGAAGAGGGCAAAATCTGTCTGCAGCTCGTCCACGTCGGCGGCCAGACCAAGGCAAAGGATATCGGCCGCGCCCCGCTGGCCCCTTCGGCGGTGATGACCAAACAGTTTCCCCAGGTTCCGGTCGAGATGTCTTTCGCCGAAATCCAGCGGGTAATCAAGGCCTTCGGCGAAGCGGCCGGCCGGGCCAGGGAAAGCGGTTTCGACGCCGTCCAGCTCCATGGCGCCCACGGCTATCTGATCAACCAGTTTCTCTCGCCCCTTACCAATCTCCGCACCGACGAGTACGGCGGCAGCATCGACAACCGCTGCCGGTTCATGATCGAGGTTTACTGGCGGGTGCGGGAAGTGGTCGGCAGGGATTATCCGGTGCTGATCAAGCTGAACGGCGCCGATCATCTCGTCGGCGGCCTCGACCTGGAAGACGCCGTTTACGCGGCGGAACTCCTCGATCAGGAGGGCATCGACGCCATCGAAATAAGCGGCGGCACCCCGGCCTCCGGCGCCATGGCGCCGATCCGCAACAAGATAGACAGCCCCACCCTGGAGGGATATAACCTGCCGCTGTGTCGGGAGATCAAGGCGGCGGTGAGCTGTCCGGTCATAGCGGTCGGCGGCTTCCGCAGTTTTCCCGTGGTCGAGCGGGCCATCCGGGATGAGGTCGATTACGTTGCCATGGCGCGGCCCTTCATCCGCGAACCGGACCTGGCCTTGCGCTGGCGCTCCGGCAACTGCACCGCCGCCTTCTGTATTTCCTGCAGCAAATGTTTCATGCCCGGCCTGAAAGAGGGCGGCATCTACTGCGTGGTTAAGTAATTCACCTGAATCCGTGACGGCTTCTAGGGGAATTTTGCTTGAAGAACGATAAACTTAACTGGAGAGACCCCATGGCGACGATTAAGAATAACCACTACCTGAAGGTACAAAACCGGTTCCCCGAATTCATCGAGGCGGTCGAGTCACTGGGTAGCACCGCAAGAGGGGCAGGGGTGATCGACGAGAAGAATTCGCAACTGGTCCAGCTGGCCGGGGCCGCGGCGATCCGCTCCGAGGGGGCGGTCCACAGCCACACCCGGCGAGCCCTTGAAGCGGGCGCCGGGGCCGACGAGATCTATCACGCCCTGATCCTGCTGGTCAGTACGATTGGCTTTCCGAATGTAATGGCCGCCCTGAGTTGGGCGGAGGACGTTATCGAAAGATCGGAAGAATAAAGATTTTCAGGCGCTTTGCAAGTCCCTTTCGCGACCACAAAGCGCCTGAACCGTTGTTTTTATCATTAAGTCATTGCGAGCATCGCGAAGCAATCCAGGAACATGGAGCTAATTGAACTCTGGATTGCTTCGTCGCTTTGCTCGTCGCAATGACATGTAAATCGGTTGGCGAATCAATCTTATTTCATAATGTCGGCGCTGAACTCGTACTGCCGCTTCTTGCCGTCCGCCAGCTTGGTGCCGACGACGAACTTATAGTTGCCGGCGGCGCTCAGGGTCAGGTCGACCCCGAAATGGCCCTCCATGCCATGCAGGGATCGGGCCGGCTGCTCCTCGCCGGCGGGCGTGGTCACCTTTACCGCCGCCGAGCCGGACTCGATCGTCTCCCCGGATGCCGGGTCGGTAAAGAGGATCTGCAGGTGATGGGTCATCGGCTGGCCGGCCGCGGCCATCGCTTCCCGGACATCGCCGAGCTGGGCGGTAGCCTTGACGCCATCGACGGTCTGCTCGCCCAGCTCGGCCAGCTCGGTATGGCTGGTGGTCATCGAACCGTGATCCTTGCCGTTCATGGCATAAACCGGCAAGGCGGCGCCGAGGACAAACAGGAGGGCAATGCTGAGGGTGATTTTCTTCTTCATCTTGGTGTTCTCCATTATTTTGTTAAGACAACTTGTGAGGGGGCCGACAGGGCCTCCTCGTTTTTACTTACTTTTCCGGCAAGGCGGAATCGGTGGGCCGCATGCCTTTCGCCAACTTTCGGCTCCGCCAGATAAAATAAATCACCGGGTAAACCAGCAGTTCCATGATCCCGGAAGTAACCACCCCGCCGACCATCGGCGCGGCGATTCTCTTCATCACGTCCGCCCCGGCCCCATGGCTCCACATGATCGGCAGCAACCCGGCGATGATCACCGCGATGGTCATCACCTTGGGCCGGATCCGCTGCACCGCTCCCTGGTGAATGGCCTCGACCAGATCGCCCCGGTTGTTAAGGCGACCCTCATCCCGCCGCTGGTGATGGGCCAGGTCGAGGTAGAGGAGCATGACCACCCCGGTTTCGGCATCGAGCCCGGCCAGGGCGATGACCCCGACCCAGACCGCCACCGAGGTGTTGTAGCCGAGCAGATAGAGGAACCAGAAGGCCCCGACCAGCGAGAAGGGCACGGCCAGGAAAACGATGCCGGTTTTGATCATCGAGCCGGTGTTGACGTAGATGATCATGAAGATGATCAGCACGGTGAGCGGAATAATCACCAGAAAACGCTGGCGGGCCTCCTCCATGTACTGAAACTGGCCGCTCCAGACGATGGAGTAACCGGCCGGCAAAGTGATCTGGTCGGCCACCGCCCGCCGGGCCTGCTTGACGTAAGTGCCGATATCGATGCCGGTAATGTCCACATAGATCCAGGCGGTGCGCCGGGAATTTTCGCTCTTGATCGAAGGCGGCCCTTTGCTGATGCTGATCTCGGCCACCTGGGCGATGGGGATATGACTGCCGTCCTTGAGCGGCACCAGCAGCCGGCGCAGGGCCGGGAGATCGTCGCGGAAATCCCGCTGGTAGCGGATATTGACCGGGTAGCGCTCCAGTCCTTCGACGGTGGTGGTGACGTTCATGCCGCCCAGGGCCGACTGGATAATATCCTGGACATCGCCGACGGTAAGGCCATAGCGGGCCACGGCCCGACGATCGATGTTGAAATCGAGATAGTTGCCGCCCACAACCCGTTCGGCGAAGGCGCTCTGGGTGCCGGGCAGCTGGCGGACCAGTCCCTCGACCTCCTTGCCCAGCCGGCTCAGGACCTCCAGATCGTCGCCCATGATCTTGATGCCCACCGGGGTCTTGATCCCGGTGGAGAGCATGTCGATCCGGGTCTTGATCGGCATGGTCCAGGCATTGGTCAAGCCGGGGAACCGGATGGCCCTGTTCAGTTCATCGGTCAACTCAGACACCGTGATCGGCCGGGTCTCCGGCAGAATTTTCCGCAGGAGATCCGTTAGAAAACCGGTCCATTCGGGCCATTCCGAGTAGAAGCGCGGCCGGTCAACCCGGCGCCACTCCGATTCGGGCTTCAGCATGATGGTGGTCTCGAGCATCGACAGCGGGGCGGGATCGGTGGCGGTCTCGGCCCGGCCCGCTTTGCCGAAGGTCCGCTCCACTTCGGGAAATTGGGCGATGATCCGGTCGGTCTGCTGGAGAAGTTCCCGCGCCTTGGTGATGGAGATGCCGGGCATGGTGGTCGGCATGTAGAGCAGATCGCCCTCGTAGAGGGAGGGCATGAACTCCGAGCCCATGCGGCTTAAGGGATACCAGACCGAAGCCACGGCCAGCACGGCCAGGAGGATCGTGGTCTTGCGCCAGTTCAGAACCAGATCGACCAGCGGGTGATAGACCCGGATCAGGAGCCGGTTGACGGGATTAGCCGTTTCGGGCTTGATCTTGCCGCGGATGAACCAGCCCATCAATACCGGGACGATGGTCACCGAAAGCAGGGCGGCGGCGGCCATGGCGTAGGTCTTGGTGAAGGCCAGCGGCTTGAAGAGCCGCCCGGACTGTTCGCTTAAAGCGAAGACCGGCACGAAGGAGACGGTGATCACCAGCAGCGAGAAAAACAGGGTCGGCCCCACTTCCTTGGCGGCTTCGAGAATGATCTCCCAATGCGGCTTCTTGCCCTGATCGCGTTCGAGATGCTTGTGGGCGTTCTCGATCATGATGATCGCCGCGTCGATCATGGCGCCGATGGCAATGGCGATGCCGCCCAGGCTCATGATGTTGGCGTTGATCCCCTGGGCGTGCATGATCGAGAAGGCGATGAGAATGGCGACCGGCAGGGTGAAGATCGCCACCAGGGCGGAGGGCAGATGGAAGAGAAAGAGGGCCGTGACCAGGGCGACGACAATGCTTTCCTCGATCAGCTTTTCGGTCAGGTTGGCGACGGCCCGCTTGATCAGGCCGGAGCGGTCGTAGACCGGGGTGATCGTCACGCCCTCGGGCAAGCCGGCCTTCAGGGATTCAAGCTTGTCCTTGACCAGGTCGATGGTCTTCAGGGCGTTCTCGCCGTAACGCATGACGACGATGCCGCCTACCACCTCGCCCCGGCCGTCCAGTTCGCTGATCCCCCGCCGCAGCTCGGGCCCGAAGCCGATCTCGGCCAGGTCCCTGAGTAGAATCGGGGTGCCTTGCCGGTCGGTGCCCACTACCACCAGCTCCAGATCGGCCAGGGAACTGATATAGCCCAGCCCCCGCACCATGAATTCGGTTTCGCTCATCTCGAGAAGGCGGCCGCCGACATCGTTGTTGCTGCGCTCGATGGCCCTCCGGATCTGGGGGATCGTGATATGGTAGGCCAGGAGACGGACCGGATCGATGGTCACCTGGTACTGCTTGACATAGCCGCCGATGGAGGCGACCTCCGAAACCCCGGCCACCGAGGTCAGCTCATAACGCAGATACCAGTCCTGAATGGCGCGAAGCTCCTGGAGATCGTGCCGATCGCTCTCCAGGGCATACTCGTAGACCCAGCCCACCCCGGTGGCGTCCGGACCCAGGCTGGGAGTCACCCCCCTGGGCAGCCTCCCCGCCGCGTAGTTGAGATACTCCAGAACCCGGGAGCGGGCCCAGTAGATGTCGGTGCCGTCCTCGAAGATGATGTAGACGAAGGAGAGCCCGAAGAAGGAATAGCCGCGCACCACCTTGGCCCCGGGCACCGCCAGCATCTGGGTGGTCAGGGGATAGGTGACCTGATCCTCCACCACCTGCGGGGCCTGGCCGGAATATTCGGTGTAGATGATGACCTGGACGTCGGAGAGGTCGGGAATGGCGTCCACCGGGGTCTGGCGCAGACTGTAATAGCCGGCCCCGATGGCGAAGGCGGTAAGGATCACCACCAGCAACCGGTTGCGCACCGACCATTCGATTATCTTTTCGAGCATGAAAGTCTTCCCGGCCTGAGTTTAACCTGAATCCGTGACGGCTTAGCGGTGGGGTTTGCTTTATCCGTTTGTTGTTACGTAAAATAATGGTCTTTTCACTGAGTCGCCT
>JARGFN010000276.1 GCA_029210665.1 Desulfobulbales bacterium
GCTCCGCTCCTTCATGAACAGGATGACGAAGGGGGGGCGGATTCCGGCCTGGTTTCTGCAGCTCGATATCAAAAGTTATTTCATGTCCATCGACCGGGAAATCCTCTTGAACATCGTGGCCGGGAAAGTCCGGGATCAGGCGCTGCTGGCCCTGGCCCGGACCATCGTCACCCATGACTGTACCGGTAATTATCTGTTGAAGGGCAGCCCGGCCCTCCATGCCAAGGTGCCACCCGGCAAGAGTCTTTTTACCGTTGCGCCCGGCAAGGGACTGCCCATCGGCAACCTCACCTCCCAGTTTTTCGCCAATGTCTACCTGAATGAACTGGATCAGTTCGTTAAGCATGAACTGAAGGTCCGGTTTTACCTGCGCTATATGGATGATTTTATCCTCCTGGCCCACTCACCTGAAACGCTGCTGGAGATGAAGGGGAGGATCGAGGATTTTCTGGGCCGGCAGCTCAAGCTGTCCCTCAAATCCGGCCATATCCTCAAGAGAGTAAACGAGGGCGCCGATTTTCTCGGCTACATCGTCCGCCCCGATTATCAGCTTTGCCGGCAGCGGGTGGTGGGGAATCTTAAGGAGAAGCTCGGCGATTTCGAAAAGAAACTTACCGGCGCCGGCGCGGTCGGTCGAGACCGCTATACGGCGCTGAATCTGTACGCGGCGGAGCTCGCCGCCCTGCGTCAGACTCTGGCCTCCTATCTCGGCCATTTTGAGCACGCGAACTGCCGGCGTCTGGTTTTCGGCCTGTTCGAGCGCTACGCCTGGCTCAAGGAAATATTTTCCTTTGATCCCGAAGGATATCGGTTGGTCCCCCGCTATGAACCGCCATTTACCCCGGCGTCTTTCCGGGAGCAGTATGGCTGGTTTGCCGGGGCCTGCCCCGGTTGCTGTCTCTTTGTCCAGGTCGGTCGGTTCTTTGAGCTTCACACTTCCCAGGCGGTGGAGTTCGGGCCTCGGTTTGGTCTGAAACCGGCGCCCGGCCGGGCCGGGGTCCGCTGCGGCTTTCCGGTCGGGATGCTGCGCACCTTCAAGGACAAGGCCCGGCGGGCCAGGATCTCGTATGTGGTCGTGGGGGAAAGGGGCCGGTACGGCGCCGGTCTTAAGAAAAGGGTGGTTACCGAGAAACTGATCTTTGGGGGCGCCTCTTCGCCAATCCCGGCGATCGTGTCTTGTTGATCTGGAGATAAACCTATTTCACTCTTCGGGTATAAGTTTCGTACGAGCAGAAGAGCTGCTCAACTCAAGCTTTATAAATATTATGGGGGTACAACGATGAAAAATACCTTGTTTTTGCTGGCAGCGCTCAGCCTGTTGCCGGTTGTTCCGGCCCTGGCCGGCAGTTTTACCGATCATGGCGACGCGACGGTAACCGATGGGGCCACCGGGCTCATGTGGCAGCGGACCGAGGGCGGGGAGATGGATTGGGAGTCCGCCCTGGCTTATTGCGAGGGGGCGGCACTCGCCGGATATTCCGACTGGCGGCTGCCCAATGTTAAGGAACTGGAATCGCTGACCGATGACTCCCGGGACAATCCTGCCATTGATCCGACCTTCTTCCCTGATACATATGCGTCCTACTATTGGTCGTCCACGTCCTACGCGAGCAACCCCGCCTACGCCTG
>JARGFN010000277.1 GCA_029210665.1 Desulfobulbales bacterium
GGCAAGGCGCAGCAGGTTATCGATTCAGACCAAAACGGTGCTTCTGACCACCCTTGCCCTGATCGTCGCGGGGGCGGGATTGTATTGGTTTCTGGAATACGGTCATTCCCTGGCCGGGAAATCAATCTCCGAATCCTTGCTTCTCTCCCTCTTCCAATCGATCACCTGCCGGACCGCCGGCTTCAATTCCACCGATATCGCCGCCCTGAGTCCCTCCACCCTGACCATGATGCTCGGCCTGATGTTCTTCGGCGCTTCGCCGGGTTCCTGCGGCGGCGGGGTCAAGACCACCACCCTGGCCTTGATCGGGGCCTTTACCTGGAGCCGGATCCGCAGGAAGAGGCGGGTGAATATGTTCCACAAAAGCGTGCCGATCGAAACGGTAAACCGCAGTCTCTCTTTGACCCTGGTGGCGGCCGCGCTGATCGCCGGCATATTCTTCCTGATCCTGGCCGGCGATACCGTCGCCGGAATTCACCCTTCCGTCGGCGGGGAGATGTTCCTTGCCTACCTGTTCGAAACGGTTTCAGCCTTCGGGACGGTGGGGTTGTCGATGGGGATCACCCCGACCCTTTCGGCCTGGGGCAAACTGCTGATCGTCCTGTTGATGATGATCGGCCGGGTCGGGGTCCTGACCTTTTCCTATATCATTATCGGCGGCGGCGTTGCCAACGGCGTGGAGTATTCAGAGGAAAACATCATGATCGGGTAGCGCCACGCGCTTACCCGGCAGGGAGTATGGATTATGAAAAAATTCGCGGTTATCGGCCTCGGCAATTTCGGCTTTCATGTCGCCAAGGCCCTCTACAACGACGGAAGTGAGGTCATCGCCATCGATACGGATAAGGTCCGGGTCCAGGCCATCGACCCCTTTTCCTCGGAGGCTATACTGATGGACGCAACCGACAGGGAGGCTTTGTGCTCCCTCGGCCTGGAGCATCTGGACGGGGTTATCGTCTCGACGGGGACCAAGATCAGCATCAGCATCCTTATCTGTCTGCACCTCCAGGAAATCGGCATCACGACCATACTGGCCAAGGCCTTGGACGAAGATCATGAAAAGATTTTAAGACGGGTGGGCGCCACCGAAATTATCCACCCGGAACGGGATATGGCCCTGCGCGTCGCCAGGGGGCTGTCCAGCCCCAATGCCCTCGACTTCATTCCGCTGGCCAAGGATTTCGAACTGGTCCAGGTGGCGCCGCCCAGGGAATTTCTCGACAAGTCCCTGGCCGAGCTGAATCTGCGGGCCAAGTATAAAGTCCAGGTCATCGCCATCAATGAGCTGGCCCCGGAAAACATGGTGCTGGCGCCGCCGGCGGATTTCGTCGTCAAAAGCAGCGATCTGCTGATCATCCTCGGCAAATCCCAGGACATTGACCAGATCAAGGCCCTGAAGGGATGAGTACCCGGTAATCGCGGTTGTTTTGCCAATTATGATGACGGGATAAAAATTATTGAGATTCAAGAGGTAAAGAAAAGAGATGAGCGCACATACTGATACTCAAATCATAATTCAAAACGGCAAACCTGCTTTCGCGGTCATTCCATGGAATGAATATCAGGAATTAATCC
>JARGFN010000079.1 GCA_029210665.1 Desulfobulbales bacterium
AAATGAAAAGGGGGATGGCATCCGCATTTGACTTTTGTAGATTCTTGGCTCGAAGTTATGATCGTTTTACAACCGTAATGAATCGGCGGGTTTCGGCTTTGCCTCAACACCACCCTACACTGGGTTGATCCTGATTTTTGCTACCACAAGCCAATTAACCTTCTTGTGGTGTGAAAGCAAAAAGATTTCCCCCAAAAGGAGGCTCGCTCTGGTGACTTTAAAAATATTTGAGTAATAACTGTGGATTCCGGATTACTGATTGCGGGGGGCCTTCGATAAGCTCGGGATGATCCTTCGACAGGCTCAGGGTGAGCGGGCTTCGACAGGCCCAGGATAAACGGAAAATTATAACCTCTGAAAAGAAAGGAACAATCAATGCGAGCGGTAGTGCAAAGGGTCAGCGAATGCAGGGTGACGGCCGGCGGCGAAACGACCGGCGAGATAGGTGAAGGCCTTCTGGTCCTGCTTGGGGTCAGCGCCGACGACTCGGAAAGGGACGCGGACTATCTGGCCGACAAGATCGCCAATCTGCGGATCTTCCCGGACGACAACGACAAGATGAACCTGTCGGTCAAGGATGTGGGCGGCGAGGTCCTGACCGTCTCCCAGTTCACCCTGTTCGGCGACTGCCGCAAGGGCCGCCGCCCTTCATACAATGACGCGGCCCCGCCGGAACAGGCGGAAAAACTCTATGGGTATTTCGTCGGAAAGATGGCGGCACGGGGGCTGAAAACCGCCACCGGCCGTTTCCAGGCCATGATGGCGGTCAGCCTGACCAACGAGGGGCCGGTGACCATTCTGCTGGACTCCGAAAAAAAATTCTGAGCTATCCCGCCACGGCCGGACAAAAATCCGGCACCGCCGCGCGCCCAGGGTCTGGCCGCGGCTATTTTTTCCGGCCCAGCAGTTCGTACACTTTGATCTCGCCGACCGTCTGGTCCAGTTCGTGCAGCTCCAGAGAGGTCTGGGCCGCCCGCCTGGTGTTTTCGGCGATCACGATACTGTTGTGCTTGAACTTGGTCATCTCCTGCATCCTGAAGACGTTGTTGACCGCATCGCCTACCACGGTATAATCCATCTTCATATCGAAACCGATATTGCCGACCACCACCTCGCCGGTAAATACACTGATCCCGATATTAACCGGACCGCTGATTATCCCTTCGACATATTCCTCGTTTACCGAGGCAATAGCCTGCTGCATCTCAAAGGCCGCGGTCAGAGCGTTCTCCGCATCCATAGGGGTTGAAACCGGAGCCCCGAAAAGGGCCAGAAAACCGTCGCCCAGATACTTGTCGACGATCCCGCCCTGCTTGAAGACGATCCCTCCCATCACCGAAAAGAAGTGATTAAGGAGAGCGACGCTCTTCTGGGGTCCTATTTCCCTGGTCAGTTTCGAAAACCCCCGGATATCGAGGTTTAGAAGAGTAATGGTCTTGAACTCGTCGACCACCGGGGTGTCGATTTCGGAACCGTGGATAATTTTTTCGACGATGACCTTGGGTACGAATTTCTGGAACATCCCCCGGATTCCCCGCTCTTTCTCGGCCATCGAAAGGATCTCCTTGTAGAGCCGCGAATTCTCCATGGCGATGCTCACCGAGGTGGCAATCGACTGAAGAATCCCCTTGTCGCCGTCGGTAAAGTCGCCACCCCGCTTGTTTAAGACCTCGATGACCCCGATCACTCTACCCTGGGAGATCATCGGCACGCATAGAACCGTACGGGTTTTAAAGCCGGTGGACCGATCGATCTGGGCATATAAATTCAATGATTCAGTGACGTTGTTCTCGACAATTGCCTCCCCGCGGGCGGCGACCGACCCGGCGATTCCCTGGCCAAGCCTCACCTTGAATTTCTGCAGGTGGCTCAGATCGACATCAAAGGCGACGACGAACTCCAGTTCATCGTCGTTTACCAAGGCCAGCGAGCCCGCTTCAACGTTCATCAGGGTCCGGATCATCTCCATGGTGTAATCCAACACCTGCTGGATATCGAAGGTGGACGAGGCAATCGCGCTGCCGATCTGCTGAATGGCCACAAGCTCCTGGTTCTTCTTCTGGGCCGCCGCGGCCAGGCGGCTCTCTTCAAGGGCAAAAGAGATGATATTGGTGATAAATTCGATCACGGCCGAATTTCCTTGAAAGATCGAACTATCCTTGGCGTAAAGAGCGAGGATGCCATTGGTTCTGCCCTTGGTGGTCAAGGGCGAGAGCAAACCGGCCTTCCATTGCTGATTGATCCCGAGCCTGCCGGCCATCTCCCGATCAAGGGTGCCGGTGTCGTCGATTATTTTGACGGTTTCGGACTTCATGACGTTGTCAAGAATCGTCCCCCTATAGGCAAACTCGTCCCCGGCCGCTAGATCCACCGCGCCGCCGTCGAGCAAATGAACGACCTTGAGCCTGTTGTCGCGAAGCTCATCCTTGATCATCAAGACGCTGATTTCAAAAGGAATGGTTTCCTGCAGTTCGCTCAGCACGGTATTCAGCAGCTCGCTGTCCCTGAGGCTTGAATTGAGGGTCTTGCACATCTTCTTGACGAGACCGATATACTTCTCTTCCAGCGACAATTCGTTAAGCAGGCGGATGTTCTCGTAGGTGAAAGCGGCGCTGCTCAACAGGGGAGTAAGGGCCTCGACCTCGGACTGATTGTAAACCGCGTCGTCATTCTTGCGGGAAATCGTCAACACCCCGATGACGTCCTTGATGCTCTTGATCGGCATTATCACAAAGGATTTAGTTCCGTAGTGGACGCGATTGGTCCGGCCGAACCGGCTCTCTTTCTCGATATCGTCGACAATAAGGGGGCTTTTGTTGATCACCGCGTACTTGGCGATGGATTCCTCGTAATCAATGCTGTCGTCCATTTTGACATAATCGCCGAGGCCGATGCTGGCCTTCACGACAAAAGACTTCTTCTCCTTATCCCTGTTCAGAATCAGGATTGAGCCCATATCGGACTTGGTCAACAGCAGGGCCCGTTCCAGGGTGACGTGCAGGATCTCCCAGGGATCGAGAGTCACGTAGCAGAGATCGGAAAGCTCCTTGAGGATGGATATCTCCGAAGACTTCCGGGCAAGTTGCCGGGAACTCTGCTTGAATTGCCGCTCAAGGGCGTTGAATGCCGCGACAATCTGCTGGATTTCGTTCAGGCTGCCGTCAACCCCCCCGGCCAGGTACTCCGTGTTGATTTTATTGGAAAAGGTCCTGGAGATATCAACGATGCTGTCGAAAAGTCTCCTGAGCAGATTGAATCCGACAAAAATATAGATCAATCCGACAGCGGCGAAGAGTTCGATGTGCTGATCATGGAGGAATTTATACTTGAGACCGAAATAGACAAAACCGACAAAAGGGAAAAGAAGCATCAAAATAAAAATTACATTGAGCTTGTAATAAAGATTCTTGTTGCTCATGCCGGCCCCTTTTCCGGATGGGATTGTCAGGAAAACTTACAGTTATCGACACGAAAACGACTGCAAACAACGATCAAACCATGATATACGGCAATTTAACTGTATTTAATTACAAGGGCAAGTAGATGTTTGCGGTTTGTCCGGCATTGAACTCCGCCGGGGCGGCCTGAACGGAAATTACCCTGCCGCACAACCGTACTTTCGTAAGCGATCACTGGGTGCCGGAGATGCAAGGCATCCGGCCTGCGATGTGTACTGATGTACATGAGCAGGCCGATAACACAGCAGATTCGGCGCCCTGTGATCGCTTACGGGCTTTCATTTCCTGCCCTGCCCGACCAGCCAAAGCGTCCGGAAACTGTTTCTGGCCCCTTCGTCGCCGATGGTTGCGAGCAGTTTTTCGAATTCGGCAAGTTTCCCGCTGTCGGGCGGAAGCCGGGGCGGCGGGCCGGGTTCCCGGTCAATCTTCTTTGCCGGCGGGGAAAGGGGGAGATTGGCAACCAGATTGAACCGGATATCGTCGATGCCATCTTCTCCCGGGATCCGTTCATTAATGACCCGCCGGAGATCCTCTTTCTGAAAATGAAGCTGCTGCATCCAGATCGAATCGGTCACATCCAGCCACAGCACCTTGCCCCGCACAAGCCTTGGTCGAGCATGGGCGGCGATATCCTTACCCACCGCCTCAGCCCAGAAATCAAAAACCCGGTTCCGGGCCAGATTTTGCCGCCAATTGCGATTCTCGAACATCTCACCCAGCAAGGCATCGATTCTGACTATTTTCTTTTTCCCGGCCGTCATCAAGATACACAAAGCTCCGCCTTTATCGATTATCGGAAAATCAAGATAGCACTTTTCCGGCCATATTTAAAGCTGAGTTGAGTCGCTTGTCGACTCAAACGAAACTTATACCCTGTGGGTATAAAGCAAAATCCCCCTAAGCCGTCACGGATTCAGGTGTAAAGTTAAGGGGTGGACGAGGGTGATTAAGAAATCAGTGCTTGCCCCCTGATTAATAAACCATTATATAGTTCCACCTTGATTCGAACCATCCGTAGTTACGTGATAACTTAAAACCAACCCACACAGGTTCAGATATGGGATTTCGTTGCGGTATCGTCGGCCTGCCCAATGTCGGCAAATCAACAATTTTCAATGCTATGACCTCGGCCGGGATCGAATCGGCCAACTACCCCTTTTGCACCATCGAGCCGAATGTCGGCATGGTGCCGGTCCGGGACTCGCGTCTCGACAAGCTGGCCGCGCTGGCCAAGACCAAGAAAGAGGTCTACGCCCAGATGGAGTTCGTCGATATCGCCGGGCTGGTCAGCGGAGCCAGCAAAGGCGAAGGATTGGGCAACCAGTTCCTCGCCCATATCCGCCAGGTAGACGCCATCGCCCATGTGGTCCGCTGTTTTGAAGATTCCAATATCGTCCACGTCGACGGCCACATCGATTCGGCCCGGGACCGCGAGGTGATCAATACCGAACTGATCCTGGCCGATATGGATACCGTCGCCCGGAGAATCGACAAGACCGCCGGCCGGGCTCGCTCCGGTGACAAAATCGGGCAGAACCAGCTGGTGGTTCTGGAGAAGCTGGCAAAACTGCTCGACGAGGGCAAGCCGGCCCGCCTCCTCGAAGTAGACGAGGGCAACAAGGGGCTGCTCAAGGAACTCTGCCTCCTAAGCGCCAAGCCGGTTCTCTATGTGGCCAATGTCAAGGAAGAGGATATCGTCTCCGGCAACCATTGGGTCGATCAGCTTAATGAGGCAGTCAGGGAGGAGGACGCCCCGGTGGTGGTGATTTCCGGGGCCATCGAGGAAGAACTCAGTTCCATGACCGAGGAAGAACGCCGGGAGTTTCTGGCCGAGATGGGCATGGAGGAATCCGGCCTTAACCGCCTGGTTCGGGCCGGCTACCAGCTCCTCGGCCTGATCAACTTTTTCACGGTCGGCGTCCAGGAGACCCGGGCCTGGACCATCAAGAAAGGCGCCACAGCCCCCCAGGCCGCCGGGGTTATCCACACCGATTTCGAACGGGGCTTCATCCGGGCCGAGATCATCGCCTATAAAGATTTCATCGAGTGCGGCGGCGAGGCAGGGGCCAAGGACAAAGGACTCTGGCGCCTGGAAGGCAAGGAATATATCATCAGGGACGGCGACTGTATCAACTTCCGCTTTAATGTCTGATCTAAGATAGACAGGTTCGCAATAAGCTGAAAATACCGGATTGCTGCGAACCCTTTTATAATCACGATATTTATATTAGTATTTTTCAGATCAGCAGAAGATCAAAAGAGAGCCGGACCTATCGGCTCACTAGGGGAACCAAATAAATGCTTAAAACCAACAAAGACAAACTGGTCTGCCAATCCGTGCTTGGCGAGATCACCTCTCCCCTGGGCGGGGTCAATCCCTACCGGGTCGGTCCCGACGGCACCGCCGCCATCTATCCAGGCGTCGGCGGCATCACCTACAACCTGCGGATCGGCGACATGGCCGGCGGCCTGTTCGCCGACCATGTCGAACCGGGAGTCAGCCTCAGCAACTTCGCCAAATTCGCCGGGCAGGACGGCCCGAACCGGGCTCTGAACCTGTTCTCCTGCGCCGGCAATATCGCCAAAGTCATCTCCGGCGAGGCCAAGGGCGAGACCGGTCGGGTCACCGGCAAGCACGGCGGTATCGAGCATGTCCTGATCGATTTCGAGCCGGCAGTGCTCGAAGAGCTGGCCATCGGCGACAAGATCCAGGTCAAGGCCTGCGGCTGCGGTCTGCGGATCGAAGGTTCGCCGGTCAAGACCATGAATCTGTCCCCTCCCCTGCTTGAGGCGATGCCGCTCAAGGACTTAGGCGACGGCCGGCTGGAAGTGCCGGTCACCCACCGGATCCCGGCCCGGATCATGGGTTCGGGGATCGGTTCCAGCCACAGCCAGAGCGGCGACTATGACATTCAGCTATTCGACGAGGCAACAATCAAGGAATTCGGCCTCGACGATCTTCGCCTCGGCGATTTCGTGGCGATTATCGACGCCGATGCCTCTTATGGGCGGATCTTCAAGACCGGCGGCGTAGTGATCGGCATTGTCGTCCACTCCAACTGCCACACAGCCGGGCACGGCCCCGGCGTGATGGTCGCCATGTCATCGGCGGAGGGGCTGATCGTGCCGAAAATCGATCCCCAGGCCAACCTGAAAGAGTATTTTAAAAAATTATAGTAAGAGGCGGAATATTGAGCGACGACAAGCAAAGACTCAAAGAGATCATCCTGGAAAAATCCTACCGCGAGGGCAAATTCAAGCTCTCTTCAGGCCTGGAATCTGATTTTTATATCGACGGGAAACAGACCACCCTCTCGGCCGAGGGCGGCTATCTGTGCGGCAAGGAAATCTTCAAGCTGATCAGGAAAAACCCCGAGCCGATCGCCGCCGTCGGCGGCATGACCCTGGGGGCCGACCCCCTGGTCACCGCCGCCTCCCTGGTCAGCTTCCTGGAAAAACTGCCGATCCCCGCCTTTATCGTCAGAAAGGAGTCTAAGGGACACGGCACCGAACAGTACATCGAAGGTTTGAAAAACCTGCCCGCGGGTGGCACCGTCGCCCTTCTCGAAGATGTGGTGACCACCGGCACCACCCTGCTCAAGGTCATCGAGCGAGTCGAAGCCCAGGGCTTCAAGGTCGGCCTGGTGGTCACGGTCGTCGACCGGCAGGAAGGCGGGGCCGAAACCCTGGCCGAAGCGGGCTATCCGCTGAAGGCCATCTTCACCCGTGAGGAACTGCTGAGCCGATGATGGAGTGCAAGAAATGCGGCGGCAAGCTTGAGGTATTGCGGGCCTGCTGGAAGATTAGAATGAAATGCGGTAAATGCAACACGGAATTTTATATCCACGAGGTCTCGGACCAGCTCGACGCCGAGACCGAAGCGCTCCTGGAGCGCTACCCCTCGATTATCTATGACTGAGAAGACGAAATTCAGAAGTCAGGAGCCAGGAGTCAGGAAACAGGAGAAAAGCTTTAAAATCAGTCCTTCCGATTTCTGAACTCCGACTCTTGCATTCATTCTTTAAGGTTCGCAAAACCGGCAATTTGTCCGGAAAGTTCAACCACAATCACAACCGGAGTAAGCGGCCACAGGGTGGTGCAGATTGCGGCAAGCGGCCCGGCGAAGCGTAGCCCGTCTACGTGAGCCGGGCCGATCGCCGCAAGATGCGCTATCCTGTGGCCGCTTACGCTTACCATTCGAGCCGGAGGAGATCATCCAGAGGCCTGACCTTGGCGATCTTGACCCTGACGATATCGCCCGGTTCCCCATCCACCCCCTGATTAGGCGGCAGATCCGATTCCATCAAGAGATCGGTCAGCAGGACGCTGACCCGCTTCTTGCCCTTGTCGATGATCATCGCCTCCACCCGCTCGCCGACCAGCGGTTCCAGATACCTGAGCAGCCAGTAACGAAACCGCAGCCTTTTCACCAGATTGGCCCGGCTCTGGGTTTTGGTGATGTCGGCGACATAAGAGTTCAACTCATGGTCCTGAAAGGCGGCGCCGAGTCCCCGGGCCAGCGACATGATCTGGGTCTGCATGACCAGATCGAGGAAGCGCCTGATCGGCGAGGTCACCGTAGTGTACTGCATTACCCCGACGCAACTGTGGGGATTGGCCCGAATGGTGAGTTTGGCCGGGCGGAGAAAACGGCGCTGGCGGCAGTTCAGGAGAAGGTCGCGGTTGAACCCCTCGAACAATCTCTTCTGCGGCTCCTCCTGGCCCCGGAACAGACCGGGCACCTCGCGGTCGGCCACATAGGAGGCGGCCAGGGTATTGGCCAGCACCATGAATTCCGCGATCAGCGACCGGCTCCCGGAATTGCCGTCGTCCAGCCGCACATCGACCCTGCCCTCCTCGCCGATATCAATAACCACATCCGGAAAAGGCATGATCAGCGCCCCGCCCCGGACCCGGTTGGCGTGGAGGGTCTTGCCGAGTTTATCGAGGATCCGCAGCTCCTCGTCGGAATCGAGCAGTCGATTAGCTTCCGAGTAGGAAAGCCGCCGCCTTACCTTGACAACGCTCGGCACTACCCGGCTGTCGACAACCTCGCCGGCCGGGGTCAGTTCCACCATGATACTGGTCGCCGGTCGCACCTTGCCCTCGATCAGGCTGCCTATTCCTTCAGAGAGGCTTTCCGGCAGCATCGGGATCTGTCCGTCGGGAAAATAAAGGGAGGTACAGCGTTTCCGCGCCTCCTCGAAGAGCCGAGTGCCCGGCTTGACATACCTTGAAACATCGGTGATGTGGATACCGACCAGGTAGTTGTCGCCCTTTCTTTCGAGGTGCAGGGCGTCGTCGTAGTCCCTGGTCATTTCCCCGTCGATGGTAAGAAGAGGCAAAGCGGTCAAATCGCGATAGCCTTCCGCGATCAGTTCGGCCAGTTCCGGTTCGGTGCAGGCCGCGGCTTCCCGGAGAACCTCCCCGGGGAACTCCACGGGCACCTCATAACGCAGCACCGGGATGTTTTCGTCCAGACGCCAGATTCCGGCCTGCACCAGCAGGTGATAGGGTTCATGGGAACCGCTCAGCCGGGCTCCCTTCAGAAGTTCGCGGGCCAGGTCGCTTTCCTCGAAATCGTTGCCGAACAGGTAATAGTCCCGGACCAGGGCCAGACATTTCTCCCTTTCCGGCCATTCGCCCGGGTCCTCGCCCCGCCGCAGCCGGGCCAGGGCTTCGGCGCCCCGGTTCAGCAGGGCCTCCTTCTCCCGCTCCTTCTCGGCCTTGATCTTGAACTGTTCGACGACCTCGGGCGAATGGACCTGAATCAGCCCTTCCCGGTATTTGAAATACAGGCGGTCGGCGAAGATGGTCCGCAAAAAGGCGGCAACCTGATCCTCCGAGGCATCCTCGCCAAAACAGAGCCCGGCCAGGAATTCCGGCGAAAAGGCGCTCTCTTTTTCCTCGCTGGCCAACTCCCAGATTTCGGCCAGATCGACCCGGGCGGTCAAATCCTGGCGCTGCTGATTGACTTCCTGCAAATAGCGCTGGACGTCCTCGCGGCTCTGCCCGACACCAACCGGCCTGGAGGTCCGGTGCAGAACCCTGGCCATGGCCAGTTTGATCTCGCGGCCGTTCTGATTGATCAGCCGCAGCCGCTTGGCGTCTTCGTCGACCGCCAGACCGCAGATAAATTTGCCATGCTCGATATATTCGACGATTTTGCCCGAAAAGGACATGAAATCTCCAGTATAATCAGAATTTACGGAAAGCCACGGGTGGCGGGGCCGGTATAATCGGGAAAAAGGCCATTATCTTAATGGCAATAATATAGTTTGTCATCAATTAGCATGGCATCGCCAGCGAAAAGGGCTATATTGCTTGCCTGAACAGCCAACCATCAACCAGTAGCGGAAAACCAGCTCATAATGAAAGAACCAAAACAGGTAAAATCGGGGATCGTCGCCCTGGTCGGCCCCCCCAACGTAGGCAAGTCAACCCTGTTGAACTGCCTGCTCGGCCAGAAGATCTCGATCGTCTCCCCCAAGCCGCAGACCACCCGGAACCGGATTCTGGGCATCGTCAACGGCCCCGACCACCAGATCGTGATGCTCGACACCCCCGGCATCCATGAGGCCCACAGCCCCCTGAATATCGAGATGGTCAGGATCGCCCTGGAGAGTCTCGCCGAAGTCGATGTGATCCTTTTCATGATCGACGTGACCATGCCCCCGCCCTCCCCGAAAAAGGACCTGACCAGATATCTGACCGGGGCCGGCAAGCCCGCCATTCTCCTGATCAACAAGATCGATCTTGAATCCCGGGAAAAACTGCTGCCGATCCTGAACGCCTATGAAAAGCTCTACCCCTTCGAGGCGATCATCCCGGTTTCGGCAAAAAATGCCGACGGCACCGATATCCTCCTGAAGGAAGTCCTGGCCCGTCTGCCCATAGGCCCCCGCCTCTATCCGGAAGACATCCCCACCGATTCCTCGGAAAGGTTCATCGTCTCGGAGATCATCAGGGAGAAGATCTTCCTCCAGACCCGCCAGGAGATCCCATATTCAACCGCGGTGACCATCGACCGCTTCCATGAGGAGGAGCACAAGAAACTGGTCACCATCGACGCCACCATCCACGTCGAGCAGAAATCCCAGAAGGGCATCATTATCGGTAAAAACGGCGCGATGCTCAAGAAGATCGGCACCGCCGCCCGCCACGATATCGCCAACCTGATCGGCCGGAAAATCATGCTGAAACTCTGGGTCAAGGTCGACAAGGACTGGAGCAGAAACCCGCGCTTTCTGAAGGAGCTTGGCTTCTGAGGGGCGATGGCTGAGGGAGTCGTTACTCCCCGGGTGAAAACGCAGACCTCTCTGTAGGAGACTTCAGCCGCGAATGGTGACAGCCGGCGAAACCGGGGGGATTTCGCGGCTGAAGCCGCTCCTACACCGGACTCGGGAATTAAGACCCACGCCACGACGCAGTTGATCTAACTTTTTGCGACGCCATCATTGCTTAACAATCAGAAAAAATATATAACGGACAACTTT
>JARGFN010000080.1 GCA_029210665.1 Desulfobulbales bacterium
CCACCCCGGACAGCAGAAAACCCGCTGAGACCATGAGTCAAGCGGGTTTTTATATCTTACCGGAAGCTGCCGGAGTATGTTATGGTGGCGATGCAGGGACTTGAACCCCGGACACTACGGATATGAGCCGTATGCTCTAACCAGCTGAGCTACATCGCCAAAAGGAAAGGGTCTATATGTAAAATTTTGCCGCGGTTGTCAATAAAAAAAGGGCCTTTCCGCGAAAGGCCCTTTCGGTAAAGCGGACAAGAACGGGCTTTTACATCATGCCGCCCATGCCTCCCATACCGCCCATGCCGCCCATCGGAGGCATACCGCCGCCGCCGGCGCCTTCCTTCTCCGGCTCATCGGAGACCATGCACTCGGTGGTCAACAACAGACCGGCGACACTGGCCGCGTTCTGCAGGGCAAAACGGGTAACCTTGGCGGGATCGATGACTCCGGCCTCGATAAGGTCTTCGTATACTTCGGTGTAGGCATTGAAACCGTTGGCGCCCTTGAGGCCCTTGACGTGATCGACAATCACCGAGCCTTCCCGGCCGGCATTGTTGGCAATCTGGCGGACCGGCTCCTCAAGAGCCCGCATGATGATGTTTTTGCCGAGCCGAAGCTCACCTTCCAGTTTCAATTTCTCAAGGGCCGGCAGGCAACGCAGGTAGGCAACCCCGCCGCCGGGAACGATCCCCTCTTCAACCGCGGCGCGGGTAGCGTTCAGGGCATCCTCGACCCTGGCCTTTTTCTCTTTCATTTCACTTTCGGTGGCCGCGCCGACATTGATTACCGCAACCCCGCCGATCAACTTGGCCAGCCGCTCCTGAAGTTTTTCGCGGTCATAATCGGAGGTGGAATCCTCGGCCTGGGCCCTGATCTGCTTGACCCGGGCAGCCAGCTTATCCTTGGAACCCGCGCCGTCGATGATCGTGGTGTTGTCCTTATCGACCACAATCCGCTTGGCGTTACCGAGATCATCAATGGTGATATTCTCGAGCTTGATGCCGAGATCCTCGGTGATCACCTGACCGCCGGTCAAAACGGCGATATCCTCAAGCATCGCCTTGCGGCGATCGCCGAAGCCCGGCGCCTTGACGGCGGCGACATTCAGGGTGCCGCGCAGTTTGTTGACCACCAGGGTGGCCAGGGCCTCGCCGTCGACATCCTCGGCGATAATGAACAGCGGCCGGCCCATCTTGGCGATCTGCTCCAGAATCGGCAGCATATCCTTCATGTTGCTGATCTTTTTCTCGTTGATCAGGATGTAGGGATCTTCCAGATTCACCTCCATCTTGTCGGCATCGGTAACGAAATAGGGAGACAGGTAGCCGCGATCGAACTGCATGCCCTCGACGACATCGAGAGTGGTTTCCATGCTCTTGGCTTCCTCGACGGTGATCACGCCTTCCTTGCCGACCTTGTCCATCGCTTCGGCAATGATCTTGCCGATGGTTTCGTCATTGTTGGCGGAGATCGTGCCGACCTGGGCGATCTCTTTCTGCTCCTTGGTCGGCTTGGCGATCTTGGCAAGCTCGGCGACAACGGCCGCGACGCTCTGCTCGATACCGCGCTTGATATCCATCGGATTATTACCGGCGGCAACCAGCTTGGAGCCTTCGGTAAAGATGGCCTGGGCCAGGACGGTGGCGGTGGTGGTGCCGTCGCCGGCCACGTCGCTGGTCTTGGAAGCGACTTCCTTGACCATCTGGACGCCCATATTCTCGAATTTATCGGCGAGCTCGATCTCCTTGGCAACCGTGACGCCGTCCTTGGTGATGGTCGGCGCCCCGAAGGACCTCTCGATCAGGACATTGCGGCCCTTGGGACCAAGAGTTACCTTAACTGCATCCGCCAGAGTATTTACGCCTTTCAGGATGGCTTCCCGTGCTTTAACGCCATATTTAATTTGTTTACCAGCCATGACAGTTCTTCTCCTTGATTATGAATTCTTATTTTACTGTATAATTTTTATGCAACGGTCGGACGGAACCCGTCCTGCCCAATTCGGACGGGTTATTCGACTACCCCGAGGATATCGTCCTCCCGCATGATCAGGTAGTCCTCGCCGTCAAGCTTGACTTCGGTGCCGCCATACTTGCTGAAGAGGACCTTGTCGCCGGCCTTCAGATCGATGGCCACCCTCTCGCCTTTGTCGTTCAACTTGCCGGGTCCGGTCGCGATAATCTCGCCTTCGACCGGTTTTTCCTTGGCGCTATCCGGAATAATAATCCCGCCCTTGGTAACTTCTTCCTCTGCAAGCCTCTTAACCAACACCCGGTCATTTAGTGGACGAATCTTCATTTTAAACCTCCCATTTTTTGTCTTTAATTAATTTTTAGATTTAAATCCTGTCGGTCGCGCGGATAAGGAAAGGCCCTGAAGACTTCAACATGCCGCGAGACGGACGGACAGTGCTTTGCGGTGCAGGCCAACAGGCCGCTAACGAAGGTGATTCGAGGCCCGCGGTGACCGCTTGCCTATTCTCCATCATTTGAGGCCGTTAAGTCCATTAAAAAACAAATCCCGTAAAAAATCCGCGAGCGGCATCTAATACAGGACTTACGGGCACCCTCCCTTATCCGGGATGAGCTAGACTATAGTGACGATATTGCAAAAATCAAGACGGTCCGCAAAATTTTCTCTTCGCTTGCCACGAACCGCTGGAAGGAGGGACCCGTGGACCATTAGCGGATCAGGAACCGAACACGGGATAAGCCACCCAGGATTGGCCAATCTCCCAGCCGGCAAGGGAGGGAGCGGGAGAGGAAAAGAAATATCGGTCGGGGGGCAGGTTATTTGTAACCGTTCACTGGGGCGGTCGCCAAAGTATCCAAAACCGCCGGCCTGTAACCGTTCAGCAGTGCCGCGGATTTGGACAAGCGAACCGGCGCCGCATACCTCGTGTACGTGAAGCTGAGTTGAGCAGCTCGTCTGCTCGTACGAAACTTATGCCCTGTGGGTGTAAGCCGGGCCGATCGTCCGAAGATGTGGTGCTGCTGAACGGTTACGATTATTTCGCGGCGTGCTCGACCGGAACCCGCCAGCCGAAATGATCCCGCCGCTCACCGTACTGGATCCCCTGCAGTTCATCGAAGAGGCGCTGGGCCAGGGGTCCGGTCGTCTCGCCGTTGACCGGATACTCCCGATCCTTATAATTAAGGGCGCCGACCGGAGAGATTACCGCCGCGGTACCGCTGGCGAAGATCTCCGCAAGGGAGCCGTCCTCCAGCGCGGCGATGACTTCATTGATGGTGATGGGCCGCTCGGTAACCTTGATGCCCCAGGAGCGGGCCAGCTTGATCACCGAATCGCGGGTTATGCCGGGCAGAATGCTGCCGGAGAGGGCCGGGGTAATCAGTTCGCCCTTGATCAGGAAAAATATATTCGAGGTGCCGATTTCCTCGACATAGCGCCGCTCGACCGCGTCCAGCCACAGGACCTGGGTATAGCCTTTCGCCTGGGCCTCCAGGGCCGCGATGATGCTGGCCGCGTAATTACCGGCGGTCTTGACATTGCCGACCCCGCCCCGGACGGCCCGGACGTATTTATCGGTGACGCAGATCTTGACCGGATTGAAACCTTCCGGATAATAGGCGCCGACCGGACTGAGGATGATAAAGAAGAGATACTCCCGGGCCGGCCGCACACCCAGGGCGGCTTCGGTGGCAATCATCGTCGGCCGGATGTAGAGCGAGGCGCCGCCGATATCGGGCACCCAGTCGCGTTCCAGGCTGAGGAGCTGTTGCATGGCGGCAAGAACCTCGTCGACCGGAATAACCGGCATGCACATGCGAACCGCCGAGTCATTCATCCGGTGGAGATTGTCGGCCGGCCGGAAAAGATAGACCCGATCCTCCCGGCCGCGATAAGCCTTGAGCCCCTCGAAAATCGCCTGGCCGTAATGGAGAACCATCGCGGCCGGATCAAGCGAGAAAGCGCCATATTTCTTGATCGCCGGCGCGGCCCAGCCCGCCCCTTCCCGGTACGACATAACCAGCATGTAATCGGTAAAATGCACCCCGAAACCAAGCTTTTTCCCGGCCGGCTTGGCCTTCAGTTCTTTTTCCGCTATCCTTTCGACGCTGACATCCATGATGCCCTCCCGTAATACGGCATGACCGATGAAAAATTATGTCAATATAGCTAATTAATGATTCATATGGAACAATAAATTGACTATACTCGACATAATTCTCGCTAGTGGAATTTCGTAACCGTGCACCGGGCCGGTTGCCAAAGTATCCAAAAACACCGGACTGTAACCGTTCAGCAGTGCCGCAGATTTGGACAAGCGAACCGGCGCCGCATACCTCGTGTACGTGAAGCTGAGTTGAGCAGCTCGTCTGCTCGTACGAAACTTATGCCCTGTGGGTGTAAGCCGGGCCGATCGTCCGAAGATGTGGTGCTGCTGAACGGTTACGAATTTAAAACCCCGAGGTTTCATGACAACGCCAAAGCCGTCCCGAATGGTCCTCCAGTATTTTCTGCTGCTCTTCCTGCTTACCACCCTGCTGGTTGGCCGACTGCTCTGGCCTTTTCTGTCAATCCTGGTCGTCTCATTTCTCCTGGCCGGGCTTTTTCAGCCGGTTTACAGCTTCTTGGCCAAACGGATGCCCGAAACAATCGCCTCGCTTCTGACCTGCGGCCTGATCATCCTGCTGGTTTTTATCCCGCTGATGTTCTTCGTCGCGGCCCTTTCCTCGGAGGCCCTCGATCTCTATCATCTGAGCAGGGGCACCAATATCAATCTCAAAATAAAACAATTGCTGTTTGAAAGCACTGTGATAATCAAAATCCAACAGATGCTGGAATTTGATTACGGCATCGTCCTCGAACCGGAAAAGCTGGCGGCGGCCCTCACCGATCTTTCCGGGAGATCCGGGCTGTTCCTCTTCAATCAGGCCAAGACATGGGCCGCCAACATCGCCTTGATTATCTTCGATTTCACCTTGATGATCATCACCATCTTTTTCCTGCTGACCGACAGCGACAAACTGGTTAACTTTCTGCTCAAGGTTTCACCGATGCCGGACGATCAGGAAAAGCAGATCATCCAGAAGTTCAAGGAGATCTCGGACGCCGTCCTGATCAATAACGGGATCTGCGGGATTATTCAGGGAGTGCTGGGCGGGGTTGCCTTTGCCCTGCTCGGCCTGGGCTCGCCGATCCTCTGGGGCGGCATAATGCTGATTCTCGCCTTTTTACCGATTTTCGGGATCGGCCTGGTGCTGGTTCCGGCGGCCCTGATCCTGATGCTCCAGGGCAATATCGGCCAGGGTTTCATCATGCTGATATTCTACGCGACTCTTTCGTTTTCGGTGGAGTACGGCCTCAAACCCAAGCTGGTCGGCAAGAAGGTCAAGATGCATACCCTGCTGGTCTTTCTGGCCATCCTCGGCGGGCTGAAACTTTTCGGTTTTCTGGGGATCATCTACGGTCCGCTGATCATCACCATCTTTCTGACCATGTCGGATATTTACATCACCAATTACAACCGCTATGTAACCAGCGACGAAAATGACTGCCCTGAATCGTGACGGCGTCGCAAAAACTTATCGTGGACGAACAGGTTTATCGGAATGAGTAAAAAAATTAAAAGAAATAAACGACCGGGAATCTCTTCCGAGATTCAAGAACGGTTCAATACCGCGGTTCACTATTACCAAGCAGGGTTGCCCGGCCAAGCCCAAAAAGCCCTCGGGGAAATCATTGCCCAGACGCCAAGCCACATGGCGTCGTACAAATTGCTGGCCGACATAGCAATGCAAACAGGCCAAGCGGATATTGCGATTCCGATACTGAAAAGAGTCGTGGACCAAAACCGGCAGAATTCTGTCTGCCGGGGTTATTTAGCAGATTTGCTGTCGCACGACGGCCAGTATCCGGAAGCAATAATCCACTATGAAAAAGAAATAGCCCTATCCAGCAAGAACAAGGGATCCGGCCTGGATCAACTCCTGATAAATACCGCAATAGCCTACAATAACTCCGGCAACCCCTCGGCAGCCATTAATAAACTAGAAATGGCCATCGGGATAAACGACCGGAATACCTTGGCATACTACCTTCTTGCCTCTACATACCAGGCGATCGGAAATTTTGATAAAGCCGAGAATTATGCCAAACGATCTCTGCACACAGATCCATTATATGCAAAATCCCTTTATATATTGTCGATTATTGATAGAGATTTTTTCAGCAGGGAGCTGATTGAGACCATCAGTGCCGCGGTCACCGCTCAAAGAATTTCAATTGAAGACCGGGTATATCTTTCATTCACTTTATATCACATATTTGAGGCAACCGGAAATTTTGCCGAGGCGTTCAGATTTCTGGAAATTGGCAATCATCTAAAAAGACAGACAATCAATTACAGTTTTGATAGGCAGGCCGCCTATTTTCGAAAGACCAGGGAAACTTTATCGAGATTTTTAGCAGTTATCAGTAACGAGCCATCTCCCCCTATCATTCCGATTATCATTGTCGGCATGCCAAGAAGCGGAACCACTCTCGTTGAGCAGATCATTGCAAGCCATGAAAAGGTTACAGCCGGCGGCGAAATCATCACGATGAGCCAGATCGCCCAATCAATAATGCATGCCATATATTCCAGGGCGCCTTTAGATGTAGATTCCGTAATAAATGCAGATAACTTGAATAAATATCGGGAAATATATTCAACGGCGATTTCGGGATTGATTGATGGCAACCGCAAATTCATAACCGACAAAATGCCGCAGAATTTCTTCTATCTGGGCTTGATGAAAAGCCTTTTCCCCGCCGCGAAAATAATCCATTGTAAACGGAATTCGATGGCGACCACCTTTTCTTGCTACAAAACCCTGTTTACCGCCCAGGGCCAGGAATTTTCATACGACCTTCAGGAACTCGGCAAATTCCATCAATTATATCAAGAGACCATTGAATACTGGGAAACCTTGATTCCCGAGTCAATTCTCGATATTCAATATGAAAGGATTATCGAGGACCCGGAAGCTGAAACCAGAAAAATTCTGGATTTCTGCGACCTGCAATGGGATGAAAATTGTCGGGAATTTTACAAGACAAAAAGGACCGTTTCGACAGCCAGCGTGATGCAAGTCAGAAAACCAATATATAAATCATCGCTGGCCATATGGAAAAATTACGAAAAGAACCTTGGCCCGCTAATTGATGCGCTCGCAAAAAGCCGAAAATGAGATGGCATATATTCTCGAACCACGGGAGCTTTCTCTCTTACGCGCCCTTCTTCATTGGGTGAAACGACAGCTTTAACCCGGTAAGAATTTCGTGACATGAGGGCAAGTATCCTTTAACTATGTTGCTTTTTTGAGTAGAACAGTAAACCAGCCGACATAATAAACACGAATCACGCGCACCCCGAATATCCAAAAGGACGGCCTTGTCATAAAATGACGAGACTTTTTTCATAAAAAATAAGCCAAACTTAATCTCACATGAAAGAATTAGATAAAATCATCAAAACAAAAACATTCACAGTTGCTGTGTTGCTAACAATAATGCTATTCGGCTTTTTCCTGAGATTTAATGATCTAGAGCATTGGCTTGACAATAAGGATCAATATTTTTTCAACTCCGGATCTCTGCCTGTTGCCCTGGGAGTAGACTCTTATTATTACATGGATATCGCTAACGACCTTTTGCAGGGTAAAATTGAAAGATTTAAACCTCAGCGCCGTTACCCAGAAGGAACCCATAGGCAATCCCCGGCGCCTCTTCTTTCAGTTTTATTAGCCGTATTTGCCTTTATCGCCAACCAGCCGTTAGAGTGGATTGCCGTTCTTATCCCCCCTTTTTTGGGAGTACTATTGGCTATCCCGGCTTATTTGTTGGGCTATACCTTGATAATTTCCGCCAATATCCCCTGGCAAAAATCCTATGTGCCCAATATCACGGCAGCTAAAACCGCGGGGTTTTGCGTAGCTTTTTTTTCCCTGATATCCCCATCTTTCATTAAAAGGAGTTCAATTGGATGGTGCGATACCGATATCCTTAACGTAATGTTCGTAACCCTGTTTATTGCCCTGGCAACTCAAATTTCCGACATAAAAAAAATAAATGCCCGTGGCAGACTTTTCGTTACTTTTGCCTTTTCTCTTGTTCTGTTTATATGGTGGTGGGACCAGGTTTTAGCGCCACCATTGCTGTTAGCAGGCGGCCCACTTTTATTATCACTTTTTTTTATCCGTTTCGACTCCGGGAAAAGAGTAATCAGATACATTTGTGCTTTCGCTTTTTTCTTTTTGATTTTATGGATCTGGAAAGGCGATGCGTTCTCACAACTACCGCGAAGCGTTATGGGGATCCTGAAATATATTTTCGGGAAAGAATCCGCCTTCTTTTTCCCTCCCCTTGAGCAATTGGTTCAAGAACAAAATGGCTCATCTTTTCAATCACATGCCCTAGCTGTGGCCGGTCACACTTATATATATATCCTCTCAATTGCAGGTCTGATCGGTTTAGCTTTTCTTTCAAAGAAAAGATTTCTTTTCCTGGCGCCATTAATTGCCTTGGAAGCTTTGGCCCTTGAAGCATCCAGATTCGATATTTTCTTTGCGCCCTTGCTGGGTCTGGGGCTGGGAACCATTATTTTTCTTTGTTTGGCCATACTGCATAAGCATGAGCGCTTAAAAATAATGGTGGGTGTTGTTTTGATCGTCTGCCTCGGCTTTCTCCCTATCCATCACACAGAGCATCTACCCCCGCCATCCCCAATCTTGGACCCTGTCATATCGGAGGCATTAAAAGAAATTTCGGTAACTACCCCGGAAGAAGCGGTTATTTGGACTTCCTGGGGACGCGGCCACCCTCTGGTCTATTATACAGGGAGAAACACCTTGGCCGATGGTGTCTACCACCCGACCTCGCTCCAATATATTTTATATTTCCCTTTAGCCACTAGCGACTTCAGATTAGCCGCCAACTGGATCCAGTTTTATACGGCTAACGGCCAGCAAGGTTTGCGTAAAATATTTACAATTCTTACAGGAGACGCAAACAGCTGGGATTCAGGGATTGCCGGTTTAGCCGAATTATTGAGTGCCGGAGTAGAAAAGAGCCGTTTTATTTTAAGTAATAAGCACAACATAAATCATGCTCGGATTGAGGAAATTCTTTCTTTTTTATTCCCTCCGAATTGTCCGCCCGTTTACCTTTTCATGGACTACGAGCTTGTCGAAGAATCTTGGTATAAGTTGGGCAAAAGGGATTTAAAAAGAAAAATCGAACCCTCCTCCTACACCAAACTACCGATATTTTCCTATCGCCTCAAAAACTCTTCTATTCACGGATTAAGCAGCGCTGGCGACTACACCGTAAACCTCAACAGTGGCCGCTTACGACTATTTGATGGGGAAAATATTAGCCTGACCAATTTAATCTATTCTTTCAGAGGCAATACTTATTCAAGGAAATATCTGCCAGGCAAATATATGGGCCATACCCTCTACCTCAAGCAAAACGAAAAACACAAAGTTCAATTTGGAGTTTTAGTTGACAATCAAACCGCTAAAACTGTCTTCATAAATCTATTTTTTGAAAAACAATTCGCCCAGGATTTTTTCTCACCGATCATAGATCAAACTCCGGCCTATCTCCTGTGCAAAGTTCATGGTGAAAAATATCAAGAACCTTCCTCTCGCGACGATTAAAGCCGGAGGCAATCTGCCCCCCCGCTATGTGTACCGGTGCAGAGATGAGCAGGCCGAGAACACAGCAGATTCGGCGCGCTGTGATCGCTTCCGGCAGGGGCGCTAATCAAGCTCATAATCAAAGGCCCTGGCATATGGTCCCACCTTGGGCATAACAGACCCAAGATGTTTCCGGTAGTTTTTCCACCGAAACCTGGCCCTTTTATAAATTGGGGTCATGACATCTTGATAACTTGGGGTCATGATCGATTTCCGTTTTTGCGCATGGGTGAAAAAATCAAGAACATCTCTTTCCCACTCAAGCTCCAGAAAATCTATTAACTTTTTTGCCTCATTTTCCGTATCCTCAACCATATTCTCGTACTTGAAGACATGCAGATTCAGATCGAATATCATTTCATAATGAAGCCATAAATCCATAATTTTTGCATAAACATTGGCCGTGCCATCAAGAGTCAGAAAATGCTTCATTGCCGTACTGAGGAGGAAATATTGCATAAAATTACTCAAGCAAGCATCAAGCGGGTGTCTAAGGGCAAAAATTATTTTAGCGCCATAAAAAACTTTCTGTATAAAACCTATATGCACGAGGTGCAGGGGAAATTTATCTACCACCAGGTGCCCCTCACAATTTTCCGGCAAATATTTTTTGACGGCACTTGCGTAATGTGATCTTAAATATTTAATCTGTTCGTCATCCAGGCTGGAAACGACTTCGGGATAAGGTCCGATATTCAGCTTTACAAGTTCAATCAAGTCGGCAATCAGCGGCTTTTCTTCAATTACGTTGATGCGTGAATGAGCATTCAGCATTTGGTCGACAAGAGTCGTCCCAGACCTTGGGAAACCGGCAAAAAAGACAGGTAACGCCTCCTCATCTGAAACATAGGGCACCCAACTACTCACCATTTTCCCGGAAAATATTTTTTTATTTTTTTCAATAACCGCAATAAACTCGGTTTCATCGACTCTTTTTGCCTCGAATGATTCCGCCTGGAGTTTATTCCCTTCCACAAAGCTGGCGAAGGCATCATCAACCTTACCTAATCGATCATAATACTTGCCCAATAAAAAATTTGTTTCGGTCACGACATACGGGTCGCTGCACGAAGGAACATCAATTAAGGCAAGACTTTTTATCGCCTCTTCCGTCTCCCCTTGGCGGTATAGTAGTTTTGCTTTCAGTGAAACTCCTCCCGCAGAGCGGGAGGCCTCATGATATGCCCCCCTGAGGGGG
>JARGFN010000081.1 GCA_029210665.1 Desulfobulbales bacterium
GGCGGCAACGATGTTGATAATACTAATGGTATATCAACGAGTTGCCAACACGGCACCCCAAGGGTTCTGTTCAATCCTCCCTTGAGGAGGGCACTTCCTGCGGGGCGCAGATGCGCCGTTATCGGGCGCCCCGCAGGGCGGCGGGGTGATTGGCCAATCCTGGGCAGCTTTATGCCCACAGGGCATAAGTTTCGTACGAGCAGACAAGCTGCTCAACTCAGCTTTATTCCAGGGAAATAATCTGATCAGTCACCTCGGCAAAGGCGACGTCGTGGCTGATCAGGAAAAGCTGGTCGTACCAGTGCTCGGTCACCTCCTCGCGGCCGACGTCGATGGCCCGGAAGGCCTGGGCCAGGTTTTCCCGCCGGGCGGCATCGAGGTTCGAGGTCGGCTCGTCGAAAAAGGCCACCCGGGAACCGATGGTCTGCAGGAGGGCGAGGCGCAGGGCGACCACGGCGCTCATGGTCTGGCCGCCGGACAACTGGTCGTCGCTGCGCTCCCGCAACTCCCCGGCCACCATGTCTCGCAGGACGATCCGGTATTTATCGCCCCAGTAGAGCTCCTCGTCGGTTTCGGCGATATTGCGGTAGATCCGGTCGGCCCGGAAACTGATCTCCTCCCGAAACCGTTCCGAAAGCTGGGCGGAAACGCTATTGAAGATCCTGTCCCGCAGAAACCTGACCAGCTCTTCCTTGGCTTCACAGCTCTTCTTCTCAGCCGCCTTCGCCGCGATCTCCGCCTTTATCCCGTTAAGCTTTTCGATCTCCCCTGCCAGGCGGAGACGATCCCTGTCCAGACCGCTGATCTTCTGCCTGATCGTGGCAATTCCGGCAACCAGTCTGTCCTTCTCCACTCGTACTTCCGCATGGCGCTTAGGGTCATAATCCTTTTCAAGACCGGCCAGTTCCTGCTGCTTGCCCGCCAGTTCCGCTTTGATTTTTTCGAGCAGTCCGGCCCAATCCTTCATGGTCCGCTGCCGGTTTTCAAGGTCCCGGGCGTCTTTCTGGTTGGCAAAGAAGGCGTCCCTGGCCGCCTGGTTCCCATCCCTTTGTTTTTCGACTTTGGATATTTCGGCATTGATAGCCTTATACGGTTCAAGGTCCTCTTTGCGGGCGGCGGCTTTTTTCTCCGCCTCTTCCTTTTCCCTGGCGATTGCCGCGAGAGATTTTCGCCGGGTACCGTTATCCACCTTTTCCTTAGCCAGGTTGGTCAACTGTTTTTCAATGCCTTCCCCGCGGACTTTGATCGCTTCCATTTCCCGGGCGGCTTTTTCGGCAGCTGCCACTTCCTTGCCCGCCTCGGCAAGCTTCTTGTCCAACGCTTCCCTTTCCCGCGCCAGCTCATCTATGCCGGTACTGAAGACATCACGGGGCGCCTTTCCGGCTACATTAAGACATTGCTCCTTGAAAAAAGGGCAGACTCCCTCGGCCAGCTTTTCCCTGCCTTCCAGCAGCCCCGCTCGCCTGCCCTCCAGGAGTCCCCCGGCGGAGCGGAGCTTTTCCGCTTCCTTTCGCGCCTCGGCTAAACGGGCGGCTATCCGGGCCGGATCCCGGTCCCCGCCCAGCTCCCGATGTTCTTTCAGGAGCCGCGCCTCTTCCACCGCAAGACGCTCCCCGGTTTTGCAGGTCTCTTCCGTTTCATGGGCGAGGGACTGGGCGAGGCGGGCGGCTTCCCGGTCCAGACCGTTTAAATCCTTTTCAATCTCCCTTTTCCGTTTCTCTTTCTCCCTCAATGTTTTGAGGGCGGCTTCGGCGGCCTCATAGGCTTCCTTGCCCGGTTTATTCTTCTCCTGGGCACAGATCGCCTGCTCGGATTCCTTAACCCTTTTGGCCTGCTCGACCAACTTGGCCTCCCCATCGCGGATCCGATTTTCCCGGACCCGGCAATCGGCTTTCAGAGAGGTGATCTTCTTCTCGTGTTCGTCGAGACCGGCGAGGGTTTTTTCGAGCCCGGCCAGACCCTTCTCCTTACCGGCCAGTTCCTTGCCCCATTCCGCAACTTCCCTTAACAGTGCGGCCAGTTCCTTTTTCTTTTCCGGCAGGGTGTCGACCTGTTCCTGCCTGCCCTTGATTTCGACAGCGAGTACTTCGATCCTGTTCCTGACTGTCGAGAGCAGCGTGCGGGTGGAGCTGTAGGTTTTTCGCCAGGCATCGATGCCGAGGATCTCATCAAAGGCATCCTGCCTCTTGGTGGGCTGCCTGAGCACGAAGGGGCCGAGGAATTCGTTCTGGAAGGGGCCGATCACCAGCTTATACTGTTCGGCCAGAGCCCGGCCGCTCTTGAGCTTTAACAGCTCCTTGATCCGGGCCTCGGTTTCCGCGGCGCCGGAATGATCCTCGACTTCGAACCCGTCGGCGATCTTCCTGGCCAGGAGCCACTTGGAGCCGGCCCCGACACCGCGGGAGACCCGATAGTTCTCGCCGTCGTCGGTGGCAAAGGTGACGCTGATTTCCCCTTTTTTGGCGCCGATGGTGATAAAGCGCTCGATATTGCCGACGAAATCACGGGCATCGACCCCGAACATGGCATAGCCGATGGCCTCGAAGATCGTGCTTTTCCCGACGCCGTTCTCGCCGGACAGCACGTTGATCCCCTTGACGAAATGGAGTTCGGTATCCCGGTGGGATTTGATGTTTTGCAGGGAGATCGAGAGAATCTGCATTGCTCAGCCCATCTCCGGCAGAAGCCCGAGCAGTTCGTCATCGTCGACATCGCCTTTCAGGACCAGATCGCGAACCGCCAGGGCCAACCTGGCCAATTCCTCTTCGCGCCCCCGGTATTGACTGTGGGCCCCGATCAGCTCATGCAGGACATCCTTTTCGATCTCGACCAGGGATTTCTTGACCACTTCCCCGCCACCTGTCCGTGCGACCAAGGAGAGGTGGTTCTTGATCTCGACATGGAGCAGTGAAGCGAACTCATCCAGGGCGAGCCGCAGCCGTTCCCGGCCCAGCTCGAAGGGATGGAAGCCGACCCGCCCGGCCAGTTTCAATTCGAGAAGGGGCGCACGTTTATCATCCAGGCCGGCCAGATTTTCCCGCACCTGCTCGCGAAATCGTGCCAGGGCGGTATCGCTATCCTCCGCCCCGTCGAGATTAACGGCCTCGACCAGCATCGGCCGGGGATCGGTCCGGCGAAATTCCGGGGTAAACCTGCCCTCCGCGACGGTCACCAAGTAATAGCCCTTGGCGTATTTCTCCTCGCCGAAGTTGACCCGTTCCGGCGCCCCGGGGTTATAGGCATAGGGCTTGCCGGCCGGGGTTTCGATCACGTAGGGTTTATGGCCGTGGCCGAGGGCGACGTAAGCGAATTTATCGGCCAGGGGATGGGCCTCCTCGATCTTCATATTGCCGATCTCGACCGGCGAGTACTTCCAGATCCCGACATGAAAAAGCAGCAGATTGTTCCCGGTGGTCACCGCCTCGCAGATCCGCTCGACATGGCTGCCGGCGTTGGCGCCGATATAGCCGAGGCCATGGATATTCAGACCATCGATCTCAAGACGGCCGCCGGTGCCGGTTTCCTCATCGAAGGGCTCGAAGCGGTAGCCGCCGTCCCCGGTCCGCGCAGGCCGCAGCAGCCGGATATAGCCCATCTCGGAAAGGGCCTCCATCCAGGAGATATTGTTCCGCCGGTGGATCCAATCGTGGTTGCCCTCGATGGCGATGCAGGGGATCGCCGCCTCCTTGAGAGGTTGCAGGGTTTCGATGGTCTTGGCAAAGGTCTTGGGCAGGATCTGGCCGGTATGAAAGAGATCGCCGCCGATCAGGACAAAATCGACGGCCTCGCGCACCGCGTCCGCGACGATCCCGGCCAGGCAGCGAAAGAAATCCTCATACCGCTCCGCTTCACCGGGCGAGTTGCGGTAGGTTTTGCCGAGGTGGATGTCGGCGGTATGGATAAAGCGGCTGGTCATTCTGGACGGTTCATGATTCGGGAGATCGTCGCTGATTTTCTCGCTTAAGTCTCCTGCCAGTCCGGCCGCAGGGAGAGTTCGGTCAGCTGTTTGCGGGCCACCGGGGCCGGCGCCTCGGTCATCGGGCAGCTTGCCTTCTGGGTCTTCGGGAAGGCGATGACGTCGCGGATCGAATCCCGGCCGCTGATGATCATCATCAAACGGTCCAGGCCGAAAGCGATGCCGCCGTGGGGCGGGGCGCCGAGCTCCAGGGCCTGGAGGAGAAAGTCGAATTTGTCCGCCGCCTCTTCCCTGGAAATACCCATGACCTGGAAAACCTTTTCCTGAACTTCCTGCTGATGGATTCTGATACTGCCGCCGCCGATCTCAGTGCCGTTCAGGACCAGATCGTAGGCGCGGCTTCTGATCCGGCCTGGATCGCTGTCCAGCAGGGCCATATCCTCCTCCGCCGGCGAGGTGAAGGGATGGTGGACGGCGTGGTGGCGTTTTTCATTGTAATCGTACTCCAGCAGCGGAAAATCGGTAATCCACAGGAAGTTAAAGCTGCCGTCCGCCAGCAGGTCCAGGCGGCGGGCCAGCTCAAGCCGCAATTCGGCCAGGGCGCTATGGACCACGGCCGGTTTATCGGCGACGAAGAAGAGCAGGTCGCCCGTTTCGGCCCCCAGCGCCGCGGCCATCTCGGCCCGCTCCTCGTCGGTGAAGAACTTGGCGATCGGCGACTGCCATTCCCCGTCCTCCTTGATCTTGACCCAGGCGAGGCCCTTGGCCCCGAAGTTGCCGGCGTACTCGGTCAGGTCGTCGAGATCCTTGCGGGAGAAAGCGGCGCAGCCCTTGGCGTTAATGCTCTTGACCATGCCGCCGCCCTCGACCACGGCCCGGAAGACCTTGAAACCGCAATTTTCGACGATCCCGGTCAGATCGGTGAGCTCAAGGCCGAACCTGACGTCGGGCCGGTCGGTGCCGAAGCGTTCCATCGCCTCGTCATAGGTCATCCGGTTAAAGGGGGTGGTAAGTTCCAGGCCCTTGGTTTCCTTGAACAGCCGGCGGATCATGCCTTCGGCGACCCGGTAGATGTCTTCCTCGTCGATGAAGGAGAGCTCCATGTCGATCTGGGTGAATTCCGGCTGGCGGTCGGCCCGGAGGTCCTCGTCGCGGAAGCACCTGACGATCTGGTAGTAGCGGTCGATGCCGCCGATCATCAGGAGCTGCTTGAAGAGCTGGGGCGATTGCGGCAGGGCGTAAAAGCGGCCCGGATTGACCCGGCTCGGGACCAGGTAGTCCCGCGCCCCTTCCGGGGTGGAGCGGGTCAGGATCGGGGTTTCGACCTCCAGGAAATTCTCCTCGTTCAAATAGGCGCGCATGGCCTGGCAGGCCTTGTGGCGCAGGACCAGGGCCTCGGCCATCTGGGGCCGCCGCATGTCGATGTAGCGGTACTTCAGGCGCAGGTTGTCGGAGACCTCGATATCTTCGTCCAGGGGAAACGGCGGGGTCTTGCTCTTGTTCAGGATGCGGAGCTCATCGACCATGATCTCGATCTCGCCGGTCTTGAGCTTGGCGTTGACCATGCCCTCGGGTCGCGCCGCGACCCTGCCCCTCACCGCCAGTACCCATTCGCTTCTGACGGCATGGGCCTTGGCGTGGACTTCGCTGTTAAGCTCCGGGTTAAAAACCACCTGGGTGATGCCGAAACGGTCGCGCAGGTCGATAAAAATTACGCCGCCGTGGTCGCGGCGCCGCAGGACCCAGCCCATCAGGGTCACTTCCTCGCCGACCTCGGCCTGGCCAAGATCGTTGCAGAAATGGGTTCTTTTCAGTGCTCCCATTGATTCCATCGGGATTTATTCTCCTGGGTGCGGTTGCCGACAATATCGGAGCAACCTGTTGTTCTTCAAAAAAAATTATCGGTTGATTATCGGTACTATCCTGTCGCGCCAGCCGGCGGGCTCCCCGGCCAGGGATATCTCCTGCTGCTCCTTGCTGGCCATATCGCGGAGAATCGCGGCTTTTTGGGCCAGTTCCTCCTCGCCGACAATGAAGGTGAAGCGGGCCCGGCTCTTGCCGGCCTGTTTCATCTGGTTTTTCAGGCTGCGGCCGGCCGGGTCCATCGCCGTTTTGAGGCCGCTTTGGCGGCAGAGCTGCATCAGCCTGAAGGCCTGCTGCCGGGCCTCGTCGCCCAGGGCGGCGATAAAGAGATCGGGCCCCGGTTCCTCTTCGGCCGCCCCGACCTGTTCGAGGAGCAGGACCAGCCGCTCCATGCCGATGGCGAAGCCGATCCCCGGCATTTTTTTCGGTCCGCCCAGCTGGCCGACCAGGCCGTCGTAACGGCCGCCGGCCCCGACCGCGCTTTGGGCGCCAAGATCGGCGGTAATCAGTTCGAAGGTGGTCCGGGTGTAGTAATCGAGGCCCCGGACCATGAAGGGATTGACCAGGTAGGGAATCTCCAGGAGAGCGAGCAGCCGCCGGACTTCGGCGAAGTGTTCGGCGCAGGTGTCGCAGAGGTGATCGGGCAGTTCCGGGATCCCCTGGTACTGTTCCCGGCAGGCTTCGTTCTTGCAGTCCAGGACCCGTAATGGATTGGTGGTCCGGCGCCGTTGGCAGTCCTCGCAGAGCTTCTCGTTCCGTTCGCCGATGAAATCGAGCAGGGCCTGGTTGTAGGCGGGGCGGCATTCCGGGCAGCCCAGGGAGTTGATCTCCAGGCTGACCGTCAGGCCGAGTTCGCCGAGGAGCTGCCAGGCCATCGCCATCAGTTCGGCATCGACCATTGGCTGGTCGGTGCCCAGCACCTCGACGCTCATCTGGTGGAACTGGCGGAGCCGCCCTTTCTGGGGGCGTTCGTGGCGGAACATCGGGCCGATCGTATAGAGCCGCTGGATCGGTTGGAGAAGCTGGAGGTTGTGCTGGATAAAGGCCCGCAGTACCGGGGCGGTCCCTTCCGGCCGCATGGTGATCGAGGCGCCGTTGCGGTCTTCGAAGGTGTACATCTCCTTCTCGACGATATCGGTGGCCTCGCCGATGGAACGGACGAACAGCTCGGTTTTTTCGAGGATCGGCACCCTGATTTCGGTAAACCCGTAGCGGTGAAAGAGAGCGCGGGCGGCGGCCTCGATCCGCTGCCAGGTGGCGACTTCGGCGGGAAGTATGTCCTTGAAGCCTTTGAGTCCCTGTACGCTCAATTTACAACCTCGATCGGGATAATGATTTTCACTGCCGGACTTTGACGGCGCCATTGCCGCAACGTTCTTCCCATGGAACTTCAGATAATTAGCCTGGAAGGGGAAAGCGGGTGAATTTAGCTAAAATAACCTTAAAAGTCAAGAAGCGTGAAGAGTTCCCTTCAGAACGGCCGGGGGGCGGCCAGCCACGGCAGTCCCTTTTGAATCCGGCTCAGGCCAGTTTCTGGTGGTCTTTTTTCAGGCAGTGGTCCATGACCACGGTCAACCCCGCTTCCGCGGCGATGGCCGCAGCCTCCCGGTTAACGATGCCCTCCTGCATCCAGACGACCTTGGCCCCGATCTTGACGGCCTCGCGAACGATGGGCACCACCTCTTCCGGTTTCCGGAAGATATCGACGATCTCGATCGCTTCGGGGATCGCTTCGAGATTCGGATAGCACTTTCTGCCCAGGATCCGGTCGTGGCCGGGGTTGACCGGCACGATATTGTAGCCGGCCTCGATCAGGTAGGCGGCCACCTGATGGCTGGGCCGGGCGCTTTTGGGGGAGAGGCCGACGACGGCGATGTTCCGGTAATTCTTGAGGATTCTGCTGATTTCGAGATTTTCCATGTGGTCCTCACGGCAAAGTTTCTTCTGCGGCGGCGATTTTTTTGCTATGCTCTGAATATATTTTTAATTAATGGCTACACGAAAGGCGACAAATAATTTACTCACGACAGGTGAAAAAATGTGCCAGATGAGTGTCATGTTGGAAAAGGAAGACCGGTCCGAAGAACTGCTGACTGAGAACGCCAGCACCCTGAAGGTCAAGGAGGACGGGGTGGAAATCAGTTCCCTGTTCGATCCGCCGCAGGTGGTGCCGGGGGTCAGGGTGGTCAGGATCGATTTTATGAACAACAAGGTGTTTCTGGCCAACTGTTGATCACCAGGCAGGGCTGGATATCCGCCACTGGACGGAGTGAGGAAAATTTTAGATGAGCGAGAAAACTGGAATCGAGAAATTGCGGATTCTGCTGCCGCACTGGATAGAGCACAATAACAATCACATTGCCGAGTTTGTCAAATGGCGGCAGGTCGTGGCGGATGAGGCCGACCCCGAGGTCGTCGAGCTGCTGGGCGAGGCGGTGGCGACTATGGAGAAATCCGGCAAGATCCTTGCCGAAGCGCTAGGGAAACTGGGCGGCCCTTCGGAAGAAGGACATCACCATCATCATTAGATAGCGCCGCCAGCTCCTTTGCGGATCAATCCCGCCCGAAAATCGGCAGCCCGGTGATTTCCATAAAGCTGCTGACATGGTAGTCAGCCGCCAGCTCCGGGTTTTTGAAGGCGATCAGCCGCATGCCGACCCCGGCGGCGTGCTCATAATCGACCATCGAGTCGCCGATAAAGATGCTCTCCTCCGCCGTCATTGAGAAATGGTCGAGGATCTTGTGCAGGGCGTCGGGGTGGGGCTTGGAATTTTCCACATCCATGGCGGTCACCACCAGGCCGAAATGTCTGCGCAGGTCGAAAAGGTCCAGGAGGGTGGACATGGTCGTGGTCCGGTTGGTGCTGATCGCCGTCCGGTAATTCGGGGTGATCAGTTCGAGAAATTCGACCAGGTCAGGCTCAATGGTCATGTGCTTGATGAAATCCTTGTAATCCAGGCTATTCCGCAACCGGTGGGCTTTTTCCAGTTCGTCCGGCCAGTGCCGGAAGATATGGCTGACCGAGTCGGTCACATGGTGCATGTGAACGTATTCCAGTTCCGCCGCATCCATCGGCGGATGGCCCAGGCCGGTGCGGAGCCGGTTGTAAAAATGGCGATTGGCGTTTTTGGAGTCGAACATCACCCCGTCGCAATCGAAGATGATCAGTTTGAGTTTTGACATATTTGTCCGTATAAAATCAAGGTTCCGGGAGGCCGAAGCTTTTTTAAGCTCTCGTAAAAAGGGCCGGGCCGGGTATATTCCTGAAAAGGTGAAGTGGCACGTTCAGGCAGGCGCCTGCTCCCTGGAAAAGATAAACGCTATACTATTAAAAGCAAGCCGAATGGCAATGGATATTTCAGAATGAACAACACAACCGATTTTCTGGTCATCGGCAGCGGCATCTCCGGCCTCTCCTTTGCCTTGAAGGCCGCCCGGCTCGGGCAGGTCACCCTGATCACCAAGAAGGACAAGGTCAATACCGCTACCAACCTCGCCCAGGGCGGCATCGCGGCGGTACTTTCCACCGAGGACTCTTTCGAGCTGCACATCAAGGACACCCTGATTGCCGGGGCCGGTCTCTGCCACGAGGATGTGGTGCGGATGGTGATCGAGAAGGGACCGGAGCGGATCCGGGAACTGCTCGAACTGGGAGTCGCCTTCAGCCGCGACGAGAAAGATCCCGGCCGCCTCGATCTGGGCCGGGAGGGGGGGCATTCGGCCCGGCGGATCGCCCATTCCTACGACCGCTCCGGTCAGGAGATCGAGCGGGCCCTGTTGCAGGCGGTGGCCGATGATCCCAGAATAACGGTGCTGGAGGACCATCTGGCCGTCGATCTATTGATCCATTCCAAGACCGGTCTGCCGCCCGACCACCGCCAGCCCTGCACCGACCGCTGTCTGGGCGCTTATGTGCTGGGTCCCGACGGCATCATCGCCACCTGGCAGGCCAGGGTGACGGTGCTCTGTACCGGCGGGGCCGGCAAGGTCTATCTTTACACGACCAACCCCGATATCGCCACCGGCGACGGCATTGCCATGGCCTACCGGGCCGGGGCCAGGGTCGCCAATCTGGAGTTCTTCCAGTTTCATCCGACCTGCCTCTTTCACCCCCGGGCCAAGAATTTTCTGATCTCGGAAGCGGTGCGGGGCGAGGGCGGCCGCTTGATCGACAAGGAAGGCCGCCATTTCATGGACAAGTACGACCCGCGCGGCGATCTGGCCACCCGCGATATGGTGGCCCGGGCCATCGATGCCGAGATGAAGGCCAGCGGCGATGACTGCGTCTTTCTCGATATTACCCACCAGCCGGCCGCCTTTATCCGCAGGCGGTTTCCGAATATCCATGACACCTGCCTCGGTTACGGGATCGATATCACCCGGGAGCCGATCCCGGTGGTGCCGGCGGCTCATTATATGTGCGGCGGGGTGCTGACCGACAAGATGGGGCGAACCAATCTCGAAAATCTCTACGCCTTCGGGGAAACCGCCTGCACCGGCCTGCACGGTGGCAATCGGCTGGCCAGTAACTCCCTGCTTGAAGCGGTGGTCTTCGCCCACCAGGCCTTCGTCCACTGCGAGGCGGACTGGCCGGAAAACAGCTGCTTGCGGTTTCTCGACATCCGGGACTGGATCGTCGGCCGGGCCGAGAGGATCGAGGAGTGCGTTCTGATCACCCATAACTGGGACCAGATCCGACGGCTGATGTGGAATTACGTGGGCATCGTCCGTTCCGACAAGCGGCTGGCCCTGGTCAAGGACAAGCTGGCCCCGCTTCTGGCCGAGATCGACCAGCACTACCGGGATTATCTGCTCACCCCCGATCTGGTCGAACTGCGCAATATCTCGCAGCTGGCCGAACTGATCGTGCGCTGCGCCATGACCAGAAAAGAGTCCCGGGGGTTGCACTACAACGTCGATTATCCGGAAGCCGATGACGCCAACTGGCTGAGGGATACGGTGCTGGTCAAGGGTTGATGGCGTCGCCAAAAGGTGCATTTGCCATAATCCTGAATCCGTGACGGCTTCGTGGTAAATTTCACTTATCAGTTTGTAATTTCATT
>JARGFN010000279.1 GCA_029210665.1 Desulfobulbales bacterium
TATGGCCGCTGAAATTGACCAGACCGAAGACACTGATATAGAGGGTGAACGCCAGTTCGGAGCTAACGCTGGCAACCATCGAGGCGATCAGCAACTTATATACCTTGCGGTCGAATTCTTTTTTCTTTATGGCAAAACTCAGGATTGAAAGCAGCCAGAAAAAGCAGATCAGATATTCGCTGAGGATTTTAAAAGGGGTCAGGCCGCTCCCCTCGATATAGGCGGCTGGAAATATCTTCCACCAGAAAATAGCCGCAAAGATCAGAAAAGTTATCAGGGTGTAGCCGCCGAAGACCGCGGTCAGTTTGAAACGCTTCCGGAAGGCATAGAGGGCGGCCAGGAAGGTGAGGCTTTCCAGGTATCGTGCCGCAATCCACAACTGGGTGGGCAGATCGGCGTCGGAGCCGGGAAAAACCGACAGCCCTTTGTAGGAGAAGGTGTGGAAAAGATCGAGGATGGCGACGAATAGATAACCGATCCCGACCAGCAAAAGATAGGGTTGGGTGGAAAATCTCCGCGAGTTCCAGGCGATAATGAAGATACAGCAGGCGATGATGACGCTGAAAATTTCCGCGAGGCCGTGAAAGAGAAGATAATTGGTCTTGGAGAGCGTATAGAGTCCGGCGATGATAGGCAGCCAGAGAAGATATCTGTACCCGTAAAGGGTTTCTGGTCTTTGCATGTTCCCTCGCTGTGTCGCTGTGATAGGGATGGACGGACAGGTGATATCTCAGGGGATGTTTGCCGGCCTTTCCATAACCGTTACCGGAAGAAAATAACAATTTAACCCATCGGGGGGTGTGCCGCAATCTCTCCTGCCTTTTATTACATTTATGAGTTTTCCCTGATTGCGGGAGCCGTTAGCCAATGGCGGGGAATCGCTTCGAGGGGCCCTAGGCGGTGGGGGGGAGGTAACCGATCACGATAAGCCATCCAGGATTGGCCAATCTCCCAGCCGGTAGGGGATCAGCTGTGCTCCCTGGTCTTCTGGAAGGTTATATCGGGGAAAAGCTCCATGGTCCGCGACAGCCTCCAGTCGCTGTCGGCCAGAAAGGCGAGGTGGCCTTCGGCATCCAGGGCCAGGTTGTTCCGGTGTTTGGCTTCCAGTTCGGCCAGTTTTTTCCGGTCGCCGCAACTGATCCAGCGGGCGGTGCTGTAGTTGATCGCTTCGTAGATCGCTTCGACCCCGTACTCCGCCTTGAGCCGGGCCATGGTCACATCGAACTGCAGGACCCCGACCGCGCCCAGGATGAAATCGCTGCCCTGGATGGGCCGGAACAGCTGGACCGCGCCTTCCTCGGCCAGTTGAATCAGACCTTTGTTGAGCTGCTTGATCTTCAGGGGGTCCTTGAGGATGACCCTCCGAAAATGCTCGGGTGCGAAGTTCGGGATGCCGGTGAATTTAAGGGGTTCCTTGTCGGTGAAGGTGTCGCCGATCTTGATGGTGCCGTGGTTATGGATGCCGATGATGTCGCCGGGGAAGGCTTCCTCGACATTGCTGCGGTCCTGGGCCATGAAGATGGTGGCGTTGGCCAGGGCGATCTCCTTG
>JARGFN010000082.1 GCA_029210665.1 Desulfobulbales bacterium
TGTATCGAAGCCGTGCTGCTCATCCGGGCCGATGGCTGCGCGGAGCGGAGCCATCCAGAGATCGAGCTCGCCGGGCCCGACCTCGGTCACCCGCACCCCCTTCCGCTCCGAAAGCCTGATGTTATATCTGGTCTTGGCCCGCATCCCTCCGAGGATATCCTTTTTAGCTCTGCGCAGATCCATGAAAAGGGTGTTGGCGGGCAGGATATTGGTCGGGGCCTTGCGCAGGTTTTTGGCCTCGGTCTCCATGTTCATCCGAATTTCCTGGATCTCCTCGCGGGGCGGCTCCTGCCGGCTGCCCGGGCCGGAACGACAGGCGCCGTCTTCGAACCAGGGGATTTCCAGGGCAGATCGTAGCGGATGAAGAAGCAGCTCTCCGGCAGATACCGCCGCAGGGCCTCGGACAACTCTTCGAGGAAATAGCCCTGCAACTCCTCGGCGGGTTCGAATTTCGGGCCGTAGGGGACATGGGCCACCAACTCGTTCGGCCCGGCGGCACGCAGGATGACGAGGATGTCGGTCGTCTGGCCACCACCGGAGATTTCCCCTCCCGCACCGCCTTCAAGGCTGAAACGCACGTCGAAGGCCGCCGCCGTACAGCCCTGCAAATCCTTAACCTTTCCCCAGAAGGCCGTCTGCTGGAGCAGCGGACCGGTTCTGACTACATCTTTTTCCTTGGAAGTCACTTCCAGTAACATGGGACTTTCTTCCGATTTCCTGCCGGGTTTGCCAGGCGATAAAGCCGAGGATCCCGCCCTTATCGACCTGTAATTCCCTGGCCATAACCACAGGGCACCCCAAGGGTTCTGTTCAATCCTCCCCTGAGGAGGGCATTTGCTTCGCGACACATAAGTTTCGTTTGGCACCCTAAAGGGCATAAAAGCAGACAAGCTGCTCAACTCAGCTTTATCCGGCCGCGGCCGCGGCGAATGAATTGACCCCGTCGCCTTTTCGGCTTTCGCTAACGAATCCGGACGGCAAGTTAAAACAATCGGACCGATTTGTCAAAAATGATGGCTAAGCGGGCTATACCAGTACCCCGTAAACCATAAAGTTTTGCATGATTGCGAAGGGATTTTGCGGGTCAACAAGGCGCGGCTTCCGGCGCATAGCAGCGCTATGTAACGGAAGTCGCAACGCAGTTGGCACGTAAAATAACGAGCAAGCTGCTGCGGCAGTTTAGGGGTTACGGGGTACCAGGATCAGCGGCACATAAAGCTCGTCGGCCGACAGGCCGCCGTGGACTCCGACCAGCGGCGAATTTTCTTCGGAAAGGAGCCGGTCCTTGATAATGTAATCGTCTTTCATCAATAAGGCATACTCGCCGACCCGTTCTTCCAGGCGCGGGGAACCATGGCCCAGGCCGAAGTATCCTTCCAGGATCATTTCCCGGCTCCGCTTGAGTTCACAGGCGAAATCAAGCTCTTCGGCAATGTACCTTTCGAAATCCTCCTTCCGATCCGAGCGGACATAACAATAGGCGCAGCGCGGTTCTCCGCAGAGGGGCAGGGTCAGGGTCCCGGCCAGGCGGGGATGTTCCTCCAGATTGATGACCCGTTCCTGCGGAGCGTCGATCAGGCCGTGATCGGCGCAGACGATAACGGCGGCGCCCGCCGCGGCCAGCCTGGGCAGGGAGTCGCGGCAGCAGCGATCCAGTTTATGAAAGAGGTCCGCCGCCTCAGGACTTTCGATGCCGCAAGCATGGCCCAGACTGTCCAGTTCCGGCCAGTAGCCGATGACCAGATCGTTTCCCCCTCCCCGGCCGGCAAATTTTTCAAGCAGCGCGAAGAGCTCTTCCGGACTCCCATAGCCATGCCGGCAGGCGGTCCCCGAAAGGGCCTGGCTGTACACGGAGTCGACCAGATAATCAGGCAGCGCGAAATGACAGGGTCCGGCAAGGGCGGAGAACTGCGATTCGGCGTCGATCAGCCGGCCCGGCCGGATACCGGCCTTGGAAAAGTCGACGCCGCCGTAGCGGGGCACAAAGGGCAGGACCGTCGCCACCGTTCCCAACTCCCTGAAATAGGTATACCAACCGGTGATGCCGTGCTGCTGGGGCGCCGCCCCGGTGAAGAAACTGGTCATCGCCGAAGCCGTGGTGGGCGGGAAAACCGAGGAGAGTCTCCCCCGGCGATGACGACAAAGGAAACTGTCCGGATAACGCTGCAGAAAGTTATCGCCCAACCCGTCAACGATCAGCACCACGACCGGCCGGCCCGCCAATTCCAGGGGGTCGAGTCCGGCCAGCGGCTCGTAGCCGTTCGGCTCGCAGCCTCTGGATCTGAACAGCGACACAGCAAGATTAACGATGCTGTTGCGGTAGTCGGGTTTATCCATGACGATCACCTGGGGGATTATTCGGAACCTGTGGATCACTCAAAGTCAAGATAACTCCCCGTCCATCCTCAAACTAGATTTTTTTCGTCCCGCCGGCAAATTATCACCCCAAAGACCTCCCCTCTCTCGGGACAAAGCCATCGAGACTCGGCCTTGACCTCAGTTGCTGAGCTGTTATGCTATTCGTTTTTGTATCCCTGTTTTATTCGATACCCTAACAGTAAGTTTCGCGGCAATGCTGCCTTTTTGACCAATGCCAAGCAAACCAACGACAAAACCCGCGCCTGATTCAACCCGGAGGCCGGTCCTGCTCATCTATCCCGGCACCGGCCTCGATATCAAGGCGGTTTCGGTTTTCCTGCCCCTGTCGGTCACCTTTCTTGCCGCGGCCCTGGAGAGGGCCGGTTTCGAACCCCGGATCCTCGACCTGCGGATTGAGAAAAACCGGGCGGAAAAGTTACGGGAGGAACTTGCCCGCAAGCCCCTTTATGTAGGTATTTCGGCCATGACCGGCCGGCAGCTGCACGGCGGCCTGGAGGCGGCCCGGCTGGCCAGAAGATTCTCCCCCGGCACCCCTCTGGTCTGGGGCGGAATCCATCCCTCCATCCTGCCCGAAGAGACTTTGCAAAATCCCTTGGTCGATCTGGTCGTCACCGGCCGGGGCGAAGAAGCCGCGGTCGAGATTGCCCGGCGGATCGCGCTGGGCGAGGAGGAGGCCCTGCGCGGCCGGGTGATCGCGGCCGAACCGGAAAAATCCGGAACAGTCGGCCCCGGCGCCTCCCTTGAGATCCCCGCAAACCGGCAAAACTATATCACCCCGGTGGTCGGCGCCGCCCGGGGTCTGGCTTATGTCTCCAGCCGCGGCTGCCCGCACCGCTGCACCTACTGCTATAACCGGGCGGTCAACCGGTCCCGCTGGTCGGGGGATAGCGCCGGCTCGGTGATCGAATACCTGAAAAATCAGGCCCGGCTCGGTATCGAAGGGGTGATCTTCTTCGACGACAACTTCTTCGTCAGCCGCGAACGGGTCAGGGAGATCGCCGCAGCGATTGTCGAACTCGGCCTCAAGCTGAAGATCAAGGCGGATTGCCGGGCCGATTATCTGGTCGAATACGACGACGATTTTCTGAAGCTCCTCAAGCGGGCCGGCTTCGAACTCCTCTATATCGGCGCGGAATCCGGTTCCGACCGGATGCTGGAGATGATGCGCAAGGACGTCACCGTCGCCCAGATGCGCGAAGCCAACCGCCGCCTGGCCCGGGTCGGGATCAGACCGCATTACTCCTTCATGGCCGGCCTGCCCGGCGAGGAGATCGAGGACATGCGGGCCACCATGGCGCTGATGCTCAGGCTCAAGGAAGAGCACCCCGGCGCCCACCTCAGCCCGGTCAAGACATACGTCCCCTACCCCGGCACCGCCCTGTTCGATACCGCCGTCGCCACCGGTTTCAAAGCGCCCCGCTCCCTGGAGGAATGGAGCCGCTGCAACTGGGGAAGCCGCCGGCGGGCCTGGCTCGATCGGGAGAAGAGCCGCTTCGTCGAAAAGATGACCTATGTCTCCCTGGGTCTCGACACCTCCTCGGTGGAACTCTCCGGCATGGACCGGAACGGTTTCGCGACCTGGGGGTTTCTGAAATTCGCCGGACTATGCCGACGCCGCTGCCGCCACCCGGATCTGGGCCGGATCCCGGAAATGTTTCTGATCCGGGCGGCCCGCAAGCTTTTCGCCCCCTGATCCCGGCCATGCCTTCCATCATCAGATCCTGCAAAGAGAAGCTGGCCGAGTCCCGGCTAAATCTCCTGACCTACCTGCGCCAGGGCGTGACTCCGTAAGCGTTCGAGAGCGGTGCGGATGCAAGGCGGCAACTAATTAATAATACTATTGGAATATCAACGAGTTGCCAACGCGACACCCAAGGGTTCCGTTCAATTCCCAAGGGGGCGCTTTGGTTGAGCACGAATGCACCGTTATAGGGCGCCCAGGGATTCAGGTTCAGGGGTACGTTCTCTCCTTATCCTTGGCAACGGTGGTGGGGATCATGTTATATTTTTTTCAACAGGGCGTAGAGCAGAATTCAGGGGTGTGATCGATCCCGGAATGCGCAGACGCTCTTCACGCAAGGGTTATAATGAAAAAACGGAAAGTGAAGAATAGGGTGAAAATTTGAAGAACATTGCAACTCTGACCATGAACCCCTGCCTGGATATCTCTTCCTCGGTCCCGGCGGTGATCCCTACCGACAAGCTGCGCTGCCGAGAGGTTTTGCGCGAGCCGGGAGGCGGCGGCATCAATGTCGCCAGGGCGATCCACCAACTGGGCGGAAAGGCGATCGCCTTTTATCCGGCCGGCGGCGGTACCGGCTTGATCGTTACGGAAATGCTGACCAAAGAGGGAGTTGCCACCCGCCCCCTGCCGAGCGGACATCTGACCAGGGAGAGTTTTGCCGTGCTCGATGAATCGAGCGGCGAGCAATATCGATTCGTCCTGCCGGGTCCGAAACTCGGCAAGGCCGAATGGCAGCGTTGCATGGCCGAGGTGACCGCGAAGCCGGGTCCGGATTTCCTGGTGGTCAGCGGCAGCCTGCCGCCCGGCGTTCCGGCCGGCTTCTACGCGGAAATCGCCCGGCAACTGCAAGGCTCCTCAACCCGCCTGATTCTGGACACCTCGGGCAAACCGTTTCATCAAGCCCTGAAGGGCGGCGGCATCTACCTGATTAAACCCAATCTGAGGGAACTGGAGGAATACACCGGCCGAACACTCGATTCCGAAGCGAAACAGGAAAAGGTCTGCAACGATCTGATCGACAGCGGCGCCTGTGAAGCCGTGGCCCTCTCCCTCGGTGAAGAAGGGGCGTTGCTGATCGCTTCCGGAATCCGGAAGAGGATCGCGGCCATCCCCGTGAAAGTGGTCAGCGCGGTCGGCGCCGGTGACAGTTTCGTGGCAGGGATGAATATCGCCCTCTGGCGCGGCCGGGGCCTGGAAGACGCTTTTTTGTACGGGATGGCGGCCGCGACGGCGGCCCTGATAACCCCGGGTACCGAACTGTGCCGACTTGATGACACCGAGGCCTATTATCAACAATTGCTGAGAGTAACAGGAGGATGAATCATGACGAAATCTTTTTATATAGACAATGAAGAATGCATTGCCTGTGGAACCTGCGCGGAAATCTGCCCGGATTGCTTCAAGTTTGATGATTCCATGGAGCATGCGGCCGTGACCGGTTTTGACTGCCCCATGGATCTGGTCCAAGAAGCAATGGATAATTGCCCCGTCACCTGTATTCACTGGGAAGAAGCGCAGTAAGAAGCCTTGCCGCCGGTCGCCGCAAGGAGCCGGTTCAGCAGAGCGATTTTGACAAAGCGCGGCGGCACGGCGGGATTGCCGGTCCCGACCGTGCGCGGGAAGGCTTCTTCACGTCGCCTCCTCGTCCCGGCGGGCCGGCTTTTTCGCAAGAGCTTCAAATCCGGCGACTATATCGAGCAGTTCCTCGGTAATCGTCATCTGTCGATTGCGGTTATATTCGGCATGCAGATCTTCAAGCCGCTCCTTGATGCTTTTTTCCGCCCCTTGCATGGAGGCGAGACGGCTGGCGTTTTCGCTGGCCAGGGAGGCGGCAAGCGCTTTGAACAGCGAGACGAAAAGATATTGGCGGATCAGGCTGGCGAAAAGGGTCGCCCAGGGCACCGTGAACCGGGGCAGATTGTTGGTTGGCCACTCGTTGCGCCGGTACTCGACCAGGCGGGGATGTTCCACCGGCAGCAATTGCAGGTCCCGGGGGGCAAACCTTGCGCCGCCGACCGGTTCGCAATAGCAGAGCAGGATCCGGCCCGCCTTTTTCCGCTCCCGCCATTCCTGGATAATCAGCAGGATCTCCTGGACCTTGGCGCCGATATGGCTCGCCGAATTGGGCACGGTCAGATACTCGCCGACCGCGCCCCCCGCTTCTTCCAGACGCCCGACCACCCGCTCGCCGACCGCCAGAAAAAGCGGCTCGGCCCCGGCTCCGTTAAGTTGATGTTTTTCCAAAGTTGCCAAGGCGTGGGAGACCACCTGCTCGTTGAGCTGCCCGCACATGCCCATGTCGGACCCGAAGACGATGACACCGACCGGGCCGGCCGCCTCCGCATAGGCCTTCCGGTCGAGCCGGGGGGCTTGCTCGGATGAAAGCGCCACCCCGAGGCCAAGCTCGACGGTCCGGAAATATTCCCGCAACGACTCCACCGCCCGCTCGAATTGCCTGATATTTACCGCCGCCAAGGCCTTCATGGTCTTGACCACGGTATGCAGATCGGTGGTGCTGGCGATGGTTTTCTTTAATCCCTCAATGGTCTGCATCGACGCCTCTCAATGGTCCAGCTGTCTCCTCGCCATCTCGGCCAGGCTTTGCAGTTCTTTATCATCCAACTTTTCGCCTTTCTCGATTTTCCGGGTCAGCGCTTCGAACTGCTGATCGAAGTTCTTGCGGATTTTTTCTTCCACCGCGCCGATTTCCTCCGGTTCGATGCCGTCGAAGACCCCCTGGTTGACCGCAACCAGGATCGCGATCTGGTGCGCGGCCGGCATCGGGTTATACTGTTTCTGTTTCAATACTGCCCGGATGCGGCGGCCGCGATCGAGGGTCTTTCTGGTATCTTCGTCGAGCCGGGTGCCGAAACGCGAAAAGGCCTCCAGTTCCTCGAACTGGCTGTAGGCGAGCTTTAGATCGCCGGTCACCGCCCGGTAGGCGGCGAGCTGGGTCTTGCCCCCCACCCGCGACACCGAGCGGCCGACATCGACCGCCGGCAGAATGCCCTTGCGGAAAAGCTCCGGCGACAGGTAGATCTGCCCGTCGGTGATCGAAATCAGGTTGGTGGGGATGTAGGCGGAAATGTTCTGGGCCTCGGTCTCGACGATGGGCAGGGTGGTAAGCGAGCCGCCGCCGTGTTCCTCCCGAAGATGGGTGGAGCGTTCGAGCAAACGGGCGTGGATATAAAAGATGTCGCCGGGAAAGGCCTCCCGGCCCGGCGGTCGGCGCAGCAGCAGCGACAGTTCCCGGTAGGCGCGGGCATGCCGGGTCAGGTCGTCCAAAACGACCAGCACGTCCCGGCCGCGGGACATATGATATTCACCCAGGCTCATGGCAGCATAGGGGGCGGAGAATTGCAGCCCCGGCGGATCGTCCTCGGAGCTCATTACCACGGTAGTGTAATTCATGGCGCCATATTGCTTCAGATCGGCAATGACCTTGGCCACCGCCGAACTCCTTTTGCCGATCGCGCAGTAAATGCAGAGCACATCCCGCCCCCGCTGATTGATAATCGCATCCACCGCAATCGCCGTTTTGCCGGTCTGGCGGTCGCCGAGGATCAGTTCCCGCTGGCCCCGGCCGATCGGGATCAGGGCATCGACGACCTTGATGCCGGAGGCGAGCGGCTCGGTGACCGGAGCCCGATCCATGATGCCGGGGGCCGGACGCTCGACGGGCCAGCGTTCGGCGGCGATAATACCGCCCAGCCCGTCGAGAGGATTGCCCAGGGCATCGACCACCCTGCCGACCAGGGTTTCGGAAACCGGGAAATCAAGAACCCTTTTCTCGCCGCGAACTTCGCCGCCGGCCCCGATCCCGGCGCCATCGCCCAGCAGGACCGCGCCGGTCAGATCCCGATCCAGATTAAAGGCCAGCCCCCTGGTGCCATCGGCGAAGACCAGGATCTCGTCAACCAGCACCCCGCGCAGGTCGCGCACCAGGGCAATCCCGGAACCGACATAGCTTACCGTGCCGGCCTGCCGGGCCGATAGCTTCGGGGGAACCACCTCCCGGGCCTGTTGGAAAGCGGTTTCGGCCTCCTCCAGGATTTTCCGCAGATCCTCAGTCACCATTCCCCCCGCTATCGTCGGCGGCGCCGGTGTTCTTTGCCGGGCCGGAGCTCTCTTTCTTTTCGGGGTGCTCGTCGCCTTTCCGGCTTGCGAAAATGGCCTGCAACTGATCCTCAAGCATGGTCAGATACCGGCGCAGGGAGAGGGAAATCCGGTAACCCGCCACCTGCAATTCCACGCCCATGATCACCTCGGAGCTGGTGGTAAACCGGACCCGGTGTTCCCGGTCTATAATTTCGGCACAGACCTTCTCGATGGCCTGCCGGGTATTATCGTCAAGCTCGAAAGCGCTCACTACCGCGACCGTGCCGCCGTTCTTTTCCGTCCCGGCAACAAGGGCCTCACGGGCTTCCGGCTCCAACTCCCTAACCATCTCGACAAAGCGGTTGCCCAGACGTCCTTCCAGTTCACGATCTCCAAGGTCGGCGAAAAAACTCGCGGCCATGGCGTAGGTCTCCCGGCCGATCAGCTCCTTGAGATGCTGCCCGAAAGATTTTTTCTCTCTTTCTAGGTCCTCCCGCCAGCGCTCGCGGAGTTTCTCGACCTCTCCGCGGGCTTCGGATATCTTGTCCCGGCGCCATTTCCCGGCCTCCTCATGCGCCTCATCGAGCATCGCCTTCTTGCGCTCGTCAAACTCGCGGCGCGCCTCGGCCAGTTCCTGCTTCTCCTCTTCGGCCGCCTTTTTGGTCTCCTCGCTGGCGGTGAGGCGCTCATCGATTTTCCGCTGCCGTTCGTCCATAATCGCGATCAGCCGATCATAGAGAAAGTACTTCAAGAGCCCCATCAGGATCAGAAAATTGATGATCTGGGCGATAACGGTAAACCAGTCGATCAGCACGCCCTCACCCTCCCGCCGCGTCCTTGAAATATTCCCAGAACGGATTGGCGAACAGCAGAATCATCGAGACCACGAAACAGTAGATGCCGGTCGACTCGATCATCGCCAGCCCCACGAAGAGCGTTCTGGTTATGGTGTTGGTTTCGTCGGGCTGCTGGGCGATGGCGCTTAAGGCCTGGGCCACGGCCCGGCCTTCGCCGAGAGCCGGACCGATAGCGCCGATGGCGATGGTGATGCCGGCCGTAAAAACCGAAACCATGCCGATAAGAGCAATGCTATCCATGTTCTTCTCCTTTATTTATTTGCGGTTGATTGTTCTTTTTAAGCTGCTTCTCTTCCTTCTGTCGGCGGGCCCGGGTGGCGGAGGCGATATAGACCGCCGCCAGGATGGCAAAGATATAGGCCTGGATCAACCCGGTGAGCAATCCCAGGGCATGCATCAGCACCGGCACGAAAAGCGGCGCGATGGAAAGCAGGATCAGAATTATCTTGCCGCCGCTCATCATGTTGCCGAACAGACGGACCGCCAGGGCCAGGGTCCGCGACAGTTCTCCCATGATATTGAAAGGCAGCATGAAGGGCGTCGGGGTGATGTAGAGCTTAAAGTAACGTTTGATCCCCTGGTCCCTGATCCCGAATAGCGGCACCGCGACAAATACGGCCAGGGCCAGACCGGCCGTGGTCGACAGCGACGAGGTCGGCGCGATGAAGCCGGGGATTACGGTCAAGGTGTTGGAGACCACGATAAAAAGAAACAGCGTGCCGATAAACGGCAGGTAAGGCAAGGAATCCTGGCGCACGATCTGGCCGATCTGCTCGCGCATCTGGCTGACCACGATCTCCAGGAGATTCTGCCAGCGGCTCATCTTGTAGCCCGGGGAAAGCCTTCTGGTAATGAGAGCGGCGGCCAGGACCAGGAGCAGCATGACCAGCCAGGTAAAGACGATGGTGGCATTCAGCGACAACGCCTGCCATTGCCAGTATATGACCTGGTCGGGGCTGATATCCTGGATATTCATTCCCTGCCTCCACGTTCAACGGCCGGCCCCGAGGCATCGGGACCATAAAGCCGGGTCATCACCAGCCGGGCCGCCATAAAACCCAGAGCCGCGCCAAGATAGATTAAGGGCTGACGCCCGGCGGCCAGAAACAAAACCCCGACCATAATCAGCGCCCGGCCCAGGAAACTTCCGAAGAGCATCCGGCCGGGATTCCCGCACGACGGCAGGCGCCGCACCGTCCACCAGAGACCGCCGAAATAGCCCGCCCCGGCAAGAATCCCCACTACGAACCCTATAAAAATATCGCCTGGAAACATCTCCGTCTCCCTTACCTTTGTAAATTCGCCAAAACTTCCCCCTGAATCCGTGAGCGTTCGAGAACGGTGCAGATGCAAGGCGGCAACGATATTGATAATACTGATGGTATATCAACGAGTTGCCAACGCCGCAGATGCGCCGTTATCGGGCGCCCCGCAGGGCGGCGGGTACATTCCAGCCACCACAAGTCACTGTCTATATTTGACGTAAAAACAATCATATATCGTGAATCAATGCACTAAGCCGTCACGGATTCAGGTTCCCGTTCAGCCATGCCGCCCCTCGTAACCAATCACGGGATAAAGCACCCGGGTGCGGCCCTTCTCCCATCCGGTAAGCGATTACAGGGTGCCGCAGGTTGCGGCAAGCGGGACGGCGATGCGTACTT
>JARGFN010000083.1 GCA_029210665.1 Desulfobulbales bacterium
CTTCGGACGATCGGCCCGGCTTACGTACGACTCAGTACGCAGCGCCGGTCCGCTTATCCAAATATGCGGCACTGTTGAACGATTACAATCAGGCGGTTTTGGTTCGTTGGCGACCGCCCCGGTGAAAGGGATAGTTAAATGATCGGCGTATATCTACGGGCGACTATTTTCGCCGCCCTGTTCATTCTTGCATCGACGGCAAGCGGCGCCGCGGAAAATTTCGTTTTCCGCGGCCGGATTGTCGATATGGCCAATGAACCGGTTGGCGGCGCCGAGGTCTATGTGTTTGACTCTGCCAACATTAAGCGGCCCGCCGATTTTATTTCCAACCGCACCGGCAAGGGCGGTTATTTCCGGGTGGAATTGCCGCCCGGCCACTACTGGGCCCTGGCGATCATGCGGACCGGCGGCGCTGGTTTCGGGCCCTTGGGCAAGGACGACAAGCATTCCGGCGAGCCGTTCGAGTTCGATTCCGCCGGGAAAGACGAGGTCGGCAAGGACTTTACCGTGATGGATCTTCGGGAAGCGGCCCGGGCCGGTCAAAAGCGCAGCGAATCCCTGGTCAGAATCAGCGGCCGGATTCTAGACGAGGCCGGCCTGCCGGCCGGAATGGCATACGTGCTGGCCGATCCACACCGAAGTTTCAGCGGGCTGCCCCATTATGTTTCAGCCTGGACCGGGGCCGATGGCCGTTATGTCCTTTTTTTGCCCAAGGGTGAATTATATATCGGCGCCGCCCGGGATTTTCCGCCGAAAAATGATTACTCTTTGAAGGAAGTTAAATTTTTTGAAGATACGGCGGGTGTTGATCTGGTCGTTTCCAGATAAACCGGACAAGGGACCAGGGCGCAGGTCCAAAAAAGTAAGGGGATAGACCCGAGAAAGGGATGGGCGGGTGGAGACCGATTAACTCCCCTCGCTCCTCACCCTTAAGTCTTCACTCCCGCCTTCTTCCCGCCCCTGAATGGATTTTACAAGCGGAATTTTCGAACGTGACTACCGAGGACGACCACCATACCCAGGAATCCTGCCGGATCGAGACGGCCGCACCTCTCGATGACGAGCGTTTTTCCCTGAAAAATTCGGATCGCTTCGATAAGCTGGTGATCGTCGCCGTGGCCGTCATTATCATTGTAGGGTCGGTGCTTATCGTCAGTAATCCCGGCCGGGATGGCCGGGCGAGCGGCAACGGCGGAGTCGCCCGGCCGGGCGTGGTTATTGTCAGCCCCGAGCTGGACAATAAACTGAAGGTCGTCGAGACCCTTTTAAGCGGCGGTAATCCAGGCGAGGCCCGGGAGTTGATCGACTCCCTGATCGAGGATTATCCCTACGACGGCAGGCCCTATATGTTGCGGGGGGATCTCTATGTCCGGGCTCAGCAGCCGGTGTCGGCCATGCTTGAATATCGCCGGGGAGTCGACCTGAACCCCGATTTTCTCGATAAAAAAGCGGAACTGTTTCGGGGCAAGCAGGTCAGAAATATTCTTGAAGAGGCCCGCCGGGCGATTGTCGGCGGTCTCGAGAAAACCCCCGGTGATCCGAAGCTCAAAGAGCAGCGGGAGACTTATTACTACATGCTGCGCCGGGTCGCGGGCAGTTGCGGGTAGGAGGCGCTTAATATGTATAAAGCTGAGTCAAGCAGCTCGTCTGCCCAAACGAAACTTATGCCCTTGCGGTATAAACTCGGCTTTATCCTGATGGGCGCGGTCCTCGGTGTTGGCGCCCTGACCCTTTCCTATTACGGCAATCCGGCCAATACCGGGCTGTGCGTCTCCTGTTTCATGGAGAATATCGCCGGGGCCATGGGGTTACATGACAATATCCGCATGCAGTATCTGCGCCCGGAAATCATCGGTCTTGTCCTGGGCGCCTTTTTCATGGCCCTGGCCCGCCGCGAATTTGTCCCTTCCGGCGGCAGTTCGCCGTTGCTGCGTTTCGTGATTGGGTTTTTCCTGATCGTCGGCTGCACCATCTTCATCGGCTGTCCGGTCAAGATGGTTCTGCGCATTACCTCCGGGGATATCGGCGCCCTGGTGGGTCTGGCCGGGCTAATCGCCGGGATCTATCTCGGTCTCGGCTTTATCGAAAACGGTTTCCGGCTCGGCACCCCGTCGCCCCAGCCGAAATCAAACAGTTTGTTTATCCCCCTGTTCATGATGTTTCTGCTGGTCCTGGTCTTCGTCGATCCCGCCTTTGTCTATAACAGCACCAAGGGCTCCGGGGCCTTGCGGGCTCCGATTCCGCTCTCCCTGGGGATCGGTCTGCTGATCGGCGCCCTGGCCCAGTTCACCCGGTTCTGCATCACCGGCGGCATTGCCCGCCTTTTTCTGTGGGGGCCGCGCGAAGTGCTTAATTGCCCCCGTTCCACCGGCCTCTTGATCAGTCTCGGTTCCTTTTTCACTTTCGCCCTGGTTGCCAGCCTCCTCACCGGTCAGTTTAATTTCGGCCTCCACGGTCAGCCCAGTTCCAACACCAGTTACGGTTGGGCTTTCCTGGGGATGATGATGGTTGGCCTCGGCTCGGTGCTGATCCGGGGCTGTCCCTTACGCCAGCTGATCGCCTCCGCCCAGGGTGACAACGATGCCGGGGCGGCGGTGCTTGGCATGCTGGTCGGGGCGGCCCTTGCCCAGAGCTGGGATCTGGCCGGAACCCCGGCGGGAACCCCGATCGGCGGCCAGATCGCCGTTCTGGCCGGGCTGGCCATAATGTTGACGGTCGGGATAATGAACCGCCGCCGGGGATACGGGATTGCGCCGGAATATCAGGCCGGGCTCGATTAAGCGGCTCCCGCCGCCGGCATATTTCCGAAAAGGCAGGTTTTCTTTTGATTATCAATCAAAGAAACTTGCCTTTTTTCAGGAAATGGGAAATCCTGCCGACATCGCCAAAAAGTCGAAAACCCCTTGCCGGGTCCAGGGTGATCCAGGCAACCAGTATTATCAACATCGTTGCCGCCTTGCATCCGCACCGTTCTCGAACGCTCACGGATTCAGGGATTAATCTCCGGAGAGTTTTGCGGAATCATCAATTTTCGTGAGAGCTGAAATGGAAAAGATCAGATATAGCCCGTCCCTTGCCCTGTTGCTCTTTCTGTTATTGGCGGCGGCCTGCGATCGCAAACCGCCGTTGGAACTCGGGATGACCACCCTCCATGAGGACACGGTCTGGAGCGGCGCGGTTGTCGTCAAGGGTGATATCTATATTCCCGAACAAGTAACCCTGACCATCAAGCCCGGCACGACCGTAAAGTTCAAGCGGATCGACGAGGGAAGCGATCAGAACATGTTCGATATCGACTCGCCCTACTATCCCCAGGCGGAACTGATCGTTCGCGGCAAACTCCTGGCCATGGGAACCCCGAAAGATCCCATAGTATTTCAGTCGGCTGAAGTCAACCCCAGACCGGCCGACTGGGGCGCCCTCAACTTTCTGGGCAGCGACGGCAACGTCATTGAACATGCCCGGGTCATCAACGGCTACAATGGCGTTCACGCCCACGGGGCATCGGTGCGCATCGCCCATAGCCAGTTTATCCGAAACGGGGTCGGCGTCAGTTTCAAGGCGGAAGAGGAGACTCCCGGGGTGCCGTGGTTCGGTAAACGTTCCAGGTTGACCATCACCGACAATCTGTTTGCCAACAACAAGGGGGGCATCGGTTTCCGCAATTCGGATGCCGAGATCTCCCATAACCGGATTATCGACAATAAATTCTTCGGGATCTGGCCGAAGGAGAACAACAATGTCCGGGTCACCTATAACGAGATTACCGGCAACAAGAAGGGCGTTTATCTCTATCAGACCCGGGGCGTGGTTTTCGAATTCAATAATATCTACGATAACCGGGATTACAATATAGCCATGGCCGAGGCCCAGGATTTTCCGGTCGAGGCGCCCAACAACTGGTTCGGCACCAGCAACCGCGATAAAATCGACCGGCTGATCTTCGACCACGAGGAAGATGCCGAGCTTGGTCGGGTCATGATCGATCCGATCCTTGAAAGGGCCGTCGCCTGGGAGGCTAGATAACCTTGGAGGCCGATGAGCGCAAGCTGACCTGGCTGGCCGGTTTCTCCCATTTCATTACCCACGGCTATATGACCCTGTTGCCGGCGGTACTGATCGTCATTACCGCCGAACACTCCCTGAGTTTCACCGAGATCGGTCTGATCGCCAATATCGGCTACTTCCTCTACGGTCTCGGTTCGTTCCCGGCCGGCTATCTTTCCGATAAATTCGGCTCCAAACGGATGTTGACCATCGGGGTCGGCGGCATGGCGGTTTCGTCGATCCTGGTCGGCCTGACCCCAGGCGCGACGGCTTTCGCCGTAACCTATGCCATGCTGGGTCTTTTCGCCAGCATCCACCATCCGGCCGGGCTGTCATTGATCGCCAGAAGGGTGAATACCAGGCGCGGCAAGGCTCTGGGGCTGCACGGCGTCATGGGGAATGTCGGACTCTTTCTGACCCCGCTGGTGGCAAGTTATGGGGTCAAATTCTTCGGAACCTGGCGGGCCGCCTATATCATCTATGGAATGCTCGGCCTCCTCTTTGCGGCGGTCCTTCATATGACGAAACTGAAGGATGAAGCCGACCTGAACTGGCGTAAACTGTTCAGAAGGACGGCGCCCCGGCCGGTTGTTTCCGGAAGGGATGAATCGCCGCCGGCGCCCGCCGCCGGTGAGGCCGGACCCGGTAAATCAGCCGCCTTGATCGTCGTCCCGATCTCCCTGTTGCTTCTCTATCTCGGCAGCGTCCTCTCCGGTTTTATTTTCAGGGGGTCGCTGACCTTCTTCCCGACCCTTCTGCAAAGCGAAGTCCACTTCATCAATATCCATGACGAACCGGTCTATATGGCGGGTGTTGTCACTACCGCGGTGCTCTCCCTCGGCCTGATCGGAGCCTGGTTCGGCGGCTACATCAACGACAAGATCAAAAAACCCGAATTCCTGCCGTTCTATATCTTTATTGTCGTCGCCCCGGTTCTCTATCTGATCAGTTCCCTGGTCGACGCCAAACTCCTGCTGTTCAGCTGCCTGTTCAGCCTGGTCTATTACGCCTGGCAGCCGGCCCAGAACTATCTGGTCGCCAAATACACCAAAAAGGCTTCCCACGGCATGGGTTTCGGAATCAATTTTTTCCTGATCTTCGGGGTCGGGTCGATCGCCACCGCCACCGGCGGCTATGTCACCGATGAATACGGGGTCGACCGCTTCTACCTGTTGCTAAGCTATATCGGCGGCGCGGCCTGTTTCGTCGCCCTGGGCGTCTATCTGGCCCGGGCCTATCTGCTGAAATTCACCTGGCGGCTGGTCAGGGATGAGTGAGTCGACATAATTAAATCTGCTGAATAATTAACGAGGAACCGAGATGACCGTTTGTCCCTGTAATCCCCAGAGTAAATTCGATGAATGCTGTGGCCCCTATCTGGCCGGCGATCAACTGCCGCCGACCGCCGAGGCCCTGATGCGATCGCGTTACAGCGCCTATGTTCTGGAGGATTATCCCTATGTTCTAAAAACCTGCCATGAATCGACCCGGCCCGCCAAGGAAGAATTCGACGAAGGGTGTGCCGTCAAATGGTGCGGCCTTGAAATCAGGGCGACCGAGGCGGGCGGCGCGGACGACGACGAGGGCAAGGTTGAATTCGTCGCCAGCTATCGGGCCGGGGATGCGATTCTTGGTTTGCACGAAAAGGCCGAATTCGTAAAGGAGGAGGGGCGATGGTTCTATGTCGACGGCGAGATCGTCAAACCGGGCCAGGCCTCTTCGGACAAGATCGGCCGTAATGAGCCGTGTCCGTGCGGCAGCGGCAAAAAATTCAAGAAATGCTGCCGCCGCTGAACGATAGACGCTGCGCGCAGGTCCCGAGTTCGATCCATGCCCTTCAGGCCGGTTTTCACGACCCCCACCCTTGTTTTTTTGATTTTAACCATGCCGAAATTAGAAGTTATGTTATGTTTTGGATAAGCGAAACTTATGCCCCGTGGGTATAAAGCTGAGTTGAGCAACTGGTTTGCGCGTACGAAACTTATGCCCCTTGGGTATAATCATATGTGAACAGCTACTGACTAAAATTGTAATGCGACGGGTGACACGGCATGGATATCTTTTGTGAAAAATGTCAGAAACAGGTTGGGCGGATTGCCGACGAAAAGATCCCCGGCGGCAGAAAGCTGAGTGTCGGCTGCCCCAGGTGCGGCGAGAAAATTTATTTTGAAAAGCCGGAAGAATTCTCGGGCGAGCTTGACTTTAACGATGACTCCATTTTCGCGGCGACCCCCATTGAAAGGGGGGAAGACCCATCTTTTCCGAGTGGCGCCTCGGGCAAAAGCGGCGATGATTACGATTTCAGTATCATGGAGATTATCCGCGAGGCCTGGGCCAGGACCTCGGGGACTAAGGGGCCGGTATGGGGGGGTGTCGGGCTGGCGGTTCTGGCAGTCCTCGTTTTCAGCATGGTGGTCGCCGCCATCTCGTCTATTGTCGGCGGCGGCCCTCTTGCCGCCGGCTTGCAAGGCGCCGCCCGTTTGACCATTTCACTTGCCGGCTATCCTTTCATGGCCGGTCTGGTCCTGGTCGGGATCCGCAGGGCGGTCGGGCTGCCGGTCAATTATCGGATGGTTTTCAGTTGTTTCAGCATGATGCTGCCCATCGTTATCGCCTCGTTGCTGACCTCCATTCTTACAATGATCGGTTTTTTTCTCCTGGTCATCCCCGGGATTTATCTGAGCATCGCATACACCCTGGTGATTCACTTGATCGTCGATAAGGAGATGGGTCCCTGGCAGGCCATGGAGGGTTCGCGTAAGGCCGTTCAACGGCACTGGTTCAAGGTTTTAGGGCTCTATATCCTGATGACGTTGATCTGCTTGATAAGCGCGCTTCCCATGGGACTGGGGCTGATCTGGACCATTCCGATGTTTTTTATGGTCGGCGGGATTCTTTACCGGGAGGTTTTCGGGGTAACCCAGGAGATTTAAGCCGTTGTAAAAAAACAACATGGCCGTTCTAGACAGTTGGACGGCATAAGGAGCCGTACAGAAGAGCCGGATAAATGGCCATGTTATTCCTGAACGGCTCCTAAGCCATATTCCCGAGATCATGACACCTCCCCGAAAATCATCCGAGTCTCCGGTTACCCCCGCGTTTCTGCGCACCGTGCCGCACAGGCCGGGGGTTTACCTGATGAAGGACGGCTTGGGGAAAATCCTCTATGTCGGCAAGGCCCGCGACCTGCGCAACCGGCTGGCGTCATATCGCGGCGCCGAGGCCGGTCGGTTTTCCAAAACGGCGGTCATGCTCGCCAAGGCGGTTCTGGTCGAGACCATTCTGACCGCCACCGAAAAGGAGGCCTTGATTCTTGAAGCCTCCCTGATCAAAAAACATCGCCCGCGCTACAATGTCATCCTCCGCGATGACAAGAACTATCCCTACCTTAAGGTCACCGTAAACGAAAAATGGCCCCGGCTGGTGGTGTGCCGGCGGCGCCGCAAGGACGGGGCCAGATATTTCGGACCCTATGCCAACCCTGCCGCCATGCGCGACACCCTGGCCTTGCTTCGGGAACTGTTCCCGTTGCGAACCTGCAAGGGGCCGCATCCTAAAAAGCTGCAAAGGCCGTGTCTCAATGAGCAGATCGGCCGATGCCCCGCGCCGTGCTGCGATCTTGCCGATCGGCAAGCGTACCTCGAAGCGACCGCCGCCATCGTGGCAATTCTGGAGGGGAAAAAGAGTGAGCTGGCCGGCTACCTGAAAGAGCGGATGGATGAAGCGGCAAAGGGGCGGGAATACGAAAGGGCCGCCTTCTTTCGGGACCGGCTGGTCTCCCTGCAAAAAACCCTGGAAAGTCAGGCGGTCGCGGCCGGTCACACCCGCAATCAGGATGTTTTCGGTCTGATCCGGCGGGGGCTGGCGGCCGCGGTTTCGATTATTTACGTCCGTGACGGTCTGGTCAGCGGTCAGCAGTCCTTTTTTATGGAGACGGTTCTCGGTGACGATGGTGAAGTCATGAAGGGTTGCCTCCAGCAATTTTATGGCGACGAGCGCAACATCCCGCCGGAGATCCTGTTAAGCACCGCCCCGGCGAATATCGAACTGCTTGGCGACTGGCTTGCCGAGTTGCGCGGGGGGGTGGTCCAACTGAAGGTTCCCCGGCGGGGCAAACCGGCCGAGCTTGTCTTGATGGCCGGAAACAACGCCGAGCAGCTTTTTGCCGACGAGGAGCAGAAGAGTCGATCGAATCTGGCCCTGTTAACCGCGGTCGCCACGACCCTTAAGCTGCAAAAGGTCCCGCGCCGTATCGAGTGTCTGGATATCTCCAATATCGGCGGCAAACAGGCGGTCGGCTCCCTGATCTGTTTTAAAGAGGGCGAACCGGATAAAAAAAGTTATCGGCACTACCGCATCACCGGCGGCGATACCCCCGACGATTATGCGATGATGAGTGAAGTGCTGCACCGGCGCTTCGCCCCGGACAAGGAAGGGGAATTGCCGGATCTGCTTCTGGTCGACGGCGGCAAGGGCCAGCTTAACGTCGCCGTTCAGATTCTGGCCGAAACTGGCCGGTTGCCGGAGGTGGAGTCGGCCGCCATCGCCAAGGAAAAAAAACAAGAAGGGGAGAAGCTCTTCCGGCCGGGACGCAAAAATCCCATCCTCCTGCCGGGCCATTCGCCGGTCCTCCTTTTTCTGATGCGGGTCCGGGACGAGTCGCACCGGTTCGGGATCGATCTCCACAGGCGTTTGCGCGGCAAGGCAACCCTGCAATCGGGCCTGGACAGGGTGCCGGGAATCGGCCCGGCCCGGCGGCGTCGCCTTTTGAGGAAGTTCGGCAGCCTGAAAAGGATCAAGGCCGCATCCGGCGCGGAGCTTATGGAAGTGGAGGGGGTCGGCGCCGAACTGGCCATGATTATCCGGGAGCATCTTGGGTCCGACTGATCCGGCGGACGGATATGGGCGACCGGCGAGGCAGCGATCGCTTATCTCGCGGATCACGCAATTACTTGCAAATACCCGTGGTATTATCAACATCGTTGCCGCCTTGCATCCGCACCGTTCTCGAACGCTCACGGATTCCAGCTTATATTAAGGTTGCATTTTAAAAGGCAAAAAATTATGATGTTTCACTTATTTTCACGGCCTGTCTAGGCATTTAGGCGAGGCGGCCATCCTTACAATTTTTCCTCTCCGGGAGTTTTTTACTGCAATGTGGGAATATACCGATGAAGTCAAAGAGCATTTTTTGCACCCCAAAAATGTCGGCGAGATCGAAAATGCCGATGCCGTCGGCGAAGTCGGTTCCCTGGCCTGCGGCGACGCCCTGAAGCTCACTCTCAAGATTGACGACAGCGAGACCATCGTCGACGCCAAATTCAAGACCTTCGGCTGCGCCAGCGCCATTGCCTCATCCTCCGCCCTGACCGAAATGATCAAGGGGATGCCCCTGGCCGAGGCTGAAAAGATCACCAATGAAGACATCGCCAAGGCCCTCGGCGGCCTGCCCAAGGAAAAAATGCATTGCTCGGTGATGGGGAGGGAGGCCCTTGAGGCCGCCATTGCCGATTACCGCGGGGTTATCCTGCCGATGGCGGAAGGCGAAGTGGTCTGCGAATGTTTCGGGGTTACCGATCTTGAGGTCAAGCGGGCGGTTCTGGAAAGCAACCTGACCACGGTGGAGGAGGTTACCAATTTCACCAAGGCCGGCGGCGGCTGCGGTAAATGCCACGACCGTCTTGAGGAGTTGATCAGGGAGGTCCGGGCGGAAACCCCGGCCCCGGTGATTGCCGATCAGCGTCCCAAGCGGATGACCAATATCCAGAAGATCAAAATGATCGAGGATGTTCTGGAGAGGGAGGTAAGGCCGAATCTGCGCAAGGACGGCGGCGACATAGAACTGATCGATGTCGATGGCGATTTCGTTACGGTATCCCTGCGGGGCGCCTGCGGCAGCTGCCTTAAATCGCAAACCACCTTGAAGGAGTATGTCGAAAAGAAATTGCGCGAGCAGGTTCTTGACTCCCTGGTGGTTGAGGAGGGCAAGGCATGATTTCCGAGAAAACCGACAAGATCGTTTATATGGACAACAACGCCACCACGAGGGTCGCGCCGGAGGTGGTGGCGGACATGCTGCCTTTTTTTGGCGATTACTACGGCAATCCTTCCAGCATGCACACCTTCGGGGGGCAGGTTGGTCGAAAAATTGCCGAAGCCCGGCAACGGATCGCCAGGCTGATCAACGCCGGACCGGACGAGATCATCTTTACCAGCTGCGGCACCGAAAGCGATTCAACCGCGATTCTCTCCGCCGTCCAGTCATTTCCCGACAAGCGCCATGTCGTCACCACCAGGGTGGAGCATCCGGCCGTCAAGAACCTCTGCGAAAGCCTCTATTCGATCAGCGGCCATAAACATAGGATCACCCGGATTCCGGTCGATAAGTACGGCATGCTCGACCTGGCGAAATACCAGGAGAGCCTCACCGACGAGACCGCGATCGTCAGCGTCATGTGGGCCAATAATGAAACCGGGGTGATTTTTCCCATCGAGAAAATGGCGGCGATGGCCAGGGCGCGCGGCATCCTTTT
>JARGFN010000280.1 GCA_029210665.1 Desulfobulbales bacterium
CTGACTTCTGGCTCCTGAATTTATTCCCCCCAACGCGGCTGCCCTTCGACCTCGATCCCCATCAGATCAGCGAGCCGGCCGCCGAATATTCTCGCCATTTCCCGCAGCGACTTGGGTTTATGATAAAAGGAGGGCAGCGGCGGACAGATGGTCGCCCCGGCATCGTGAACTTCGAGCATATTCCGGAGATGGGTGCGGTTGAAGGGGGTCTCGCGGACCGCCAGCAGTAACGGGCGGCGCTCCTTAAGGGTCACATCGGCGGCCCGGTGGATCAGATTGCCCGATAAGCCATTGGCGATCGCCGCCAGGGTCCCCATGCTGCATGGCAGGACGACCATGCCGCCAAAGCGGGCGGAACCGCTGGCCATCGGGGCGGTAAAGTCATCGACATCGTACCAGGCGGCGGCCAGGGGCTCGATATCTTCAAATCTCATTTCTTCTTCAAGCTCCATAACCTTGCGGCCGGCAGCGGAGATCATCGCGTGGATCTCGACGTCGTTGTCCCGCATCAGTTTCAGAAACTCGATCGCCAGCAGGGAACCGCTGGCCCCGGTGATGGCCAGAATCAATTTTTCAGCGCTCATTTTTCGTCACCGTTCCCCGGGGCGGTCGCCAAAGTATCCACAACCGCCGGACTGTAACCGTTCAGCAGTGGTGCGGATTTGGACAAGCGGATCGGCGCCGCGTACCTCGTGTACGTAAGCCGGGCCGATCGTCCGAAGATGCGGTGCTGCTGAACGGTTACCATTTTTCACCTACATATATGGAGACAATCCCGAAAGTCAGGGGCCGCCGCCACGGTTTACTGAAACCGGCTTCCGCCATCATCGCCAGAAGCTCGGTGGGCTCGTAAAATTTGGCAATCGAACTGGCCAGATACTCATAGGCCTCCTTGTCGCCGGAGACCAGCCCGGCCAGTCTGGGCAGGACTTTATTCAGATAGAAGTTGTAAAATGGTTTGACGATCGGATTTTTCGGCCGGGAGAATTCCAGGATCAGCAGTTTGCCGCCTTTTTTCAGGACCCGGTGCATCTCGTTAAGGCCATCCTGGGTATTGGCCAGGTTCCGGACCCCGAAGGCGACCGTTATCCCCCAGCAGCTGGAGCTGGCGGCCGGGATCTTCTCGCTGTCGCCGCAGACCGGCATGATCCGGGGTTTTCTCCCGTCGGCGGGCATGGTCCGCATCCCCGCCCGGAGCATATCCTCGCAGAAATCCACCGCCAGCACCCGCCGTTCCGGAGCCTGCCGGGTCAGCTCCAGGGAGAGCGGCAAGGTCCCGGCGCAGAGGTCCAGGACGGTGCCTTCCCGATACTCGCCGAGCATCCGGGTGGTCACCCAGCGCCAGTAGCGATCGATATGGAAACTCAGCAGGGAGTTAAGAAAATCGTAATCGGAGCTAATCGAGGCGAATTTCTCCCTGACAAATTTCTTCTTTTCATCCGGATTGTTCATTGAATATTTTATTCCTTATATCAGACTTGCCTAATCGAGTCTGTCCTTAAGTCCTTAATCTTGAACCTT
>JARGFN010000084.1:0-8341 GCA_029210665.1 Desulfobulbales bacterium
TTTGTACGTGAGCCGGGCCGATCGCCGCAAGATGTGGTGGACTGTGATCGCTAACAAAAAACCCCTGCCTTTCAGACGAAAGCAAGGGATGCCGTCAACTGCTTGTTTTTTACTATAACCAGTATCGCGATTTTTGGCAAAGAGAGAGTGCCCCGGGACAACCAGGATCGTAACCGATCACGGAATGAGACCCCGGACTCGGCCGTTCTCTCATCCGGTAAGCGATCAGCCGGTGACCCGGGCTCGGCCGTTCTCCCATCCGGTAAGCGATTACAGGGTGGTGCAGATTGCGGCAAGCGGGACGGCGATGCGTACTCCAGTACGTGAGCCGGACCGATCGCCGCAAGATATGGTGGACTGTAAGCGCTTACCCGGTGACCCGGGCCGCCTCCTCGTAGGTGGTGATGCCTTTTTTAACCTTGCGCCAGGCATCCTCTTTAAGGGTGGTCATCCCTTCCTTGATCGCCTGATCGCGGATTTCCGCTTCGGAAACCCCCGCGCAGATCATCCGATTGATCGCATCGGAGACCGGGAATATCTCGAAAATCCCGGACCGCCCCAGGAAGCCGGTGTGGCGGCATTGCCGGCAGCCCTTGCCGGCCTGCAGCTCGATCTTGCCGTCGCCCTCGGCCGGAAAGCCGAAATTGCGCAAGAGGGCGGCATCCACCCTGACCTTCTCCCGGCAGTCCGGACAGATGTTCCGCACCAGCCGCTGGGCCATGGCGCCGAGCAGGGTCGAGCCGATCAGGAAGGGCTGGGCGCCGAGATCGACCAGCCGGCTGATCGAGGAGACCGCGTCGTTGGTGTGCAAGGTCGAAAAAACCAGATGGCCGGTCAGGGCGGCCTGGATCGCGTTGACCGCCGTATCCAGATCGCGGATCTCGCCGATCATGATAATGTCGGGGTCCTGGCGAAGGACATTGCGGAGGATGGTCGAAAAGGTCACGTCGATCTGGGACTGGACCGCGATCTGGTTGAACTCCTCGTGGATCATCTCGATCGGCTCTTCGACGGTAACCACATTGTTTTCGGAAGTGGAAATCTGCTTGAGGGTCGAATAGAGGGTGGTCGATTTACCGCTGCCGGTCGGGCCGGTGACCAGGACGATGCCGTGAGGGCTCTTCATGAAGCCCCGGTAGATTTCGAGATCGCGGGCGCTGAACCCCAGATTCTCGACATCCTGGAACATCACCGCCGAATCGAGAATCCGCATCACCACCTTTTCGCCGAAGGCCACCGGCACGGTCGAGACCCGGATCTCGGCCTCGTGGTCCTCATGGTCCACCTTGATCCGGCCGTCCTGGGGCCGCCGCCGCTCGGCGATGTTCATCCGGGACAGGGTCTTTATCCGGGAGACGATGGCCGAGTGGACCGCCATCGGCAGACTGTAAATGGTATGGAGCACCCCGTCGATCCGCAGCCGGATCAAACTTTTTTCCCGCTTCGGCTCGATATGGATGTCGCTGGCCCGCTGATCGAAGGCGTAGGTGAAGAAATGATCGACCGCGGCGGTAATATGATGGTCGGAAGAGACAATCTCGCCGGCCCGGTTGATCTTGACGTACTGCTCGAGGTTGCCGAGATCGACCAGCGGCTTGGCCAGATGGATCTCGGCCGCCGAGATGGAACTCTGGAAGCCGAAAAACTCGGCCAGCATCCGACCGATGTCGCTTCGGGTGCTGATATAGGGCTTGATGGTGATCTGATTGGCCCGCTCGATCTCGTCCAGGACCTCGAGCTTGACCGGATCGTACATGGCGACCTCATGGACCCCGTTTTTCAAGGCGAAGGGGATCATCAGATGCTTGACCGCGTAATTCTTGGGAATGGTCCTGGTGACTAACTCCAGGTCAAGGTCCAGGGGATCGAGCTTCTTGAAGGGCAGGCCGTGGTCCCTGGCCACGGCCCGCATGATCATCTCCTCGGTCAGGGGATGATGCTTGTCGCCGGGGATCTCGAGGTGAAGGGAGACGATGACCTCGACCAGGTCCGGCTCCCGGACCCGGACGGACGAACCGCTCTTCTTGCGCCGCTCGCGGAGCAGGAGCTGGCACTGGAGGGGAACCTTCCGGGCGAGCATCTCCTTCTGCTCTTCCGAGATCAGCCCCTCCCGGACCAGCAGGTCGAAAAGGTATGTGGCGTTATTCAGATAGCTCATAGGACGCTTATTGGAAAAGAGCGCCCAGAGACGACCAGCCAAACCCTTCATTGCTGCCCAGCGACCGGGGTTTGGCAGCCGGATCGTCAATCGTCAGGTGCCATTTGTCGCTGGGTGTGCCATCCATGTTAAGATCCCCCAGGGCCTGGATCGTGTCTATCTGTGTGTCGGCGTCGGCGCTATCGATGAGCTCATAGCGGTAATATCTATCGGAGTAGTAGGCGCCGGGCGCGGTGCCGGCCCCGGTGTAAAACCGCAATAACCCGATGTTACCTGCAAAACCGCCGTTCTCGGCAAAATACATCTCCTGGGCCGCCCTGATCTGCATCAGTTCGTTGATCGCGTTGGACTGGCGGCTGCGGCTGAGATGATTGAAATAGGCCGGGATGCTAACCGAGGCCAGGATCGCCACGATGGCGACCACAATCATTAGCTCAATCAGGGTAAAACCTGATTCGCCGCAGCCTTGGTGGGTAAATTCTTTTAGCATGATATTCTTTTCCTCGGAAGCGATAAAAGATGAACAAGGTTCGGCAGGCAAGATCCACGAAGTGAATAATCAAGCCGCCACGCCCTGCCCTCTCGCTTTATAGATTTATTGGCAGGTGCCGTTGTTTAATTCTCGCCAGGAGATCACCCCGCTCTTGGTAACCCCGGGGTTCGCCTGTTCGATGCCGACAATGGCGCCGGTACTGGTCTGGATGAAGGCCTTGGAACCCTCCGCGGCCCCGGTATGGACATTGGGCGTGGTGGCAAGTCCCTTACCGATCCCGACCTTCCTCAACATCACGGTATTGCCGTCGTCGAGCCTGGTGCCGATAACCGATCGATAATAGCTGGTCCCGGTCCGGTAATAGGGGGCCCAGAGGTAGCTGTCCCCTTCCGGTTGACATTTATCGACCGAGGGCACATAGGAGGTAAAAGTGACAATATCGCCGAGGATGGCGGCCTGACCGATGGTTCGCTCGCCTTGCAGAGGCGTGCCGGTAGCGCCGTAATTGATCTTCCAACCGTTATACCTGTCAAGCCCCGCGTCCTTTGCACCGATTTCGGAATTCAACTCGGTAAAAGAACTGGAGAGGAGGGTCGTCAAGGTTGTCCCGTCGCTGGCAACCGGAAAAGCGCTCAAGGTGCCGGTGTTATTTATCACCTCTATATCGGTTACGTCAACCAGATTGGCGGCCGGGGTGGCGCCAACACCATATTCCGAACCAAGCTGCATTTCATTATCACTGTTATAGATCTCCTTCAGCCCGTAGAAGGACTGGCGGGTGATCATCCTCTTGTCGTAAGCGGCGTCCAGAAAACGGCCGGTGCCGAAATAGAGCCAGGCCCGGGAGCCGTCCGCGGCCACGGACGGGGCGGCGGTCACCGGCTGATCGGTGTCGATCATGGTGTTAAGGGTCCAGGTGGCGGAATCCAGGACATCATTACTGCCGTTATCGATTACCAGACGATGCAAGCCGCCCCGGTGCTGGTTGTGGTCGTCGCCGGCCATGCCCGACGGCGCTTCCGAAACCGACCCAAAGTACAAGGCGTCGGCCTGGTAGGAGAAGTCGTAATCGACGGTAATCAGGTCCGAGAAGAAGGAATTGGCGAAGCCGGCAGGAATCGGCAGCTGCCTGGCAATGCTCAACACATCCGTTTTGATAACCGCCGGGCCGCTCCCGCTTGAGGCGTAGGGCAGCCCACCGGTATCATTCGTGCCGCCCAGTTTCAGGACGAAGAGCTGCGCCGACCGATCGCTCCGGCCGCGCATCGCCTGCTGGGGGGTCGAGCCGTTGGGTCCGGAACCTATGGCCAGATACCAGTCCATCGGCCAGCTGCCGGAACAGCCCCCGGCGTGTTTATCGCAACGCAGCAGGGGGATCGCGGTGGGCGAGGCCAGGGAATAACCGAGGTCCGGATGGCCGAACTCGCCGAGCAGGACCGGCGGGATCTCCGGATCGGTGATGTCCAGGGCGAAATACAAGGAGCGGATGGTCTCACCAGTATCAAGAACACCGTCCCCGTCGACATCCTCGGCGACGTCGAGGTGACCGTCACCATCAATATCCTCTCCGGCATCGAGCGAACCATTGCCATTGGCATCCTCGGCGACATCAAGACGCCCGTCACCGTCAAGGTCCTCCTCATCGACATTACCGTCGCCGTTGATGTCTATGCCCATCTCGCCGCCGCCGTAGCGCATGCCGCCGACCAGAACCGTGCCCCAGCCGCCCGGATGGTTGGGGTCGGTGGGGTCGAAGATCTTGGCGTCGAAGACATAGGGCTTCAGATCGGTATAATAGACATGGTTGTAATCCGGGTCGGTCAGCCACTTGAGATGGGGCAGGGCGCTGCTGGGGATGTACATCCACATCTCGGCACCGAGCTCGTATTCGGTCTCACCGGCCGGACCCTTTTCGAACTTATTCAAACCGCGGTCATAATGGCCGGCATTGAAGGCGTGCAGGCCGCCGTCGTTGCCGCCGGCATAGACCACCGCCCGCCGGTTCCGGTACATCCCGCGGAACAGTTGATAGGACTCGTCCCCGTAGATCACGTCGTAATTCTCGGCCGGGGTGGAGACCAGGGTCGGGGTGGAGTGAATGACATCGCCGAGCTTGTAGATCTCGGTGGAGCCGTCGCCGTCCCAGTCGATCAACCGTGGGCGAAATACCTTGGCGGGGGAGCTGGCGGTGGGAGTATCGTCGCCCCTGATATAGCTGACTATATCGTCCGCCTCCGCCTCGTCGGCGGCATTGAGGTAGGCCAGATATTCGGGGGCATCGGTTGCCGTCTTCAAGGCGGAGGGGGTAAAATCGACCATGTTGGTACCGTCAATGGTGGTGAAGATATATCTTTGCGCCAGGGGTGAGGCATAGCTCCGCTGGGTGGCCGGCGCAGTAACGCCCGCCAGCCGCTGGCCGGCGCTCCAGATATATTTCAGCTCCCGGAGGAGAATGCCTTCCTCGTAAAGGTCGCCACTGTCGGTGTAGCGCCGGGCCCGGGCCGAACCGGTGACCGGATCGGAGTAGAACTCAATGACCGGGTCGACCCCGGGATCAAGGATGCCGTCGGGATCGTCAGCGCAGGTGGCCCCACAATCCTCGCGGATATTGCCGTGGTCGTCCAGCCACAGGGAGTGGATATCGCCGGTCCAGACCACTTCGTTAAGGAAACCGTCGAGCTGTTTCGGGTAGAAGATCGCCTGGTAAATGGCGCCGTCGCCGCTTCGGGAGTGGGAGATGACCGAGGCGGCCGCCCCGGAGGCCGCTTCGCCGGCGATCCCTACGAAGGCGTTACGCAGAACGGATTCCAGGACCGAAAGGTTGACGCTGTCATAAAGATTGGCGCCGTTACGCACCGCCTCGTCCAGCAGATTTTCAACCTCGCACTCCAGATCTGTCGCCGCCTCCGGTCTATCGCCGGCCATCACGATATGAAAATCGATGCTCTTCTTGAAGTCGCCGTCGATGGTCTCATAGCCGTTCGGGTAGATAGCTTCGGCCGTGCCGCCGCCATAGGCGATAATATCGTCCAGGCCGGTATTGCCGTACAGGGAATGATCGTAGTCAGTACCTGTGTCGAAACCGTCCTCGGCCATGCACTCGTAACTGGTCGTTTCCTTGACTCCCGATTTCCAGGTGTCCCCGTCCTGGGCGTCGTTATTGGAGGCCAGGAAAGTCATCACCTCGCCATGCATATCGGCGGTGGAGGCCCCGTCGGAGATCAGGAGGATATTGTTAGTCTGGCAGGCGGTGGTTACCGGGTCGTAGGACTGCCAATCGACTCCGACATCCGCCTCCGGACCGCCGGTCGAGTCGGCCGTGCCGTCGGTCAGGGTAAAGTAGAGCTTGGTCACTCCGCTGCTATTGGTATGCCTGACCGTATCCCCGGCCGCATAGGTCGTTGCGTTGGCCCAGGCGGAGTAAGCGGCATGATCGTGGTCCCAGATGAAATCGTCACTATTAAGCCGGAGGTCGTTGCCGGGATCGGCATCGTCCCGATCATTCTGGGTAAAATAGCCCAGGGCGTTATAGAGCGCCTCGACGGTGGGGGTCCAGGTGGTCGCCTCGATGTCGTTGATATCGTCAACCAGCTTCGCGATATGCTCATCGCCCTGCCCGATATAGGTGATGATCCGGCCGCCGTCCTTTCTGGTCGCGTCCGCTGCCGACGCCGCGGTTATGGCCCCGTCCTTGTCGACCAGACAGTCGTAGAGGTTGGCGACATAGTTGCCGGTGGTCGTTTCCTGGATCGGCGCGCATTCCGAAGCGGTGCCGCCATGGAATTCCATCGCCCCGATCCGCAGATTATACTGATATTCATGGATCAGCCCCACCGGCTGGGAAGCCTGCTCGATCCGGCCCGGCATGGCGTTCTCGGCGGTAGCGCCGAGCGGCAGCGGCGCGCCGAGCTGGGATTCGACCGCGCCGGCGACCAACACGGCGGGCAGGATCCAGGCCGTCCCCGAAGTGGAGAGGGAGCCGGAGGGATCGACGATGGAGGGCACATCGACGTTGCTGCAGTATTGCCGCAACGAGGCTTCGATGCAGTGCTCGCTGGCATCGAAGCCGTTGGCATCGCCCGGGTCCGGATCGCCGTCATCGGTCCAGCCGGCCGCAGACGGTATCGCCGCGTTGTAATCCGGGTCGAGGCCCTGCTCGGTGGCCCAGCGGTTACCCGGGGTGCATTTGTCGGTGCCGAGGCTATAGTGGCCCTGACACTCGATCCAGTACGAGCCGTCGCAGTAATGGTAATTGCTGCCGGCCGCGTTAAGCACCGCGGTCTCCTTGGTGTTCGGCATTTCAATGCTGCATGTTTGGTCAATGTACGGCGCGGTATAGTCGGCCTCCCAGCACTTGCCGACATTGCCGATGCCCCAGTAATTGAGGGTGGCCTCGCCGTCGGCTTCATCGTAGTCGCCGTAACAGATATCGTTGACATCCAGGGTCTCCGGGGCCACATAACTGGCGTCGGGCTGTACCCAGGAATAGCTCGGCGGCATCAGCTTGACATTATAGACGTTCTCGCAGTCCGCCTTCATTTCAGCGACGGCCTGATCTACATTGGAAAAATCACCGAACTTGTTGATATACCAGCACTCCTGCATGATATGGTTGAAGGCGACCTGGGAATCGGAAATAGTCACGCTCGAGCCTTGCAGGCACTGCTCGGTTTCGGTCTTGATCGACCCGAGGTTGCCGGTCTCATAGGAATCGATGGCGGCCTCGCAGGCGATCATGTCCATGCCGCCGCTGGTTACCTCGTAGATCTGGATCCGGGTGTTGCTGATCGAGCCGTTATAGGTTGCATCGCCCGTCTTTTCGGCCTCGGTCGGCGGCCTGATCCCGAAAGTGGCGAAATAGGTGGCGCCGTCGGAAACCTTCTGAATCGAAACCTTCTTGACGAACAGTTCCTCCAGGCAGCCGCGGCCCTCCAGGACTAGCTGGCTGTTGGTCGCGTCATACTTGCCGCCGGTAAGGATCTTCTTCTCGATATCGAACTTGGAGGAGGTCAGCCAGTTGAGCAGACTGCCCTGGGCGGCGAAGGCGTTGACGATCGGCAGGTCGAGAACCCCGTCACCGTCGGTATCCTCGCCGCCATCCAGCTCGCCGTTCTTGTTAAGATCCTCGTTAAGGGTCTCGTCAATGGTCAGACAGAAGCCGTTGGTGGCGCTGAGATATTGCGTCCCGGTCGCCCCGGTGCAATAGGCCAGGGCGTCGGCCAGATCAACCTTTTCGAACTGCCCGGTGGAGACGTTATACTTGTAACGTTTGGTTGGATCGGTGTCAAAATACCCGGCGTAATCCTCGCTGCCGTCGTAGTTGATCCGGTCCTGGACAGTATCGAGCTTATTATTGCCGTTCAGGTCCTCGGTATCGAGGATACCGTCACCGTCAGCATCTTCCTTGTCCAACGTGCCGTTGTCATACCAGCCGGGATAACCGGTATACGATATCAGGTCTTCGCTGTCCCGCACACCATTATTGTCCCAGGAGGGATAAATCCCGGTCGTATCCTCGCTCTGGATGATGCCGTCGCCGTTCAGGTCCTCGGTATCGATCTCGTTATCATTATCTAAATCCTCTTTGTTTAATACACCATTATTGTCCCAACCACCATTAAGGCCGGTCGTATCCTCGTCATCGAGAACACCGTTTTTATTCTGATCTTCGGAATAGTCCAGGGAGCCGT
>JARGFN010000084.1:8441-10517 GCA_029210665.1 Desulfobulbales bacterium
TTATACCAAGTCGCCCCGTATACCGGATCGTCCTTATAAAAATAATCCTCACTATCCAGGACGCCGTTGTCATTAATATCCTCGGTGGTTATATAACCGTCATTGTCGAGATCTTCGTCATCCAGCTGGCCGTTATTGAGCCAGTTGATAAAATAAGTATAATCGGCCCAACCGACATCCTGCTGATACTCCACCCACTTATCCTCGTCGTCAAGGCGATTATTACCGTTCAGGTCCTCGGTGTTCAAAGTACCGTCGCCGTTGGTATCTTCGGTATCTAAAACCCCGTCAAGATCAACATCTTCATTAACGCTGGTATATTCGCCGTCTCCGTCATAGTCGACCCGGTCCTGGACAAAGCAGTAATTATTGTTTTCCGGATTGACATAGGCCTGGTCATACATACTGGCGGAGTTGTCGATGACCAGCAGCAGGTTCGGCGGAATGCCGCTTTCCAGGAAGGCCGGCACCTTGGCATAGTCGTTCATGGTCTCGCCGAGGGCGAAAGTTTCCGGCACGCGGGCCAGGACAACCGCGCCCAGCAGGAACACAACGCTGAGGGCCTTAAAGGCTAGGGTTCTGATCCGGAATTTCATCTGATCTCCTCTCTCACGGCTTAACTTGTCCATTACTTGGTCACATGGCGAAAGTGAACGGCCAGATCGGTCCGGGTTTCGGCGGCATCGCGGCCGGCGGCCTCCAGGTTATAGAGCCGATGGGTGCCGCCGCCGGCCGCCCCCTTGCCAAGGCCGGCATAGCCGGCCGCCATCTGGATGGCGCCGCCACGTGCCTGCTTGGCCACCAGCCGCTGGACGACTACATCAGCCTCAATATCGCCCCTCATTTCCAAAACCTGTTCCGGGGGACAACCGCTGTTTTCATCCATGTAAAAGTTGCCGTGACTCTGTTTGACCATTATCGAGCCGCTGTACAGATCGCTGAGATTCGGGTAGCCAAGATCGCCCCCCGAAGCGTCCCAACCGGCCGCGTCGATGTTGTCCTCCAGAATATCGGTGGCGGCCAGCATCCCCGACTCGGCAAATCCGAAGGAGCGGGTCTTGAACTTCTGGTAACCGGCAATGCGGATATCCATCGAGGTGTCCATGCTGACCCCAACCGCCATCAGGGAGACCACCAGCAGGAGCAGCAGGGCTGAGATCAGGGCGATGCCGCGCTGATTGTCGCTAATCTTCAGAAAATCAGTTCTCTCTTTCATTGCACCTGCACCTGAGTAAGTTCTATTTCCCTGGAACTGTTCCACTTACCGGTAAACTTGATCAGCTTGGTCAATTGGCTCGGAGTATTCTGCCTGACGGTCCAGGAGGCATCGGTAAAACTGAAATCGCCGATCGACAGAACCCCGCCGAGTTCGCCGTAGAGATGGGTCTTCGCCTCGCCGTCCAGGCCCGACAGCATGGTGTGGTTGTAACCGCGCCGGAGAAAATCCTCCATCTGGGATCCCGACAGCAGCACGGCCTGGGACAGCTGTTTGGAATAGACCTGACTGTAACGGCTGGAAGCCTTGATCTTCGTGTAGCCCAGAATGCCGATGCCCAGAATGGCGGCGGCAAAGACCACTTCCAGAATGGTAAAACCCCTTTCCCTTTTCAAAATCAGACTGCCCATATCCTGATCCTCGCCCTAAATTGATTTAAGCCGTCGTTCAAATATAACTGCCACATTTGTAAGGATGTAAACGGCATAAGGGGCCGTACCCAAACGGCCATAAATGTAACGGTTATTTCTTTACGGCCCCTAATTACGAAGAGTTACCGTCGCGGAGGCCAGATAACGGTAACGGTTGTCATTGGGTTCGTAGGCGGGGTTGCCCGCATAATTGTAGGTCTCGTTATTGGTATAGTCATTGACCACCTCGCTCATCGCCAAAACCCAGACCCGGATCGCCCCAACCAGATTCGGATCGCCGAAAGTGGCGGACCAGCTCTGGTCACCGAGATCGCCATCATCGTCGGTATCCTCCAGAAACTCAAACTGCAGGTCCTCGATATTGTCGGCGACGATTCTGAGATTGGCATTATGCCTAAGCTCATTGTCCTTGACGTAAAAGGTGGAGAT
>JARGFN010000085.1 GCA_029210665.1 Desulfobulbales bacterium
GGCATGGGCTTGGTCCCCGAAGTGTTCAGCGAGGAAATCCTCCAGTCCCTTACCGGTCATCTCAGCATCGGCCACGTCCGTTATTCGACCACCGGCGAATCGAATGTGGTCAACGCCCAGCCCTTTACCGCCACCCACCTCGGCTGCACCCTTTCCGTGGCCCATAACGGCAATCTCGTCAACATCCGGGCGCTCCGGGAAGAGCTGGAAAAAGAGGGCTCGATTTTTCAATCGACCATGGACAGCGAGGTGGTGGTCCACCTGATGGCCCGTCACTCCCACCTCGACTTTGCCGAGGCGATCCTCAAGACCGCCAACAAGATCAAGGGCGCCTATTCGATGCTCCTGATGACCCGGAAAAAGCTGGTGGCGGTCCGCGACCCCAACGGCTTCCGGCCCCTCTGCCTGGGCAAGCTCAACAACGGCTCCTACGTGGTCGCCTCCGAGACCTGCGCCCTGGACCTGATCGAGGCCGCCTACGTCCGGGATATCGAACCCGGCGAAATTCTGATCATCGATGAAAACGGCCTGAGTTCCCATTATATTGACAAGGCCACCCGCCAGAGCTGCTGCATCTTCGAGCACGTCTACTTCGCCCGGCCGGACAGCGACATCTTCGGCTTCAACGTCTACCAGAGCCGCAAGCGGATGGGCGAGATCCTGGCCCGGGAATGCAAGGTCGACGCCGATTTCGTCATGCCCTTTCCCGATTCGGGCAACTACGCCGCCATCGGCTACTCCCAGGCCTCCGGCATTCCCCTTGAAATGGGGGTGATCCGCAACCATTACGTGGGTCGGACCTTCATCCAGCCGACCCAGTCGATGCGCGACTTTTCGGTCCGGGTCAAGCTCAATCCGATTCGCACCTTCCTGGAGGGCAAACGGGTGATCATCATCGAGGATTCGATCATCCGCGGCACCACGGGCCGGAGCCGGGTCCGCTCCCTGCGCGACGTCGGCGTCAAGGAAATCCACATGATGATCAGCTGCCCGCCGACCCGAAACCCCTGCTATTACGGGATCGATTTCCCCTCCGGCGAGGAACTGATCGCCAACGCCAAGACCATCGACGAGATCCGCGATCATCTCGGTCTCGACAGTCTCCATTACCTGAGCGTCGAGGGGCTAGTCGAAGCGACCGGCAACAGCGCCGACAACTTCTGCCTGGCCTGCTTCAACGGCGACTACCCGATCCCCCCCGACAAGGAATTCCACAAACTGTTCCTGGGCTCCAAATGCTGAGCGGAAAGATCCCATGTATATAGATCAGGCCAAGGAAGTCCTCAAAATCGAGGCGGAAGGCATCAGCGCCATCATCGATCAGCTGAACGATGATTTCAACCGGGCCGTCGAGATGATTCTCGCCTGCCCGGGCCGCCTGATCATTACCGGGATCGGCAAATCGGGAATAATCGGCCAGAAGATCGCCGCCACCTTGAACAGCACCGGCACCTCCTCGTTCTTCCTCCATCCGGTCGAGGCCATGCACGGCGATCTCGGCCTGGTCGACGAACGGGACGTGGTTCTGGCTATTTCCTACAGCGGCGAAACCAGTGAGTTGAACCTGCTCCTGCCCAGCCTGAAAAAGAGAGGGGTGGGAATCATCGCCATGACCGGCCGAATCGATTCCAGCCTGGCCCGGCACGGCGACGCGATCCTCGGGGTTGCGGTACCCCGGGAGGCCTGCCCCCTGGGGCTGGCGCCGACCGCCAGCACCACCGCCGCCCTGGCGATGGGCGACGCCCTGGCGGTGGTTCTCCTGAACTGCAAGCAGTTCAAGGCCAGCGATTTCCGCCGCAATCACCCGGGCGGCAGCCTCGGCGAACGACTTAAGGTCAAGGTTTCGGAAGTAATGTTAAGCGGCGCGGAAATCCCCCGGGTGTCCATGGACCAAACCCTGGCCGAAGCGGTAACCGTCATGAACGAGATGAACCTCGGCGCGATCATGGTGATGAGCGGCGAGGAACTGAAAGGCATCATTACCGACGGCGACATCCGGCGCCTGGTATCCCGCGGGGAAAATCTTGCCGGCGCCGCGCTTACCGAGGTGATGACCGGCGATCCCAAAACCATCTCCGCCGACCTGTTGGCCGCCGACGCCCTGAGCATCATGCAGCGTTACGAGATCACCATCCTGCCGGTTCACGATAAGGATGGCGCCCTGGCCGGGGTCCTCCATCTTCAGGATCTGCTCGGTAAGGGCGAGTTCCGGTTTCTGGTCTGAGCGCAGCCGGCTTGCGCTGTCGTCCGGTTGTGCATTCGGTTGACAAAGGCCGGCCCATTGGGTAGAATTTTCGCTTACCCCGCTGTATTACCGCCTCTTTTTTCGATAAAACGGCCGCCTTGACGGCCTTATTTTTTATAAGATATAAATTTTCAACTTTTTTCATGAGGTTTTTTATGGGAATAACCAGCAAGGAGATCAACGCTTCTTTCAGCGCCGAGGTCACCGCCCTGCCGGGCGGCGAGCACCTCAACAGCTGCTTTTCCTGTGGGGCCTGCAGCGGGATCTGCCCGGTCAGCCAGGCGATCCCCGACTTCGATCCCCGCAAGATCATTCATATGATCCGAATGGGCTTGAAGGACAAGCTGCTCGCTTCCGAGGTGATCTGGCACTGCTCCAAATGCCGCAGCTGCATCTTCGTCTGCCCCCAGGATGTGCGCTTTGCCGACATCATGGGCGCGGTGCGGGAAATGGCCCTCGATCAGGGCTACGTCAGCGAACAGGATCTGATCGACAAGGGCAAGGTCGCCTGGGTGGAGCGCGATAAATGCGTCGCCTGTCTGACCTGCGTCCGGGTCTGTCCCTGGGAAATCCCCCAGATCGACGACCAGGGCGTGGCGGTGATCGATCCCCGCACCTGCCGGGGCTGCGGGATCTGCCCGGCCGAATGCCCGGTCCAGACCATCAAGATGAACGAATCCGAGGACGAACGGCTGATTGTCGCCTGTGGAACCGGAAACTAATTGGAGAGACAGATGAGCTTTACTCCCGATATACAGATATTCTGCTGCCATTACACCTCCCAGCAGGCCATTGCCGAGGGAGCCGCCGGCCTGAAAGAGGACGGCCTGCCGGCCGGCGTCGCCATCAACCGGCTGCCCTGCTCCGGCAAGCTCCGGGTCAGCACCCTGCTGAAGGCCTTCGAAGACGGGGCCGACGGGGTCTGCGTCGTCGGCTGCCCCGCGGATAAGTGCCATAACGTCAGCGGCAGCCGGCGCGCCGCCCATCGGGTTCTGGCGGTCAAGAAGGCCCTGGCCGAACTCGGGGTGGAAGAGGAAAGAATCGAGATGTTCCACCTGGAAAGGGGCTTTCATCCCGAATTTATCGACGCCGCCGTGACCATGAACGAAAGGGTAATGGGCTTCGGCCCAAGCCCCTTCAGGGATGAGGAAAAAACGGCTATAAAAACGCCGAAGAAGAAGGTGGCGGTCAAAAAACCTGCCAGGAAGGGAGGCAAGAAAAAATGATCATAGCGGAACGTAAACCCGTTGACGAAATAGTGGAGATGGTTGCCGATGCCAAGCGCGTCCTGGTCCTCGGCTGCCGCGGTTGCGTATCGGTCTGTTCGGCCGGCGGCGAGCGCGAGGTGGAGATTCTCGCCTCCCTGCTCAGGCTCGGCGCCAGAAAAGAGGGCCGGACGCTCGAAACCATCGAGGCCACCATGGTCCGCCAGTGCGACCGGGAATATATCGAGGCCATCGACCAGTGGGCCGGCCGGTACGACGCCATCGTCTCGATGGCCTGCGGGGTGGGGGTCAACTTCATCGCCAACCTGCGGCCCGACGATATCGTCTATCCCGGGGTCAATACCGGCTGCATGGGCGGCTCGGCCGAGCAGGGGGTCTGGACCGAACAGTGCGCCGGCTGCGGCAACTGCGTCCTCCACCTCACCGGCGGCCTCTGCCCCGTGGCCCGCTGCGCCAAGAGTTTGATGAACGGCCCCTGCGGCGGCTCCCAGAACGGCGAGTGCGAAATCAATAAAGACGTGCCCTGCATCTGGCAGTCGATCCACGACCGCCTGACCCGCACCGGCCGCCGGGCCGACATGGACAGGGTCGCCCCGATCCGCGACTGGAGTTCGGCCGGACACGGCGGTCCTCGTAAGGTGGTCCGGGACGATCTGACCGTCTGAGCTTTGCACGGCACAAATGACGATCCGACAGGGCGCTGGACCGCTGACCAGCGCCCTTTTTTTCTCGAATCCGCTTATTTGCCGGCGATCCGGTTCGGCATTTACATCCGCTGAAATTTAAAAAGCTCGGCCAGTTGTTCCCGGCATGAATCGATGCCGGGGAACCGCTCGATACATTGCCGCAGCACGTTCTCCGCGCCGGCCAGGTCCCCATTCCGGATATAGTCGTTCTTCCAGTTGCTGAATACCGCTTTTAAATTATCGTCACCGGTAGCGCGCAGGGCCGGATCATCGGCCCAATCAAGCTGTCTGGCGAAATCGTCAGCCGCCGCCGCCCAGTTCTGCCGCTTAAAATGGGAAATCGCCCGGCCCTGGTAGGATATCGCGAGATAATGCCGAAATTCCGGGACCCGGGCCGGACTGTTTACCGAGGTCCAGCTTAATCCCTCCAGATAAAAGTCGAGCGCCTGCCGCCACTCTTTCTTCCGCAGGGCCGAAGTCCCGCGATTAAGATAACCGCTGGTTATCCGATTGCGCAACTGCTCGGCCTCCTCCTGTTCCGTCGGGGGAATCCGGGTCAACTCCTCGGCGAACACCGCCAGGGCCTCATCCCACTCCCCGCGCTGCCAGTGATAATCACCCCAGTGGCTGTAGATCATTCGATATATTTCGACCAACCGGGCTTCGTCGTGAAAATGCTTGCGGTAACCGTCACAGAAGCTTAACGCCTCGGCGAAAAGGGCCTTATCCAGAAACCGCTTAACCAATTCGGCCAGGAGGTTCAGGTTGTTGTCCCGGACCCGCCGATCTTCCCGGTTGGCCCCGCGCCTGTGCAGATCGAGGGACTTATCCATCAGGGCCGGAACCGCGGTGAGATCGCCGGCTCGATATACGGCATTGGCCTGCTGGTAGTAGAGCCAGCTCAAGATCTCGGCCACCGCGGGATCTTCCCGCCACCGCGCGCCGATCTCGTCAAGAACCGGACCGATCACGGTGAACATCCTGACCAGAGTCGCATAATCGCCCCGACCGCTCAACCGGTTGTATTCATTATTGTAAAGACCCAACCGTTGCAGCTGGTTCTTCCTGTCGGCAACCATGAGCAGGGACTGGGCTTCCTTAAGGCGCAGGCGATCATCCGCATCCATACTACCCTGGCGGACATGCTGATCATCCATGTTCATGGCGGCCAACTCAAGCGGGGTAATGAATTCACGTTGCTGATAATCCCGGTAGGTGACCGGCTGCAGGCCGCGCCAGGCCGCCCAATCTTCGGCCTGGCGCCGGTAGAACTCCCGGTCATGGATCCTGGCGAAGCCATCGCTGGCGGTGGTTTCGATATCGACCGCGCCGCCATTGCCGGTTCTCAGTTCGACGAAAACATGATTCGGCACCACCACGCCCCGGACCTCCAGGTCGAAAAATCCGGCCAGAATAAGGTACAGCAGGGCCGAACTGGTGCAGTTGAAGCGCCCGGTGTCGAGCAATACCGCGAGACTACTCTGATCGAGACTATAGCCGTAAGGCTGCCCGCTCCGGCTGGCCGGCAACAGCAGGTGGCTGTGCATCTTTTCATGGAGGAGCCGGCCCCGTTCCCGGGGGGGTCCGATCCTGGCCAGTTCCGGTTCGACCCTGTCCAGAAAAGCCGTGATTTTCCGGGAATAGCCCTGAAAGGTCTTCTCGTCCCTCACCCCGGCCCCCATCAGGGCGATCCGCAGCAGGGCCGGCCGCTCGCCCCGCCGAGCCTGGTCGGCCATGGCCAGGGTTTCCCGCTCAAATGATGTCAGGGGATACCAGAACGGCGGACTTTCACTGCCGTAATTCCGTCCTGCGGTATCGCCCCGGCAGAGAGCCGCCCCGACGGCCAGATAAACAATGATAAATAAGAGGCTGATTCCGCATTTCAGCGCCGGAATACGGTTAAAATGAAGCAAGCATTTTCCCTTCGGTAAAATTATCGGTAGCCGATAAAATAACCGTTCCCGAAGATTACGGCCATTTTTTTAACGGATAAAAAAGTTCCGGGCCGGAACGGACCGGATCGACCCGGCCCGCCCGATTGGCGCGGCGGGGTAACAGTCACCCTTTCCCTGAAAAGATATCCCGCAGTGTTTTCTGGCTGAACGATAATCTTTGTGATAACCTGCGGAAACCAAGCCGGGTTCATGGAATCCATTTTCGCACCCGGTCACGGTGGCATTTGAGAAACAACAGGATTTTGTTAATTCCGGGAGGCCGAATATGGCGCGCCATGAAGAGTTGACCGCATTTTATCGGAACCAATTGCCGGACGGCGTCCTTGAGGGCACCCTGCTCAAGGCCCCCTGCCCCTTCTGCGGACCGGACAGCGAGCGGCCGGCCGGCCGGCTCCTGGTGTCCCTGGATGAGCGGGACTTCTTTACCGGTTACTTCCGCTGCCTGAACCGCTGCGTGCCGGGCGGCTTCGCTCCCCATTTCGGCCGGCTGCTGGGACTCGATCCCTCCCTGGTTCCCGGCCACGACCCGGAACGGCGCACCCATCCGATGCCCAAGGACCTGCCCGGCCAGGGGATCAACCAGGAAATCGACCGTCTCCACTCCACCCTGACCCCGGAGATCCGGCAATATTTCGCCGAGCGCACCATCGGCCCCGACATCTTGCGGGAACTGAAGATCGGTTTCAACGGCCGTTATCTGATCTATCCCTATTTCCGGGAGAACGACCTCTGCTACGCCGCCCATTGCCGGGCGCCCGAACGGGACAACGACCATTTCTGGCTCGGCGACGCCGGATTCGCGGCCGGCGGCCTGCAGATCTTCAACCTGAAAGACATCGACCGCTGCGAGGACGGGGCGCTTTTCCTCGCCGAGGGGGAGGCCAACCTTCTCTGTCTCCGGGAACTGGGCTATCCGGGGGTGGCGGTGCCGGGCAGCGACGATCTGGAAACGCTCGACCCCGAGCGCTTCACCTATGTAAAAACGGTTTTTCTGGTCATGAGCCATTCCCCCGAGGCGGAGGGTGCCGCCCGCGCCTTCGCCGAACGCCTGGGTTTCAAGGCGAGACTGCTGCAGTGGCCCGCCACCCGCGAACGCGGCTTCGACCTCACCGGTCTGGCCCGGGAGGATCCCGCCGCTTTCAAGACCGGGGTGGCCCGGATGATCGACTCATCCCGGGCCTATTCGCCATTCCGACCGCCGGGTCGGGAATACGAACTGTTCCGGGCCGATCTCGAGCACCGCAAAACCGAGAGCTATCAGGCCATGCGGACCGGACTCGAAGGTTTCGACCGGGCCATGGGCGGGGTTCACTGACTGAACGTCATCGGCGGGCCGCCAGAAGATCTACCAGCGCACCCTGTCCCGGCTGAGCCGGATCGAGGTCGAAAAATTCGCCGCGGGCGGAATGAACGAAGACGAACGGCAGCGCTTCGAGTCGGCCGGAGAGAGCTTCCGGGAGCTGCTCGACTGTTTCCGGGTGGTCAACGACCGCAAACTGACCCCGGAGATCATGCGGCGCCATATCGATTTTCTCCGCCACGAAACGGGCCGCGACGATGCGGTGGTGGTAATCGACAGCCTCCACAAACTGCCCTTCAAGGACTTTTCCGAACGACGCACCGGGATAGATGCCTGGCTGCGCGAGCTGGAGTCGATCCGCGACGAACCCCGGGTCGCCTTCCTGGTGATCTCCGAGTTGAGCCGCCAGGAGGGCGGCCGTTATGACGGCACCCCCCACATGGGGATGTTCAAGGAATCCGGCGATATCGAGTACACCGCCGACAATGCCCTGATCTTCCTGCCCGATCAACAACCTCATGAAGAACTCCCGAATACGGATCGGCTCAATGCGCTCTGGCTGGTGGCGAGCCGCGAGTACAGCCCGGGTCGAATCGCCCGTTATCGCCTGGACTTCCCTTTCTGGGGTTTCACGGAACTGGCCGGATAACCGGGCAAAGGGCCGGGAAGAGCAGGTCGACTTGATTACCGCCTTCTCCACCGACAGCAGGATCGAGGGCTACAACCTGATCCTCCTGGAGGATGACCGAAAATATTTTCCACCCTATTTCGCCGCCCCGGTGATCAGGCGGCAGACCCTGAGCCGCTACCCCGAAATCAAAGAGGCCCTCGCCCCGATCGAAAATCTCCTCGACGAGGAAACCATGCGCCGCCTCAACTTTGAGGTCGATCAGAAGAAAAGGCAGTTTGCCAGGGTGGTCCAGGAATTTCTGGAGGCACAAGGTCTGGGGGCGGATAAATAAGATGACGTCGCCAAAAGTCGCCAAAGAGTAATAAATCGCCAAAAATCACGGGATGGCTAAAGAGACCAGATCCTGATATGCTTTAATCAGCACCGGCGCCGCCGCAACGGCACCGGTAAACCACTCAATCCTGAATAGGAAGCCGGGCCCGGACCCGGCCGGACAGCCAAGAGATGCCGAGAATATCGACCATTACCCTGATAATCCTGGCCGGGTTGGCCCTTGCCGTCCCCGCGCCGGTCCGGAGTGCGGAACGACCGGCGGAGACCGCGCCCGAAACGGCGGAGTCGGACGGCGGCGGCCCCGTCCACATGCTGACCGGCAACGAACCCTCCTACTTCGCCCTGGCCCGTGACGACGACGACACCGAGAACCACGTCGAATTCTATCTCTCCATCAAGTACCCCCTCCTTACCGGCCCGATCGAATCCTGGCTGGGCGAACGCTCCCGGCTCTACTTCAACTACAACGGCAAATACGACTATTACGTGTTCTCCCGGGATTCTTCGCCAATCATCTCCCGCCGCCAGAACCCCGGGCTGATGTACGAATACCAGCGGCCGCCGGTCTCCCATTTTCATTTGCAGTCGATCAAAACCGGCTATTTCCACGAATCGAACGGCCAGACAATCGACACCATCGAGGAATACCGCACCATCGACAACCCGGCCGACTACGTGAGCCGGGGCTGGGACTACATCCCCCTGGCCCTGAAGTTCGCCGTCTCCCAAAACCGGCACGGCTTCTTCGGTAATCTCTATGCCGCCGTGGAGGGCCGCTATTTCCTGGACAAGCAGCTCTTCCGCCATAACCGCGAGGACGAAATTTTCTGGGAACCGGTCGCCGAGCAGCCGCGGATCGAGGACTACGACGGGATCCGGACCAAACTCTCCACCGTCCTCATCCTGCCCTACATCGAGGCCCGGGAGATCAAGTTCAGCGCCACCCTGCGCAGCGGCTCCCGCAAATTCAACCTATCCCAACGCTACGAAGCAACCTTCCGGCTCTTCGACCTGCCCCTCTACATCTATTATTTCCGGGGCTACGGGATCGAACTCGCCACCTACCATGAAAAAGGCACTACCTACGGCATCGGCGTCGAGTTCTGGTAGGGGGTATCGAGTTTAAGCCGGGCGGGCCGGTTGATGTTCCACGACATAACATGACGTAATTTCAAGAACGATATGCTGGTTAGAAAAGGCTTGCGGGAAGATGCGGAAGAGGATAAACAAAATTGAAAGTTTGTATTTTTGTCGAACAGTAGTGGTAACGCATAAAGTCGAGGCCGGCAGTTCTCGGGGCTAACAAGGGTTAAGAAATGATGACGGAAGAACCTAAAAGTGAGCGAATACTCCGAGAGATCAAAAGAATTCGACAAGAAGAATCATTTGTCGATGTGGATGTGGAGACGACAAAACTGGTCATTTATTCCCTTGCCGGAGGCTTCTTTGCTTTCCACGGCCACCATGTGAAGGAAATCATCGTCCCTGGTGAAATATCTTATGTGCCTGGATCTCCTGATTTTCTACTGGGGGCGATCAACATTCGGGGGGATATCGAGTCGGTCATCGCCCTGGATAGAATTTTAACCCTGCCTCCGGCCAAGCCGTCGCCGTTCAATAGGATACTGCTGGCCGAATATCGTGATGTCCGCTCCGGAGTCCTGATCGAAAAAATCGCGAGTTACGGAGACACCACGGGTTACGGGGACACCATATTCAACTTCTGCTTCTTCGGTTCTGGCATTTGCCATTAAGAACACAGGCTGCCGGCTTTTCCATCTTTCCCATAAAATCAACACCACCCGGTAGGCATTCGGTTTATTTCATGACGGCCGTAATTCATAATTCTTACTCAAACAGGTAAGTAGGTCAACAATTGTCGAGTAGACCGGTTTCTCCGATAAGAACAATGAATGCATTGACAGCAAGTCTTTTATTAACGCCTTGCCGCACGCGGCTACTACGTGGCCTGCTGTTTCCATCTTGTCCCCACCGTTGGCCCCGGCCCCTCTCAGAACCGTGCTTGCGCTATTTACG
>JARGFN010000086.1 GCA_029210665.1 Desulfobulbales bacterium
AGCCGGAATGACTGATTTTAAAGCTTTTCTCCTGGATTCTGACTCCTGGCTTCTGGCTTCTTGTGGAACACAGGCACGAAAAAATCACCAAAACCCCTTTATTATCGGGAAATTAACCAAACTCAAAAAGTTGAGATATAAACATAATCCGGGAATTTACTGAATTGACCTCAGACAATGAAATAACCGTGATCGGCGGTGGCCTGGCCGGTTGCGAAGCTGCCTGGCAGGCCGCCCGTTCGGGCTGCCGGGTCACCCTTTACGAGATGAAGCCGCGCAAATTCAGTCCGGCCCATTCCTCCCCGGATCTGGCCGAGCTGGTCTGCAGCAACTCCCTGCGCTCGGACGACCCCGGCTCGGCGGTGGGACTCTTAAAAGAGGAAATGGCCTGCTTTAACTCCCTGGTTATCGAGGCGGCCCGGGCGACCCGGGTTCCGGCCGGCCGCGCCCTGGCCGTCGACCGGGATAAATTCGCCGAATTGATCACCGGCCGGATCAACGAAAATCCGCTAATCACCATCCGCCGCGAAGAGCTGCCAACCCTGCCCCCGGCCGGGGAAAAGCCGGTCATTCTCGCCACCGGCCCGCTGACCTCGGACGAGATGGCCGCTTCCCTGGCCGAACTTACCGGCCGCGAGCATCTCGCCTTTTACGATGCCATTGCCCCGATCGTCGCCGCCGACTCCCTCGATATGAATATCATTTACCGGGCCTCCCGCTACGACGAGGGCCCGGGAGATTACCTGAACTGCCCGATGGACCGGGAGCAGTACCGCGCCTTTATCACCGCCCTGGCCGAAGGTGACAGGGTCCCCCTTAAATCCTTCGAAAAACAGAAATACTTCGAGGGCTGCCTGCCCATCGAGATCATGCTGGAACGGGGCGAGGACACCCTGCGCTTCGGGCCGATGAAACCGGTCGGCCTGCCCGACCCCCGCACCGGCCGGGACCCTTACGCGGTGGTCCAGCTCCGCCTGGAAAACCGGGAAGGCACGACCTACAACATGGTCGGCTTCCAGACCAAACTGACCTATGCGGCCCAGGGCGAGGTCTTCAGGCTGATCCCCGGCCTGGGAAAAGCCGAATTCACCAGGATGGGCAGCATCCACCGCAATACCTTTGTCTGCGGCCCGGAAGTTCTGCGCCCCTCCCTCCAAACCCAAAAGCGGCCCGACCTGTTCCTGGCCGGACAGCTTACCGGGGTGGAGGGCTATGTGGAATCGACCGCCATGGGGCTGCTGGCCGGCCTCAACTCCGCCAGAATGACAGCCGGCCTCGAACTGCTGGTGCCGCCGGTTGATACCGCCCTCGGGGCCTTGATCCGTCATCTGACCGACGGCGAGCCGAAACGATTTCAACCTTCAAACATTAATTTCGGACTATTCCCGGCCGTCAAGCTGCGCATGCCGAAAAAACAAAGAGGACAATACCGTGCCGAACAAGCCCGCAGATCCCTTGAAGAATGGCGCCGTCAGGAAAATATCTAGGACCGTGCTTGCCGTGTGTGCCGCAACCCTGCTGAGCGCCGCCATGGCCCACGCTTCGACCAGACCGCCGCTCCACAAGCTCCATATCTCCTTCGACCTCGACCAGGCGGTCATGCAGGGCACCTCCGTCCTGGAAATTCCCGCCGGCGGCGAGGCTATTTATCACACTCCGGGTCTGATCATCACCGGGATCCGGATCAACGATCAAGAGGTCGAACTCAACGACCGGGACCAGGCCTATTTCGCCGATCCCGATCATGAACTGACCCTGGCGGCAAGCCCTCTTCCCAGAACGGTGAAGCTCACCTACAAACTGGACCTCTCCGGCGCCGGCAATTCCCCGGTCGGCGACATGATCACCCCCGAGGGCATCTCCCTTACCAATCTCTGGCACCCCTTTCTCCATCAGGATCAGATTTTCGAACTCACCGCCGAAATCCCGCCCGATTTCGAGGCGATTTCGGAGGCGGAAGAGATATCCGTCACCGAAAACGACGGCAACAAGTCCGTTACCTTCTCTTTCAAACACCCCCTGGCGGGGATCAATTTTATCGCCGCCCCCTTTATCGTCGAGAAAACCGCTTTCGGCGACAACCGCGAACTCTACACCTATTTCTTCGCCGAGGACCGGGAACTTGCCGCCGAATACCGCCGCAAGACCCTCGAATATCTGGAACGCTACGAGAAACTGCTCGGCCCTTTTCCCTACAAGCGGTTCAGCGTGGTCGAGAACCGTTTACCCACCGGCTATTCGATGCCGACCTTTACCGTTCTCGGCCAGTCGGTAATCAGGCTGCCGTTTATCACCGAGACCTCCCTCGGCCACGAAACCCTGCATCAGTGGTTCGGCAACTCGGTCCGCACCGCTCCGGGCGGGGGCAACTGGGCGGAAGGGCTGGCCACTCTCCTGGCCGATGCCCAGTACCGGCAAGAAGCGGGCGAGGGGGCTGATTTCCGGAAAAGCCAGCTGATCAAATATCACAGCTACGTCCACCCCGACAACGAGATAACCCTGGAAAATTTCATCGGCGCCCGGAGCCATCTGATCCGGGGGCAGGAAGCGCTCCGGGCCGTCGGCTACACCCGCGCCGCCATGCTTTTTCACATGCTGAGAAACAGAATCGGCGAAGAGAAATTCATCGAAGGTCTCCGCGATTTTTACCGTCGTTTCAAGCACCGGACCGCGGACTGGCAGAGTCTGATCGACAGCTTTGAACTAGCAACCGGCAGCAGCCTGGCCGATTTCTTTGGCCAATGGCTGACCAGGGCCGACCTGCCGATCCTGCAGATCAAGGATTTCAGCCTGGACCAACAGGAGGGGAGGCCGATTATGCGCTTCAGCCTGCATCAGGCAAACGAGGCGGACCCCCCTTACCGTCTCGAAGTGCCGCTGACCGTGATCACCGATCATGAAACGCTCACCCGGACCATCATGACCGAGGCAAGGGATACCGCGGTGGAAATCCCCTTGACCGCGAATCCCCGCGAGTTGATCATCGATGCTGACTATGATCTGATGCGGCGTCTCGCCGATTCGGAATATCCCCATGTCTGGTCGCGGTTCGCCGGCGCCAAGGCAAAACTGGCGGTGGTCGACCCGAATCAGGACCGGGAGGTCTTCGCCCCCCTGCTGGCCCTCCTGGAAGGAATGGGTTGTAAAGTTGTCCCGGCGGAAGAGGTGACGATCAAGGAGCTCGGCGAGGCCGCCGTCATTTTCCTCGGCCTGTCGTCGTCGGCCTCGCGCAACCTGTTCGCCGTACCGGATCACCCCGGGACCGGCGTGACCGTCGAGATCAGACCGAACCCGCTTAATCCGTCGTTAAGCGCGGTCCTGGTCTCGGCCTCCGACCGGGAGGAAGTCTTTCACGCGGCCCGGAAGATCAACCATTACGGCAAATACAGCTATCTGCACTTCGAGCAGGGCCGGGCCGTCGCCAAAAGGATCAATCAAACCCAGGAGGGCCAGCGGTTCACCATCGACCCGCCCCCCGGCGGCATCAAGATCGACCACAACCTGAACTTTGACGAGATCGTCGCGCAACTGGCGGAATCGCGGGTCGTCTATCTCGGCGAAAGCCACACCCGCTACGAAGACCACCTTCTGCAGATCAGGGTGATCCGGGCCATGTACCATCAGAATCCCGAACTGGCCGTCGGCATGGAGATGTTTTCCCGGGCGGACCAGCAAGCGCTGGACAGCTACATCATCGACCAGACCATCGACGAGGAGGAGTTCCTCCGGCAGAGCGGCTACATGACCAAGTGGGGTTTCGATTATCGCTTCTATCAACCGATCATCAACTTCGCCCGCCTGAACCGCATTCCGGTAATCGCCCTCAACCAGGACAAGGCCATTGTCAGCAAGGTATACCGGGAAACGGGCCTGGCGGGCCTGGCCGCGGAGGAAGCCGCCGCGATCCCCGAGGATCTCGACATTTCCATGCCCGACTATCGGCGGCGGATCAGCTCGGTTTTCCGGATGCACAACGGCCACGACAACCAGGCCGAGCAACTGAACCGGTTTCTCCACGCTCAGTCGCTCTGGGACGAGACCATGGCCGAGTCGGTCGCCGACTACCTCGCCGGCAACCCCGGCCGCCGAATGGCGGTAATCGCCGGCCGTGGCCACGTCGACAAGAAAAACGCCATTCCGCCCAGGGTCGCCAGGCGCCTTGAGGTCAAGCAGACCGTCATCCTTAATGTCGAGCAAAGCGAAGTGGCGGCGGAGACCGCCGATTATCTGGTCTTTTCCCCGCCGGCCAAACTGCCGGGGGCGGCGATGATGGGCATCGTCCTGAAGGAGGCGGAGGGCCGGGTCCTGGTCGACAAACTCTCCCCGCACGGGATGGCCGGCAAATCGGGGATCAGGCCGGGCGATATAATCCTGGCCCTGGACACCAGGCCCGTCGCCGATATCGAAGAACTGAAAATCATCATGTTCTACAAGAAGAGGGGGGAGAACGTGCTGGTCAAGGTGAAACGGGAGCGCCGCTTCTGGCCCGATTCCGAACTGGAAATCGAAGTGCCGTTATAGCTGACCTGAATCCGTGAGCGTTCGAGAACGGTGCAGGTGCAAGGCGGCAACGATGTTGATAATACTCATGGTATATCGACTAGTTGCCAACGCGGCAGATGCGCCGTTATCGGGCGCCCCGCAGGGCGGCGGGGTGAACCATGGCAATCCAAGGAATAACGATTATTAAATGCAATTGCAAAAGGATAAAGTGAAATTCACTACGAAGCCGTCACGGATTCAGGGCTGAGTCAGGAAAAGACCTGGCGCAAAACTTTCTGGAGATCCTCCAACCTGAAGGGCTTGATCATTGCCGCGCTGAACCCGTAGTCGCGATAACCGGCCATGACCGGATCGTTGGAATAACCGCTGGCCACGATAAGTCTGGCCTCGGGATCGATCTTGTGGATTTCCCGGGCGGCATCCTTGCCCCCCATGCCGCCGGGGATAGTGAGGTCCATGATCACGGCCGCAATGGGTTCGCCGCCGGCCATTGCTTCCCGGTACAGACAGACGGCCTCGGTTCCGTCCCGGACGGCGACGACCTCGTAACCGAAACCGGCAAGCATGTTGGCGACCAGTTCCCTGATCATCTCATCGTCGTCCATGATCATTATCCGGCCGCTGCCCTTGGCGTTGAGCGCTTCCGCCCTCTCCTTATGTCCATCGGCGCGGACTGTTTTCACCGAAGCGGGCAGATAGAAGGTGAAGGTGGAGCCGACCCCCGGTTCGGAAGCGACCTCGATATGGCCGCCGTGACTGGTGATGATCGAGTAGGTAATGGCCAGGCCGAGGCCGCTGCCCGTTTTTTTGGTGGTGAAAAAGGGATCGAAGATCTTTTCGAGCTGCTCGCCGGGAATGCCGCTGCCCCGATCGCTGATGCTGACCTTCACATAGGGTCCCGCCTTGAGCACGGCGGTGTCTCGGTGGTGGTAATGATTGGCGCACTTAACGGTGATCGTGCCGCCGCCGGCCATCGCGGCCGATGCGTTCAGGATAATGTTCTGGACGACCTGGCTGATCTGGCCTTTATCGACTTCAACATTCCAGAGATCATCGGCGAAGACGTAATCGCACTGCACATTGCTGCCGCGCAGGACAAAACCGGCGGAGTCCTCGATGATCTCCTTGATTGTCGCGAGGTTCTTGATCGGCTCGCCGCCCTTGGCAAAGGTGAGAAGCTGGTGGGTGAGATTCTTGGCGCGATCGCAGGCCTTCTCGGCGGAGGAAAGCAGCTGATATCTTTCATCGCTGCTCTCCATCCGGAGCCGGGCCAGGCTGATATTGCCCATGATCGCGGTCAGGATATTGTTGAAATCATGGGCGATGCCGCCGGCCAGGATCCCCAGCGATTCAAGTTTCTTGATTTTACTGAGTTCTTCCTCGGTTTTACTCTTCTCGGTAACATCCCGAAACACCAGGACCACGCCGGCGATCTCGCTTTCCATGTTCCTGATGAAGGCGCCATTTTCCGAAACAAGTCTTACCGAACCGTCTTTCTTTTTCAAACGCTTGGGAGCGCCCCCGGAGACCGAATCCTGGTAACAGATTTCCTTCAGCCAATTTTCGACCGTGACCCCGGGATCCCGGTCGGGCAGGTTGAACACCTCGTCTAACTTGCGGCCCACCACCTCGGACTGGGACCAGCCGGTAATCTTTTCGGCACCCTTGTTGAGCAAAACGATAGTGCCGCCGATATCGGTGGTGATGACCCCGTCGCCGATACTGCGCAGAGTCACGCCGAGCTGCTCCCGCTCGGCCAGAAGCTCCCTGGTCGCATTGACCTGGGTGGTAATGTCCTGGAAGCTCTCGACAATGCCGGCCAGATTGCCGCTTGCGTCGCGAAACGGCCGGGCGGTGATGATGAACTCGCCGCTCTTGCCGTCGGCCAGTTCCTTGGAAAACTGATTTACCATCTCTTGCTTGCCGGCGGCAATCTGGTTGATCGGACAGGCCGGGGTGTTGCACGATGCCCCCGGTCTGGATTCGAAACACTTCAAGGGTTTGCCCCGGCCGGCGGTTTTGGGCCAGATATCATAATATGCCTTGTTGGCCCTGAGTATTTCAAAATCGAGGTTCATCAGACATATCGGGTTGGCGCTTTCCAGAACCGTCTCCAGCCTTAGGTTGGCCTCGGCAAGTTGTCGCGTTCTCTCCTCAACCAGTTTTTCGAGACCGGTTTTGTAGCCCTCTATTTCGGTATGGACTTTCTGCATCCGGTTGAAATAGAGGCTGAAAGAGGCGACGATCACGAAAGTCGCCGTATTGACGGCGCCGCTGAAGGGGGAAATCGCGGCCCAGACATGATTAAGATCCGATAATTGCAGAATCTGCTTGAGCAGGTGCCCGACCGAGCGCGACACGGCAAAGAGGACAAAGGTAATTGTCAGCAGACAAATATAATGGCGGAAGATATCGTTGGCCCTGGCCTGATGCCACTTGAAGGAATAATAGGCGCAGAACACGGCAAGGATGACGGTGGCCAGGGAGCCGCCCATGTCCGCGACGACCACCGGCGTCCAGGAAAAGATCATGAGCGCCGCCTCCATTCGCGCAAGGCCAGGAACAACATGAAAAAGGCGGGCACCAGCAGGAGATGATCGAGCCGGGTCAGATAAAAAAGGAAATCCCAGGCCCCGTCGACGCTCATCCCGGCAAGCCGGCCGTCGGCCATGACAAATTTGCCCGGCCCGACAAATTCCCGCATCCAGTGGCCGGTAAAGGTCAGCAGATTCCAGCAGATCAGCAGCCAGAGAAAGTATTTAAACTCACGCCAGCCGTGATTTTCAATGCGGCTCTTATGGATTTCATAGAGAAGATAAGCGATCGCCAGGGTAAAGAGAAGATGACCGATCTGATGGGCGACAAGCCCCTCGGCGCCGCCATGGGCTTGAAGGGCCAGGGCGGAAGAAGGCCGGGCCAGAAGGATAACGGCCGCGGCAAGATAAAAAAATATGGGCATCCCCACCTTGACTTTCACCCGGTTCAATCCCCTCGCGAAAAGCCCAACAACCCGGTTGGACGGTTGGATGGCACCGCCGTAAGCAGCCGGCGTCGGGCCTGCGTAATTTCATTCGTGACAGATCATTCTAACAAAAATTAATAATCCGAAAAATAAAAAAGCGCTCGTAAATTATCGTATCCAGCCGAATCCCCTCCCCTCTTTAAGCCCAATAAGGATACACCTGAATCCGTGAGCGTTCGATAACGGCGCATCTGCGCCGTTATCGGGCGCCCCGCAGGGCGGCGGGTAAATTCCACCCACCCCGGATTACTGCCTATATTTAACGTAATAACATCCACATATCGTGAATCAATTCACTAAGCCGTCACGGATTCAGGATACAGTTATTGCGGCGAAGCGGATTGCCGATTATTATCAGGGTCACAATGATGAAACAGGAAATAAGAGAACTCCTTGAAACAGCCCGGAATACCCTGCGTTTCCACGAACGGATGGGGTTGGGCGGAATCCCGCTGACCGGCGGAATCGAGCGATTCCTGACCGCTGCCGCCCCGCCGCCGTCGCCGCCACGACCTCCCGGACCGGTCGCGGCGAAGCAACCGGCAAGCACCACTCCGGGTGGCGCACTCTACACCCCGGCCCCGGCCGCGGCCATCAACCTGCCCCTCAGCGAGATATATCAGGACCTGGAAGGCTGCACCGGATGCCCGCTGCACGAAAACCGCCGCCGGATCGTACCGGGGTGCGGCCCGGCCGGGGCCCGGCTTTTTATCATCGAAGACCAGCCGGCCGCGGCCGAGGAGGAAACGGGCCGCCCTTTCGCCGGAGAGGCCGGCGAACTTCTGGATAAAATGTTGAAGGCGATCGACCTTGACCGCACGGCGGTCTACCTGACCTCCATCGTCAAATGCCGGCCGGCGGAGGACCGGGAACCGAATCGCGCCGAGATCCGGACCTGCCTGAACTTCCTGGCCCGGCAGATTGCCGCCGTCAACCCCGTAATCATCTGCACGATGGGCCCGCTGGCCGCGCGGGTCCTTACCGGCAACAACCAGTCATTGTTCCGTTTCAGGGGCAGGCTCCATGATTTCCACACCATCCCGTTAATCCCTTCCTTTCATCCCGGCTTTCTGTTGAAAAACCCCGAAATGAAAAAAGGCAGCTGGGCGGACCTGCAATTGATCCGGAAAAAAATCGATTAAGCGGGCGGATGAAAAAATACCGGTTATTAATACACGGCCGCAACTTCCTTTTGAATCGCGACGGCAAGGTTGCCCGTTACGGGTTCTATCAGAATTTTTTCCTGGAATCGCCAAACCTGAATCAGGCTGAAAGACTGGTGACCAGCAGGATCAGGCTCGATAAAACGCTATCCGGGATCACCCTTAATAAGGCAAACGATCCTCCCATCATCGACCTCGAAACTTACTGGGAGCTCGACAGTTTTGATTATGTCGGCGATCACCTCGCCACGGACCGGACCTTTTATGAAGAAAAAAAATGGTGGCGGTTCTGGTAATAGCCGGACACTGCTCCCCGAATAGACCATTTACGTCCGGCTTGCGGCTATTCTTGTTCGAAAAGCGGCAAGAAACGGCCGTAACCCTCCTCGGCCAGTTTATCGGCCGGAACAAAGCGCAGGGCCGCCGAATTCATGCAGTAACGCTTGCTGGTCGGTGGCGGCCCGTCGTTGAAAACATGACCCAGATGGCTGGCGCCCCTTTTGCTCCGCACTTCAGTCCGAACCGAGAAGAAAAACCGGTGGTCCTCCCTGGTGACGATATTTTCCGGGACCAGCGGTCCGGCAAAACTCGGCCAGCCGGTACCCGATTCAAATTTGTCCCGGGAACTGAACAAAGGTTCGCCGGAGACGACATCCACATAGATCCCTTCCCTTTTATTGTCCCAGTATTCATTTTTAAAAGGCGGTTCGGTACCATCCTCCTGGGTGACCTTGTACTGGATATCGGTCAGTTTGCGCTTCAGCTCCCTGACGCCCCAGGGCTTGCGGTTCTCGCCCCAGATCCGGTCAAGGTAATCGTCACGACCGGAGCCCCGGCGATAATATTTATACCGCAGGGGGTTCTCCAGGTAATAATTCTGATGATAATCCTCCGCCGGGCAAAAAAGTTTGGCGGGCTTGATCGGAGTGACGACGGGATTCGAAAAAATCCCACGGGCCGCGATTTCCGCCTTCGACTGTTCAGCCCGGTGTTTCTGACTCTCACTGGTATAAAAAATCGCCGTCGAGTATTCATGCCCCCGGTCGACGAACTGCCCGTCCGGATCGGTGGGATCGATCTGCATCCAAAACACCTCAAGCAGTCTGTCGTAGGAAACCACCTCCGGATCGTAGGTGATCTTCACAGCCTCGACATGCCCACCCGACCCGTAATTCTCATAGGTCGGATTATCGGCATCGCCCCCGGAATACCCGGAGATTACCGCCGTAACTCCGTCCAGCACCTCGAAGGGCTCCTCCATGCACCAGAAACAGCCGCCGGCAAAAATCGCGATCGCCAAGCCATTATCGGCCGGCGTTTCCGGTTCTTTATCGGAAGCCGCCCGGGCCGACGATCCAAACAGTGTCAGAATAAAAACCGCTCCACATACGAATACCCTGATCATATGACCTCCATAATATCTTTACTTAACTTTCTTAGTTTGGTTAATCTCCCGACAATAAAGGGGTTTTGGCGATTTTTTCGTGCCAATGTTCCACGAGAAGCCAGAAGCCAGGAGCCGGAATGACTGATTTTAAAGCTTTTCTCCT
>JARGFN010000087.1 GCA_029210665.1 Desulfobulbales bacterium
GATCAGACGCTCGGCGAGTACGTTGGCCACTTGCCGCAGGTTCAATTCCTCCTCCCCCACTCCCGGAATCGGCACTGTGAAATCGGGGCCGAGATAACGATAAAACTTGGTCAAGGCCTGGAGAATGGAATAGTTAATCGGCATCCACACCGGGCCCCGCCAATTTGAGTTACCGCCGAAAAGACCGGATTGCGATTCTCCCGGTTCGTATTCAATAAAAGCCTGACCCACACCGGGCAGGTCATGCAATGGATGTTTCTCGGCATGAATTCGGCTGAGGCCTCGGATACCATGATCGGAAAAAAATTCATTCCCATCGAGAAGCCGCCTGAGGATATGCCGAATCATGGTATGGTCGACCAGGGCGAGCAGCCGTTCACCATGTTCATTGGTCGTGAACGGACAGGCGCAAATAGTATGGCCGTCGAACATGCCGCCCTTATGGTCTTCCAGCAGGGCTTTGAACCTGGGGGTCTTTTCGAGGATAGCCGGGGCCACGATTTCCGTGGCAAACAGGGGGATAAGCCCGACATAGGAATAGACATCGATACGGTGACACTCGCCATCCGGGGTGATGAGAAGATCCTTGAAAAAACCGTCAACCGGGTCCCAAAGCGAGAGATTGTTTGGTGTATGTCCGGCGATGGAATTGGCGATTGCCAGAAATTGCCGGTAGCACTGGATGGCCATGTCCTCGTACTCACCCTGCTCCTGCGCCAGTTCAAGGGCCATGGCGGTCATGTTCAGTGCAAACATGGCCATCCAGCCGGTGGCGTCGGCCTGTTTCAGACTGAACCCCGGCGGCAGCGGCCGGGAACGGTCATAAACGGAGATATTGTCCAGCCCCATGAAACCGCCCTCGAACACGTTCAAGCCATCGCTGTCTTTTCGATTCAACCACCAGGTGTAGTTCATGATCAGTTTGTTAAAGACTCGGCGCAGATAGTGGAGATCTCCGACTCCGTTCTGTTTGCGATCAGCGCGAAAGACCTTTAAAGCGGCCACCGCATGAATCGGCGGATTGACATCGCCAAAGGCCCATTCATAGGCAGGGATCTGACCGTTGGGATGCAGATAGCGATGGCCGAGGAGCAATTCGATCTGGTCCTTGGCGAAATCCACATCAAGGTGGGCAAACACCATGCAGTGATACGCCAGGTCCCAGGCGGCGAACCAGGGATACTCCCAGCTGTCGGGCATGGAAATTATGTCGGCGGCCTGCAAATGCCGCCAGCTCCGGTTGCGCCCCTGCCTACGCTCTTCGGGAGGAGGAAGCTGGTCGCCGGCCAGCCAGCGATTGACATCAAAATTATAAAACTGCTTGCCCCAGATCATCCCGGCCATGGCCTGCCGAAAAATCATGGCGTCTTCACGACCCGCACCGGGAGCCGATGCAGCATAAAAGTCGTCTGCTTCCTGTTGTCGAGCAGTAAAGATGGAGTTGCCGCGGGAGAAGGGCTCCTTGTCGGCCTGGTGGGTCAGAACCAGTTCCACAATGCTCTCTTCACCAGGGCCGCAGGTAATCTCATGCCAGGCGGCGAATTTGGTCCCCGTTTGGGCCGGGTTGACCGCCTCCGGTTCTCCCTGGATAAGCAATCGATGAAAGGCATCCTTTGCATATGGCGAAGGATTGGCTGCGCCGAAAAGCCGCGCCATATTCGTTTCGTTCTCGGTAAACAGGCTTTTCGCCTTTTGCCCGCCATAGAGAAAATAACTGCCAAGCGTTTGATGCTTTGCTTCAACAGCCCAGGCATCCTTCCCCGCATCGGCTAATTGCAGGCGCGGTTTTTCGCCTTGCTCCGCATCTCCCCAGGACCAGGTATTCCGGAACCAGAGATTCGGCAGCAGGTGCAGAGTAGCGGTCTCCGGCCCCCGGTTACTGACCTTTATCCGGGCGAAAATGGTTTCCGGGGATTCCTTGGCATAGGTAATTTCCACATCCCAGTAACGGTTTTCCTCAAAAACTCCGGTGTCGATGATGCCAAACGGCGGGTCAGTGCGTGAACGGCCCCTGTTTTCTGCAACAAGGGAAGAGTAGGGAAAGGCTGCCTGCGGATATTTGTAAAGGTATTTGAGAAGACTGTGGCTGGGGGTGGCGTCCAGATAAAAAAAGCATTCCTTGACGTCTTCACCGTGATTCCCCTGATTGCCGGTGAGTCCGAACATGCGCTCCTTGAGAATGGGATCGCTCCCGTTCCAGAGCGATACGGCCAGGCACAGCCGTTGCCCGGTGTCGCAGATGCCTCCCAGGCCGTCTTCACTCCAGCGATAGGCGCGGGAGCGGGCCTGCTCGTGGTCGAAATACTCCCAGGCCTCGCCGGCAGGGCTGTAGTCCTCGCGCACTGTGCCCCAGGCCCGTTCACTCAGGTATGGTCCCCAGAGCCGCCAGTCTTCTTTTTTGAGCCGCTGCGCTTCGAGACGTTTCTGTTCCTGATTGCGTTTTTTTTCCATTCCCAACATGGTGTGCACCTATGATCAAGTTGATTAACTGTATTTTCGTTGCCGGCACGAGAAATTGGATGCCATCCAGATGCGAAACAGGAATCTCCCTCGTAAACGTTCAGCAGTGCCGTGATTTCGGGCAAGCAGCCGAGCGCCGCGTCCCCGGTGTACGTAAGCCTGACTGATCACCCGAAGGTGTGGTGCTGCTGAACGTTTACTATCCCCCTGCTGCAAAACCGGGATAGAGGGTCATGCCGCCGTCAATCACGAGACTTGTGCCATGCACGTAATCGGAACCATCGGAGGCAAGCCAGACCGCTGCCCGGGCAATGTCCACCGGCTCGCCTACTCGTTTATATGGTATCAAGGTCAGAAGGTCTGCTTCAGCCTCAAACGTTTCCCATGCCGACCTGTTGATTGGGGTTTTGATTGCCCCCGGGGCGATACTGTTTACCCGGATTTTTTGAGGCCCCAATTCCTGGGCAATACTTTTCATGAACAGCATGACTCCGCCTTTAGAGGCGGCGTAGTTCACATGCCCGGCCCAGGGAATGATCTCATGGACAGAGCTGATAAAAATTATTTTCCCAAGGGCGCTGGAACGCTCCGGCGCCATGCCGCGCCGAATAAACTCCCTTGCCGCCTCTCGGGCGCACAGAAAAGCACCGGTAAGATTTATGCCGATAACTCTGTTCCATTGGTCGATGGTCATATCGACAAAAGAGGCATCCTTTTGCACTCCGGCATTGCTGACCAGGATGTCCACGGTGCCATAGGTGCTGATTGTCTTTCTGAACATAACGGCGACATCTTCTTCACGGCTGACATCGGCCTGGACGGCAATAGCTCGGCCGCCGCCTTCGGTTATCCGGCGGACAACTCCATCAGCTCCCTCCCGGTTCCCGGCATAATTAACCACCACATTGGCCCCGGCTGCCCCCAGCTCCCTGGCAATACCGGCACCGATGCCGGAGCTTGAACCGGTGACAATGGCGGTTTGACCGGCCAGGGTTTTCTCGCCGGAAGAATGATTCGCGGTCATTTCACCTCCTCGTCGCAGGCAACATCCTCACCGCAGGTGCAGGCACGGCCCTTGAAACTGAAGAAAAATTTGAGGCCTTTTTTGATCGTACTGGAAAAAATTTTTGGTGCGAAAACGTCGCCCACCACTCTTTTATTGATTTCAGCAAGCGTCGGATATGGGTGGATGCTTGATGCGATTTTCGATAGCCCCACCCCGCCGTTCATGATAGCTACCCACTCGCTTAAGAGATCGCCGGCCTGGGGGCCGAGGATCTGGATGCCGAGGGGTTTTTCCTTTTTATCCAGCAGCATTTTGATCCGGCCGACACTCTCTCCCTCGGCAAGAGCACGATCATTGCCCTGGAACTCTTCGCTCCAGACCGAATAGTCGATGCCGGCTTTTTGGGCGCTTTTCTCGTTCATGCCGATGCTGGCCAGTTCCGGATGGGTATAGGTGCACCATGGCACATGGGTGTAATTTACTTTCTTCGGTAGATGAAAAACAGCGTTGCTCAGAACAACACCTCCCTCATAACCGGCCACATGGGTGAACTGATAGCCGCCGATGACATCACCGGCAGCATAGATATGCTTGTGACTGGTGCGAAGCCGATTATTTACCTTGATCCCCTTGTAATCGAAAGGGATGTCGATTTTTTCGAGACCAAGCCCTGCCACGTTGGGCAAACGGCCCAGGGCAACAAGAATCGCCTCGGCCCTGAGGGTCTGGGTTTCACCTGCCTCGTTTTTGATCACCACCTCACGTTCACGGCCAAGATCGCCAACCCGGACAACCGAAGCGTTCATCTGAAAGACTACACCTTCTTTCTCAAGCTCCTGTTTGGCGATATCAGCCATATCCTTGTCTTCCTTGCTGAGGATCTGACCGCTGCGCTGGATCACAGTTACCTTGGAGCCAAGCCGGCAGAAGGCCTGGGCCATTTCTGTGGCGATTGGACCGGCGCCGAGAACGATCATTGAACCGGGAAGCTTGTCAAGATAGAAGATATCGCGATTGGTCAGATAGGGTGTTTTGTCAAGACCTTCAACTGGAGGAACTGCAGAAGATGAGCCGGTAGCAATCACCCAGGTTTTGGCGGAAATGGATTTGCCGCCCAAGGAAATGGCATGCTCGTCGGAAAATTCAGGATTTCCGAACTCCACTTTAGCCCCGAGCTTGCAGAACCGTTCAACCGAGTCATGCTTCTGAATAACACCGATCACCGACTTGATCCGGCTGGAGACCTCTCTGAAATCCACTGGCGGCGGGGTTATCTCCGGAAGACCGAACTGAGGACCGTTTTTCATGAGATGATAGACATGGGCCGACTTGATCAGGGTTTTACTTGGGACGCAGCCGTAATGGAGACAATCACCACCAAGCTCCTTCTCTTTCTCAATCAGTAAAGTTTTGGCGCCAAGTTGCGCCGCTCCAGAAGCGACAGTAAGTCCAGCAGCTCCTCCACCGATAATACCAATGTCATAATCATAGTCAGCCATGCTATTTCTCCTTATTTTGTTGATCCGTTCGTGTCGTCGTTTGCCACGGTTGGTTTAAATTTTATTTTATAGAACGCCAGCAACTTCTTTACTGTGATAGGGAACAGACCGAGAACAACGAAGGAAATCAATACCCCGGGCGACATGATGCCGGACAGGGAATCAATTTTAGCCAATTCCTTACCGGCGTTGACATAAACTATGGTTCCCGCCAGCATGCCGATTTGTGACACCCAGAAAAAGGTGAACAGGCGCATCCGGGTGAGGCCCATGAGCAGGTTGATCACGAAAAAAGGGAAAAGCGGCACAAGACGCAGTGAAAAAAGATAAAAGGCCCCTTCCTTCTCGATGCCGTTGTTGATGGTCGTGAGTTTATCGCCAAATTTATTCTGCACCCATTCCCGCAACAGAAAGCGGGAAACGAGACAGGCAAGGGTGGCACCGATGGTGCTGGCAAAGGAGACGGCCACCGTGCCAACTACAAGACCGAATAAACCGCCCCCTGCCAGAGTGAGCACAGCGGCTCCGGGCAGTGAAAATGCGGTGACCGCGATATAAATCCCCATGTAGGAGGCAATAACAAGAAAGCGGTTCTCAAGATAGAGAGCTTGAAATTTATCCTGTGAGGCCTTGATGTATTCGAGGGTAAAATATTGCCCCAGGTCAAAATACCGGAAAGCGATAATCCCTAAAACGATGACGCAGGCAATGATGATCTTGTTTATAATTCCCTTTTTTCTGTCCTCTGCCATGGTGTCTATCCTTTCAAAAAATGTTTATGAGCGGTTATGGTAAAAAGTTGCAGAGTCGCAGCATGATAAGCGTACTCAGGCCATTAAAATCTGCTGACCGAAAAAAGCGGCGCCCCAGAGGCCGCTGTCCTGGTTATCGATCACAAAAACCGGAATATTTGCCAAGAGATGCCCCATGGTTGGAGAATCTAAAAACTCTTGCCGAAAATTTGCATGGGTAAGAATCTCGGGATTTCTGGCGGCAACTCCACCGGCAATGTACAGCCCGCCAAGGGCCAGTTCCTCCAGAGCATAGTCCCGGCAAACACGGCCATAAAATTTCGCGGCCCATGCCAGAGTTTCAGACTCCGGGCTGAATCGGGCGGTGACTTTCTGCGGTTCCAGCTCATCGCCGGTAAGAAACCAGTGGATATACCGCAGGCCACGGCCGGAGACCACCAGATTGCCGGTGATGTGATGCTGGCCGCTTTTCTCCTGGTAGAACTCCTGAAAAGCAAACTCTCGTTGCGAAATAAAGGAAAAATAGGCGTGACCACCTTCGGAAGGCAGGGCCAGAAATCCATACCCTGGGACCGGCACAAGGGTTGCCTTGCCAAGCGCAGTGCCGGCGCCAATGACGCCAATGACACCATCAGTAACAGGCTTGCCGGGGAGTATAGAACCGGCGGCAAGGCCTACCGGAGAGCGGCAGGCATAGGCCTGAGCGACAAAATCATTGATTAAAAGTGCCTGCTGAAAGATATTTTTGGTTTCTTTTCTTGAGAGATCAATATCCCAGCTAATATAGGGCGGAGCGCAGTACATTTCACCTTCCACCGGACCGGCCACCGCGATGACCGCAATGTCAGCCTCATCGACTGGAAGGGTAAAGTCACTGCCGCGTAGTTGTTCAAGAAGCTGTGAAAAGGAGCCCACCTCGGCAGTTGGTAGCCATTTTGTGCCCACCAGATCAAGTGTGCCGTTTTGGTCAGCCTGGAAATGGGCAAAACGGCTGTTGGTGCCGCCGATGTCTGCCGCAAGAATAGTTTTCATGATTACACTTTCAACGGACATCCTGCTCCTCCGGTTTCATGTTCAAAAGACAACAGTGCGGCCTTCTCGGGATTTTCCATGAGCTTATGTGCCGCAATATATCCGGCAATAGTCCATACCTGTAATTTTCTGGACTCCTTACCGACCTGGCTGCCGTCCTTCCCATCAAAATATTCCGGCCAGTCGTTGGTCAGGAGTTTCGTTGCCGCTGTATCGAGGGCCCGTTTCGCCAGAAATTTCTTATCGGTCGAGACGGTTGCCGCGGCAACAAGCCAGAGCAGGAATGGCCAACTGCCGCCATTATGATAGGACCAGGGACTGTTCTTGGGGTCAGCCCCGGTGATAAGATGCCACTCCAGGCCTTCAAGGGCGGGATAACATGCCTTCATGGGCATTCCCGCCGCAAGTGAATCCCATTGATGTTCGATCAAATTGAGTATTTTTTGCTGTTGATCATCATCGGCGAGGGAGGTCATTATTGCCAGCAGATTGCCGAGGGTCAGGAATCTGAAGTCCATGCGGCCGGGGCCGATATTCCCGGCGAAATAGCCGCCATTACCGCCAACCCATGCTGGGGCCCAATCCGGAATGGATGCTGCATAGAGGTTGTATTTATTCCTGGTGTCCGTACCGAACTCTTCAGTCTCATAGGTGAGTATATTGTCCAGTCGGTCTTTATCAAGCCAGTAATAAGTCCGGATATGATAGGCAAGATGCCCGGTTCGATGATCGACCTCTTTCATATAATTCTTATTTTCTTCGGTGGGATGGAGCGCCAGCATCTCCCGAGATGCCCTGAGGCCCGCATAAAAAAGCACCTCTACATCAAGGGGGTGGCCGTACATGCCCATGCGCCGGTCAATCATGAAGGCGCCATCGGGAACCAGAAGAGTGGGGATGAGTTCAAAGTGACCGACAAGATACAGGTCGAGAACAGCCTTCATAGTCTTTTGTATTTTCTCTTGGACGACAAATTCTCTATCGCTCGAGAAGTTCACATATAATCGAAGGAGCAAAAGCCACCAGAGGCTCGAATCCACCGGCGTCACCCGGCCTATTGCCAGCTCGCCAAAATCGGCAATGAGTCGTTCCTTACCATTTTTTTCAACGGTTTTGAAACTTGCCGGCATCAAACCGCGACCAGCTTTAAAACAATCCATGGACTTATCAATGGATTGCAGGTCGGCGGTAACCGAAAGAAAATTTTTGACGATTTCAAATCGATCATTCAATAAAAAAGCCACCGCACTGACAAAAAAATCCCGGGTAAATATTTGGTCGTAATTCAACGCAGTCGGGCCAGTATCAAGGGCGGCCACGGTTCCAACCGGGCGGCCCTCATGGTTAACGATGGCTTTTTCAAGCTGCTGCCAGGCTGCTGCCAGCACGGTTTTGTGGTTATTCACAAACAACCTCCTTCATCAAGAAAATGAACAGATCACACCAACCGCATTCCGGTCTTACACCGTATATTTCGTCGATGATACCTTGCCGCCGCTGCCGGTCCAATCGGTGTGGAAAGATTCACCCCGAGGTTTATCAACCCGCTCATAGGTGTGGGCGCCGAAGTAGTCCCGCTGGGCCTGAAGCAGGTTGGCGGGTAACCGGGCACTGCGATAGCCGTCATAGTAGGAGAGTCCGGCGACAATGGCCGGCATGGGGATGCCGATTTCAGCGGCCTTGGCCGCCACCTTGCGCCAGCCGCCTTGGGCCTGCTGGATTGAAGCGTAGAAAAAATCGTCAAGGAGCAAATTCTCCAGGGCCGGATTCGTATCAAAGGCCTGCTTGATATTGCCAAGAAAGGCGCTGCGGATAATGCAACCGCCCCGCCACATGAGGGCGATGCCCCCGTAGTTGAGTTTCCAGCCGTATTCTTCAGCCGCGTGACGCATGAGCATGTAGCCTTGGGCGTAAGAGATAATTTTCGAGGCATACAGGGCATCATGCACGCACCCCACATACTCCTGCACGTTGCCATCAAAAACGGCCGCCGGGCCGGAGAGAACCGATGCTGCCTTGACTCTTTCCTCCTTCATTGCCGACAGACATCTGGCAAACACAGCCTCACCGATAAGGGTCAGTGGGATGCCGAGCTCAAGGGCGTTGATTCCCGTCCACTTGCCGGTGCCTTTCTGCCCTGCCGTGTCGAGAATCTTTTCGACCAGTGGCACACCATCAACATCCTGGCGACCGAGGATATCGGCGGAAATCTCCATGAGATACGAATCAAGCACTCCTTTGTTCCATTCGCCAAACACGGACCGGATCGCCTCCGCATTCATTCCAAGCCCACGGCGCATGAAATCATAGGCTTCGCAGATAAGCTGCATATCGCCGTATTCGATGCCGTTATGCACCATCTTGACGAAATGCCCGGCTCCCTCCTCGCCGACCCAGTCGCAGCAGGGTTCGTCATCGACCCGGGCGGCAATCGCCTGGAAAATATCCTTTACTTGTGGCCATGCCGCAGAATTGCCGCCCGGCATAATGGATGGCCCCGTGCGTGCCCCTTCCTCGCCGCCGGAGATGCCGGTGCCGATAAAGAGAATGCCTTTCTCGGCCAGAGCACGAGTGCGGCGATTGGTGTCGGTATATAGAGAATTGCCGCCGTCAATGATAATGTCGCCGGTCGACAGCAGCGGTACGATTTGCTCGATTAAGGAATCGACCGCGGCACCGGCCTTGACCATAATCATTACCCGGCGCGGTTTTTTTAGAGTGTCGACCAGCTCTTCCAGAGAATAGGTGGCGATGATGCCTGTCCCTTTGGCCGGACCGGCCATGAAGTTATCAACCTTTGAGGTGGTCCGGTTAAACACCGCGACCGTAAACCAGTTGTCATTCATGTTCAGCACCAGGTTTTGGCCCATGACCGCCAGGCCGATTAGGCCGATATTCGCTTGAGGCATATTCTTCTCCCTTCTCTTTCGAGGTTGATGTTATTTGCTCACCGTGAAGAGAACATCCCGATCCCGCAGCAGATAGAGAGCAAGACAGGCGGCCAGCATTGGCCAGGCGGCGAAAAAAAGAATGTTCGGACCATCATAGGGCGCCAGGTACTGCCTGTAGGATGAAAATGTCGATATGGCATGCAGCACCAGCACTGTCCCATAGGAAAACCGTTTCATAAATCC
>JARGFN010000088.1 GCA_029210665.1 Desulfobulbales bacterium
CCGGCGATGCCGGACGATTATCTTACGCAAGTAATATATGGAGATCACCCTTGAAGACTTATCGGTTAGCGATCTTAAGGATGTCTTCACTGAAAATATCTGTTCGGATCGCCTTTCAGCCGGATTTGGGTGAACGGTGCTGATTTGAGGCACTCGGGGAATAATCGGTTCGGCCGCGAAGCAGATGAGAAAGATGGCCTGAAATTAATCGCGGCTGAATCCGCTGCCACCCTTTTTATGAAAGGATAGCTGAAAATAAATGGTGTGCAAAAAAAATACCCCCTCTTGACCTAGGTCAAAGTCCTGTTCGTCCCGTTGCGGTAATCTGTAATCAACGCAACGGGAAATTCCGGTTTGCAGGTTTAACCGGAAAAATAATATCAGATAGGATTGATATAAACTGAACAGGAGGTTTTAACATGTTTTGTAATCAATGTGAGCAGTCAGCCAAGGGTGGATGTTCGACTATCGGAGTATGCGGCAAGCAGCCGGATGTCGCCGATCTGCAGGATCTCTTGATCCACGCCCAGCAAGGACTTTCCCTCTACGCCGTGGAGGGGCGCAAGGTCGGGGTCAGCGATCCCGAGGTCGGGCGCTTTACCTGTGAAGGGGTTTTCTCGACCCTGACCAATGTGAATTTCGATGGTGAACGGGTGGCGGATCTGGTCCGTAAGACCGTTGAGGTAAGAGAGGGCTTGAAGGAAAAAGTCAAGGCGGCCGGCGGCCAGGTCGATTTTCCGCAGGCGGCGGCCAGTTTCACCCCGGCGGCAACCACCGGGGATATGGTCAAGCAGGGCGGCAAGGTTTCCCTGACCGGCAATCCCGACGAGAACGAGGATATCAGGTCGCTCAAGCAGACCCTGCTGTTCGGGGTCAAGGGAGTGGCGGCCTATGCCGATCATGCCCGGATCATGGGCCAGGAAGACGATGCGGTCTACGCTTTTATTCATGAAGCCCTGGCGGCCACGATCACCGAGGGTTTAACGGCCGAGGACTGCGTGGCCGCGGCCCTGAAGTGCGGCGAGGTTAATTTGCGGGCGATGGAACTCCTTGACGCCGGTAACACCGGAACCTATGGTCATCCGGTGCCCACTCCGGTGCCGTTGGGGGCCAAACAAGGCAAGGCTATCGTGGTTTCCGGCCACGATCTCAAGGATCTGGAGCTGCTTCTCCGGCAGACCGAGGGCAAGGGCATCAATGTCTATACCCATGGCGAGATGCTGCCCACCCACGGTTATCCGGCCCTGAAGAAACACCCCCATTTTCATGGACACTATGGCACCGCCTGGCAGAATCAGGGTAAGGAATTCGCCGAGTTCCCCGGGGCCATCGTCATGACCACCAACTGCATCCAGAAGCCGAAGGAGTCCTACCAGGACAATATCTTCACCACCGGCCTGGTGGCCTGGCCCGGCGTGACCCATATCGGCGCGGACAAGGACTTTACGCCGGCGATCGAGCGGGCCCTGGCCATGGAAGGTTTTCCGGCCGATACCGATAAGGGTTCGGTCATGGTCGGTTTCGCCCGGAATGCGGTGCTGTCGGTGGCCGACAAGGTGGTCGAGGCGGTCAAGAACAAGGACATCCGCCACTTCTTCCTGGTCGGCGGCTGCGACGGCGCCAAGCCGGGCCGCGACTATTACACCAGATTCGTCGAGCAGGTCCCCGCCGACTGCATGGTTCTGACCCTGGCCTGCGGCAAATTCCGTTTCTTCGACAAGCAGCTCGGCGATATCGGCGGCATTCCGCGCCTGCTCGATATCGGCCAGTGCAACGATGCCTACTCGGCGGTGCAGATCGCCGTGGCCCTGGCCAACGCCTTTGACTGCGAGGTAAACGATCTGCCCCTGTCTTTCGTATTGTCCTGGTACGAGCAGAAGGCGGTGGCGATCCTTCTTACCCTGTTCCATCTGGGAATCAAGGGCATCAAGCTCGGCCCCAGTCTGCCGGAATTCATCAGTCCGAATGTCCTTAATGTGCTGGTCGAGAATTTTGCGATCAAGCCCATTTCGACCCCGGAAGAGGATCTTCGGGAAATTCTCGGCTGAAATGCTTACTGTATGAATGGCAGCCGGGGCGGCAATGACCGCCCGGCTGCCGGTTGATCCGTTTTTTGAATATTATCCGCCAGGAGGTGAGTTAATGCAGTGCCCCGGTCAAGACAGCCGTTATTGGGATGGCGCGGCCGTTTTTGAGACTGACTGCCCAAAGTGCGGTGCTGCCATTGAGTTTTTCAAGGACGACAACTCCCGCAAGTGCGGGAGCTGCGGCCACAAGGCCTTGAACCCCCGGATCGATTTCGGCTGCGCTTCCTACTGCCCCTACGCCAGCCAGTGTCTGGGCGAACTGCCGCCGGAGCTTCTGGCCAAGAAGCAGGGTCTGCTCAAGGAGCGGGTGGCCATCGAAATGAAGCGCTATTTCGCCAACGATTTCAAAAGGATCGGGCATGCGACCCGGGTCGAGCGGCTAGTGAAGGAAATCGGCGAGCTGCTTGTGGAGTGCGGCGAGGGTGCGGATTACAATCCGGCGGTGGCCGGGATTGCCGCATATCTTCACGATATCGGGATCAAGGAGGCGGAGCGGAAGTTCGCCAGTTCGGCGCCCGAACATCAGCATCGGGAAGGCCCGCCGGTGGCCCGGGCGATTCTGACCGAACTCGGGGCCAATCAGGGCATGGTCGAGGAGGTCTGCGAGATCATCGGGCATCACCACAGCCCGCGCGCCGACGAGACCGTCAACTTCAAGGTTCTCTATGATGCCGATCTGCTCGTCAATCTTGAGGAGAAACAGAAGGAGGCCCCGTCGTCGGCGGAGCATTTGCGGAAGATCGTCGAAAGGTCCTTTTTGACCACGGCCGGGGCGGAAGTCGCCCGGAAGAAACTCCTGAATCCTTGACGGCTACAGGGGGGATCTTGCTTTGTACCACAAGGGTGTAAGTCTCGTACGAGTCCCGCCTTGCGGGACTCAACCCGGCTTTATCAACATCGTTGCCGCCCGGCGTCTGACCTGTTCTTGCACGCCTACGGATTCAGGCAACTGCAATTTTAAAATAATTTTCGAGGAATAAATATGAAGGTGAGGCGGAAGATCATCGAGATCGACGATGAGTTGTGCAACGGCTGCGGAGAGTGCGTACCCTCCTGCGCCGAAGGCGCTTTGGAGATAGTTGCCGGGAAGGCCCGGATGATTGCCGAAAGGTACTGCGACGGTCTGGGCGCCTGCCTTGGCGACTGCCCCCAGGGGGCTCTGCGGATTATCGAACGTGATGCCGACGACTTCGACGAGGAGGCGGTCGAGGAACTTCTCGGCCGGAAAAAAAGCGCGGCCACCGCTACCGGCTCGGGATGTCCGTCGGCCAAGCTTCGGGTTTTCCCGGGCCAGGATCCCTGCCGGCAGGCCAATCAGCCCCTCGGGGTGGCCCGCGCCTCCGATTCGGCTCTGGGCCACTGGCCGGTGCAGATCCGGCTGGTGCCGCCTTCGGCCCCCTTTTTGAAAAACGCCGATCTCCTGATCGCGGCCGATTGCGCCCCGGTGGCCTATCCCGGTTTCCACCGCGATTTTCTGCCGGGCCGGGCGGTGATGGTGGGCTGTCCTAAATTCGACGACCAGACCGCTTACATCGATAAATTCCGGCAGGTCTTCGAGAGCGCCGATCTCAACTCGATAACCATGTTGATCATGGAGGTTCCCTGCTGCGGGGCAATGCGGGGCATAATCGCCGAGGCCCTCAAGCAGGCCGGCAAGGAGATCGAGGTTACGGAGGCGGTGGTCGGGGTCGGCGGCGCCCTGATTGTTGGCGACGGCTGAACTTCTTAAGATAAAAAACTTTTCCATCGGCATGAGAAGAAGTATTATCAAAGAGTTGTCGATTGCGAATCGAACGGTCGCCATCGCGAATGAGTTCGCAGAAAGTCCGGAATTGCATAATGTCATTTCGACCAAAGGGAGAAATATTTACAGTTCCACTGAGTTAAAGAACAAGATTTCTCGCATGCGATCAAAATGAGAGCTTTTTTCGACTTTTTGCGACGCGATCAACTCTAATTGACAAAAATCTCTGATAATACGGTGATGATATGTGCTGCATAAAAAAAAGGAGAAGTTTTTGGCGATTAGCGGCGCCGGCTTTGCTGGCGATTCTGTTGGCGGCGGGTTCCGTCGGCGCGGCCGAAAAGATGCCGGAGTTCAGTGAAAAGAATATTACCGGCGACGGGCTGGTCAATAGCGCGGACTTCGCCGGCAAGGTGCTGCTGGTCAACTTCTGGGCAACCTGGTGCCCGCCCTGTCGCAAGGAGATCCCCGCGCTGATTAAGATTCACGACAAGTATAAGGATCAGGGTTTCTCGGTGATCGGCATCTCCATGGATGAAGGAGGTCGCCGGGTCGTCGGCAAGTTCGTTGAGAAACTGGGCGTAAACTACCCGGTCTTTATCGGCAATGCCAAGCTTGGCCGCGGTTTCGGCGGGGTAATGGGAATCCCGGTCACCTTCCTGGTTGACCGGGAGGGCAACCTGGTCCAAAGGCTTGACGGTTACATTAGCGAGAAGGTGCTTGACAAGCAGTTGTATCTGCTGCTTAAACAAAAAGAGTAGAGTTTTCCCTTGACAGTCATGGGTTCAAGCTTTTATATCTAACCGTTAGAGATATTTTCCTTCAATCAAACGAGACAGGAGCTAATCATGAGCAAGAAAATTGTTACTCTGTTGATGGCCGTGGCTTTCACGGTTGGCATGGCCGGGGTCGGCATGGCGGCCAAAGATGTTAAGTGTAAAGTAAAGGCTGTCGACGGCAAGACCCTGACCCTGGAATGCCAGGAAGGCGCGGACACCTTCAAGGCCGGTTCCAAGGTTACGGTTAAAGCCGCCAAGAGGAGGGCTATCGAGGGTTGCTGATTAGCTCCCGTGCATAGTTTTTCGTGAATAAGCCGCCCGGTTTTTATCGTCGGGCGGCTTATTTTTTTGGAGAAAGCAGCAGCGTCAAGGACCGGCTTTGAGGATTCGCGCGCAGATCCGGCCGGCCATATATCTTTTTCCGGTTCGGCCGGACCGCAAGGGGCGCCCTTAAGCGGAATGTCGCCTTTTTGTTTACTTTTGGAGGGTCCTTTCTTATAGTGGCCCCCCATGAATATCCTTTATGCGATTATCCTGGGCTTCGTGCAGGGGGCAACCGAGTTTCTGCCGATTTCCAGTTCCGGTCATCTGGTTCTGGCCGAGCGGCTGCTGGGCCTTAAGGATGTCAGCCTGGCCTTTGACGTGGCCCTGCATCTCGGGACCTTGATGGCCATTCTGGTCTATTTTCGTAACGATTTCTATCTGATGAGCCGGGCGCTGCTCTTCGGCAAACTTCCCGGCGGCGACGAGGTCTTTTACCGGAAACTGGCGGTTTATATAGTAATCGCGACGATTCCCGGCGTGCTGGCCGGTCTGTTTATCGGCGGCTATGCCGAGACCTATCTGCGGCGGCCGCTGCTGGTGGCGTCCACTCTGGGCGGGGTGGCCCTTTTTCTCCTGTGGGCGGAACGGGTCGGCAAAAAACGGCGCGACTTCCACAAGCTTGGCCTGGGCGATGCCGTTGTTGTCGGCCTTGCCCAGGCAATGGCGATCGTGCCGGGCGTGTCGCGTAGCGGAGTCACCATGACGGCCGGTCTGTTTCTCGGGTTGGACCGCCCGACCACGGCCCGGTTTTCCTTCATGATGGCGGCGCCGATAATCTTCGGGGCCGGAGTTTACAAGATTCCTGAGATACTCCACGAAGGCGGCCAGGGCGGCCAGTTCGCCTTTTATCTGGCCGGCTTTTTATCTTCGACGGTTTTCGGTTATATCTTTGTCGCCTGGCTGATTAAGTTTATTCGGGCCAGGACTTTCGATATTTTTGCATATTACCGTTTGGGCCTCGCAGCCCTGATCTATCTGCTGGTCCTTCTCAATTAATCCATATATGGACTGGAATGGCGTGAAGATGACCGAGGATGCGCTTCCTGAAAAGGTTGCCGGGACGTTGCGGCAGATCAGAAGAAAGTACAAGACGGAGTTCGGCACGTTGCGGGTTCGGGATCTCGACCTGCGGATCCTGCAGGTATCCGACATCGAACCGCTCCTCAAGGGGAAGGACCCCTTTGAGGATGTCAGCCGTTTTCCCTTTTGGGTGCGTCTCTGGGATGCGGCCCTGATTCTGGCCGATACCATGGTCAACCTGCCGCCGCCCCCCGGAAACCGGCTGCTGGAACTGGGGGCCGGCCTGGGAGCGCCCGGACTGGCCGCGGCCGCGGCCGGCTACCGGGTGACCCTCAGCGATTATGAACCCCATATTCTCGACTTCCAGAGGGTGAGCGCCGCCGCCAACAATCTGCAGGACGTGGAGTTCAAGATAATCGATTGGAACAAACCGCCGGCCATGGCCCGGTTCGACACGATCATCGGGGCCGAGATCCTTTTCCGGGAGGACTTCTTCGAGCCGCTTCTTAAGATCCTCCGGCGCTTCCTGGCTCCGGACGGTACCGTCTATCTGGCCCATGACGCCGAGCGCCTCAGCCTGGCCCCATTTCTGGAAATGGCGTCCCGATATTTCACGATCGGGGTGATCCGCCGGAAGATAACCACCGAGGATAAAGAGATCACCGTTTTGCTCAATCGCCTGCGGTTTCGGGAAGATAACTCCTGATCTTCTTGCCATGGCCGGGACCAGGAGGAAATTATTTTTGTGTATGTCGGGTTTGGGGAGTAAGATAGACTCCGCCTTGGGTAATGGGCTATGCGCCGGGCCGCTATTTGCCGGTCCGGTTTGGCAGGAGGTGGAATTTTGCGGATAATGATAGTCGGGGCCGGCCGGGTAGGTTATTTCCTCAGCGAGAAGCTTTCCGGCGAAGGTCAGGAAGTTGTTCTGGTCGATCGCGACCCCGTCAAACTGCGCCGGATCGAACGTGATCTGAATATCATGACCGTCGAGGGCAGCGGCGTTTCGGCCCGGATCCTCGAAGAGGCGGGAATCGAGCGGACCGACCTCTTTATCGCGGTCACCGACAGCGACGAGGTCAATCTGGTCGCCAGTATAATTTCCCAGGGATACGAGGTCGAGACCCGGATCGCCCGGGTTCGCAATGAGGACTTCTATCCGGATGATTCCCCCCAGAGCAGCAGATCCCTGGGGATTGACCTCTTGATCAGCCCGGATCTCGCCATGACCGACGAAATCATCAAGCTCTGTACCCGTTCCAGTGCCTTCGAGACCGCCGATTTCGCCGGCGGCCAGGTGATGCTGCTCGGTTACGTCCTGCCGGAAGGCAACCCCAGTCTGGGCAAACCCTTGGTCGATATCGAGATGAAGTGCGTGGTGGTCGCCATCGTCAGGGGCGAGGAAACCATTATTCCCCGCGGCCATGACATTCTCGAAGCCGGCGACAAGATGTATATCGTGGTTCTCAAGGAGGATGTGCCCAGCGTCGAGAAAATTTTTGATTTTTCCAGCAGCCTGCCCAATCAGGTCTTTATTGTCGGCGGCAGCGATATCGGCAGGCTGACGGCCAGCCGCCTTGAGAAGCTGGGCATCGAGGTGCGGCTTATCGAAAAGGACATGGCCACCTGCAAGCGCCTTACCGAACAGCTTGAGAGCACGGTGCTCCTGAACATCGACGGACTTGAGGCCCATGACCTGATCGAGGAGGAGATCGATAAAGCCGATATCGTGGTGGCGGTCACCGGCAGCGATACCACCAATATCCTTTCCAGCCTGCTGGCCAAGCACCATGGGGCCAGCAAGTGCATCACCAAGATTTCCCGGCCCGATTTCATCCCGATGCTCGGTAATCTGGGCATCGACATGGCCCTGAGCCCGCGGCTGGTCGCGGCCAATATGATTTTGCGCTATGTGCGGGGCAGCGGCTCGATCGTCTCCGCCGCTTCCCTGCTGGGCAGCGATGCCGAAGTGGTCGAGATGCGGGTGCCGCCCGATGACCGTTTCGACGGAGTAGCCCTGCGCGAACTCGCTTTTCCCAGGGGGGCTATCGTCGGGGCGGTCGTGCGCCGCGACGGGGCGATTATCCCGACCGGCGACACCGTCCTCGATATGGATGACCGGCTGATTATCTTCCTGACCAGCGAGGCGCGCGAGGCCCTGGAGACCTTTTTCAGGGTATCCTGAGCCGGGAATCGATATGCATAGCGGCGGAGTTTTAAACATTTTTGGGAAACTGCTTATCCTCCTTTCCCTTTTCCTCCTGGCGCCCATCCCTTTCAGCCTCTATTATCACGACGGCATGCTCAGCACCTTTGTGTTCAGCTCCCTGGTGGGGGCGGGACTGGGCGGCCTGCTGATCCTCTTCTTCGTCCCCGAAAAAGATCTCGGCTACCGGGACGGCTTCGCGATCGTGGTCTTGAGCTGGCTGGGGTTGGCCTTGCTCGGCGCCCTGCCTTACGCTTTTTCCGGACAGATGGGCTCCTTCGCCGACTGCTTTTTTGAATCGATGTCCGGTTTTACCACCACCGGCTCCTCCATTTTGAGCGAGATCGAGGTCCTGCCGAAAAGCGTCCTCTTCTGGCGCTCCCTGACCCACTGGCTGGGGGGAATGGGGATTATTGTCTTGTCCCTGGCCATCCTGCCTCTTCTCGGGGTCGGCGGCATGCAGCTCTACCAGGCGGAGATGCCCGGGCCCACCAAGGACCGGCTGGCCCCGCGGATCGAGGATACCGCCAAGATTCTCTGGTCGGTCTATCTGCTGATCACCCTGATTGTGATTCTGCTGCTGATGCTGGGCGGGGTCGGTTTCTTCGACGCGATCTGCCACTCCTTCGCGACCCTGGCAACCGGCGGCTTTTCCACCCATACCGCCAGCGTCGGCTATTTCAAGTCCGCCTATGTCGAAACGGTGATTATCGTCTTCATGTTCCTGGCCGGGACCAACTTCGCCCTGCATTATCGGCTGTTCTCCGGTAAGTACAAAACCTACCTGAAAAACGAGGAGTTCCGTCTCTACTTCAAGTTGACCATTTTTGCCATTCTCCTGATCGTCCTGGCCAATATGCGCTACGGGATTTACGACAGCTTCGCGGACAATCTCAGGGCGGCTTCCTTCCAGGTCGTCTCGATCCTCACCACCACCGGTTTCGCCACCGCCGATTTCGATCTCTGGCCGCCGGTCTGCAAGGTCATCCTGATCTCGCTGATGGTGATCGGGGGGTGCGCCGGTTCCACCGGCGGCGGCATCAAGGTGGTGCGCTTTCTGCTGTTCTTCAAGTATGCCCGGCTCCAGCTCCGCAACCTGGTCCACCCCAAGGCGGTCGGGGCCATCAAGCTCGGCAAGATCAAGGTGCCCCAGGAGGTGATGGTCGCGATCCTCGGCTTCTTCGCCCTCTATATCGCCTTTTTCATGATCGCCACCCTGCTGGTTACCGCGATGGGGGTCGATATCGTCACCGGCGCCACCGCGGTCATCGCCACCCTGAACAATATCGGCCCCGGCCTTAACCTGGTCGGCCCGGCCGCCAATTTCGGGCACCTGCCGGCCGCGGCCAAGGTTCTCCTCTCTTTCTGCATGCTGGCCGGGCGCCTGGAGTTATATACCGTCGCGGTTCTCTTGACCCCGGATTTCTGGGCAATGGCCCGTAAACCGGTCTGGCGCCGGTTACTGCCGGCCGCCAGGGCAGCGGGCTGACCCCGGCCGCATTTTTGCAAGCCGCGGAATGGATATGAGAGAAAACGGAGAGAATAACCGGCCTCGGTCGCTTTTGCGGATTCTCGAGATGCATCCCGCTCCGCTGGTGGCCTTCAGCTTTGTCATGGTTATTGTCG
>JARGFN010000089.1 GCA_029210665.1 Desulfobulbales bacterium
ATCGACGTATAAAGCTGAGTTGAGCAGCTCGCCTGCTCGTACGAAACTTATGCCCGGAGGGTGAAAGTTGCGCCACCCCAAGGGAGATCGACGTTTTTGCGAACTCATCAAAAACCACGAACCACCATTAACATCCCACAAAGAGCCGTATGAAACTGAAAGGCAAGCACGCCCTGGTTCTCGGAGGCGGGAAAGGGATCGGCAAGGAGATCGCTTTCTATCTGGCGGGCCGGGGCGTAACCGTCGCAATCACCTATTTCGACTGGCCCAAGGAATCCACCGATACCCGCGAACGGCTGAAAAAGCTGGGCGGCGGCCATCTGGCGGTGAAGGTCGACCTGCGCCGACCGGCCGCAATCGAGAGGATGATCAAGGAACTGGGCGCCAAATTCACCCGGCTCGATATCCTGATCAACAACATCGAGCGGGGCGGCATGCCGGTCGTCCACGGTGAATATACTTCCGACCAGTGGGATCTGGAACTTGAAACAACCCTCAAGGCCAAAAGGTGGGTATTCAGACACACCCTCCCCCTGTTAAAAGAGTCCGGCGACGGTGCGGTAATTAACGTCTCGTCGATCGCCGGTCTGACCGGCCGTTGCGGACCGGCCGGACTTATCTTCAACGACGGCTACAGCGCCGCCAACCGGGCGATCTCCCTGCTGACCGAAACCTGGGCCCGGGAAGGCGCGCCGGAGGTAAGGGTCAACGAACTCATGCTCGGTTTTTTCGAGACCAGACATGCCCGGGGCACCCGGGGCTGGGCGCTCCTTTCTCCCGAAGAGCGGCGGGCCATAATCGGCCACACCCTGCTCGGGCGCTCCGGACGGACCCCGGACGTAATCAAGGCGGTACGATACCTGCTGGAAGACGGCGACTACCTGACCGGCGCGACCCTCAGAGTGGATGGGGGTTATGTCCTGGGCGGCAGCGAAGTACCGCCGATGCCGAAAGGGGTTCCCTGACTACTTATTCCGCAGATCCTTGAGAATATCCTCAACCGCCCAGACCGGAATATGCCTGAAGGCGTAGCCGACCGCCGCCTCCTTGGCCTGCTCGGTGTCGGGTTTGTCGATTCCCAACTCGACCATGATCTCCGCCGTATCGAACCAGCAAAGCTCCCGGCCGTCGACATCGTAGACCGTCATGATCCGCCGGTTCGCTTCGTGCAGATGCTCCTCGTCAACTATCTCGCCGACTATCTTTCTGGCAACTTCATAGGGAACGAATTTTATCTCTTCAGTCACTTCAAAAACCTCCAATGTGAACGGCGTCGCAAAAAGTCTCGGGATGGCGCCATCAAGTGTTAAAAATGGCCGCTTTGCCGGCCGTGCTTATGTTCCCGGCACGAACAGGCGGTGGTAGAGATTCTGGGCATGCCGGTCCGACATGCTGGCAATAAAGTCACAGACCCGCCTTGCCGGAGATGAACCGGCCGCCCCCGCCGACATTTCCTCGTCGATGATCTCCGGATTCTCAAGAAAATAACGAAACAGATCGATAAGGATCTTGCGGGACTTGACGTATTCGTTGTGAACCCGGGGCGAACGATAAACCTGATGAAAAAGAAAATGGCGCAGAACCTGCATCGCTCCGCCGACCCGGGGATCGACCGAAAACTTCAGGTGCGGCACCTCGGAACCGGAATCGGGCCTGGTCTGCGAAATCACTCCCTCGACCATGGTCATGATCCGCCGTGAATGGGTAAGGCCCATCACCCGATGGCACTCATCCGGCACATCCTCCTCCCTGATTATGTTACTGTGGATCGCATCATCGAGATCGTGGCTCAGGTAGGCGATAATATCCGCATAGCGCACCAGGCACCCCTCGGCCGTTTCGGGCAGACCGTGACTGTCGGCCGGGATCACCTCGCCATAACCCTTGGAGTGTTTGGCAATACCGTCCCGCACCTCATAGGTGAGATTCAGACCATTGCCGCCGTTCTCCAGGACATCGACAACCCGCAGGGACTGGCGATAGTGGGAGAAACCGCCGGGAACCAATTCGTTAAGCACCGTCTCGCCGGCATGGCCGAAGGGAGTATGACCGAGATCATGCCCCAGGGAGATCGCCTCGACCAGATCTTCGTTAAGATCCATTGCCCTGGCCATCGTTCTGGCAATCTCGGAGACCTCCAGGGTATGGGTCAGCCTGGTCCGGCAATGGTCTCCGGAAGGGGCCAGGAAAACCTGGGTCTTGTGCTTCAACCGTCTGAAGGCCTGGGAATAGACGATCCGATCACGATCATGCTGAAAGGCCGGGCGAAACGGGCATTCCGCCTCGTTCCGCATGCGCCCCTTGCTCAATGCGCTCAAACAGGCGAATTCCGAAAAAGCATCCCGCTCTCTCTTCTCAAGTTTTTCCCTGACATTCACCTCTCACAACCCCTTGGCACTCTCTTGACATAATTTTTCGGACAAGATCCCCGTTCCGAAGCGAACGATTTCTTCTACCCGACTTCCCTGGGTTTTTCAAGCAACGCTTGTCGGCCGGGGCTCATGCCCCGAAGCGGAGATCATCGCGCCATCCCGAAAAGTTTTGCTAATTTAATTACGATGGCGGCGCAAAATCTCGCCATAAAGCGATTTATCGTTGCCGACCAAGCCTGTTTTGATTTATACCCTATAGGTTCCCTAGATTGCTTTTTTTCGCCTTGCCATAAAATATTCGGAGAACCCTCCCATGGATTTCGGCGCCTTGCTGGACAGTTTTCTGGCTGTTAAGGAAAACATTTTCCTCAAAAGACTTATTGTTATCGCCGCCTATCTCGTTCTGGTCAAAATCGCCGATCTGCTGATCGACAAGTTCCTGCGCAAGGCGGCCGGCCTGACCAGGATGACTGTCGACGATCACCTGATCGACTATGCCCACAAACCGGCATGCTGGACTATCTTCTGGCTCGGGGTTCTGCACGCGCTTATCGTGGCCCCGCTCGCCGAACCGTGGCAGACCATCCTGCCGCCCGCCGTCAGAAGCATGATTCTGCTGATCTGGACCATCGCCCTGATCAGAATAACCAACTGGGCCTTTCAGGCAAGGATTAACCGCGCCTCTCCGCAGGACAAGATCGGCAAGGACGTCCTGCTGCTCCTCAAAAACGTGATCGGGGTGATACTGATCGTCTCGGCGATTTTCTGGCTGTTGACCATCTGGAAAATCAGCCTCACCCCGCTTTTCGCCTCGGCCGGGATCGCCGGCATCGCCATCGCCCTGGCCGCCAAGGATACCCTGGCTAACTTTTTTGGCGGCATCAGCATTTTCCTGGACCGAATCTACAAGATCGGCGACTATATCATCGTCGACAACACCGACCGCGGCGAGGTGATGGAAATCGGCATCCGCTCGACCCGGATCAAAACCAGGGACGACGTGATGATCACCATTCCCAATTCGATCATGTCCAACTCAAAGATCATCAACGAAAGCGCCCCGGTCCCGCGATTCAGGATCAGGGTGCCGTTCGGAGTTGCCTACGGCAGCGACCTGGAACAGGTGGAGAAGATCGTTCTGGCCGTTGCCGGGGCCAATCCGAATGTCTCTCCGGAACCGGCATCCCGGGTGCGGCTGCGCTCCTTCGCCGATTCATCGGTTAATTTCGAGCTGCTGTGCTGGGTCGAACACCCGGCCGGCAAAGGCCTTGAAATCCACAATCTCCTCAAGGCGATTTATCGAGCCTTCGGTGAAAAAGGGGTCGTCATTCCTTTTCCGCAAAGAGACATCCATATCAGGCGAACACCGCCGGCCGAAGAATCGGCCGACCTTCAGTGAAAAAAGATGATTGACCGACAATTGGCCCGCGACCAACAACATATGGGGGAGGCCCTGGCGGAAGCGCGGGCGGCCCTTGAGGTTGGAGATTTTCCGGTGGGCTGCGTCATCGCCCGCGGCGATCTGATCCTGACCAGGGGGAGAAGAAGCAACAGCCGGGGGGAAACCGCCAACGAACTGGATCACGCCGAAATTTCGACCCTGCGCCGTTTCCTGAGCGACTTTCCGGAGGTCGCGCCCGGTGCGGTCACCGTTTACGCCACCATGGAACCCTGTTTGATGTGCTATGCGACTCTGCTCCTGAACGGCATCCGGCGGATCGTCTACGGTTACGAAGACGCCATGGGCGGCGGCACCGGCCTGGATCTCGCCGGACTGGCACCGCTTTACCGGGAAATGCGGGTGGAGATCGTCACCCATCTCCGCCGCGCCGAGTGCTTAACCCTGTTCCGCGATTTCTTCGCCAATCCGGCCAACGGCTACTGGCAAGACAGCCCGCTGGCCGAATACACCCTCAGGCAGCCATGAAAACACCCGAGGTCAAGACCCTCGCCTTCCGCCCCGAGGAACGCAACATCTTCTTCCACCTCCTGACCGGCTGCAACCTGGCCTGCCGCCACTGTTATATCAACCGGGAACAGCACGGCACCGAAATGGTCAGCCGGGAAACCATGATTACCTGGCTCAAGCTTTTTTACGAGCCGGCAAAGGAGTCCAACGTCATCTTCCTGGGCGGCGAACCGACCATGCATCCGGACCTGGCCTTCGGAATCAAAAAGGCCCGGGAACTGGGCTACGCTTCGGTAACCGTCGACACCAACGGTTACCTTTTCCACCACCTGCTGGAGCGCATTTCGCCCGACGATGCCGTCTTGAGCTTCAGCCTCGACGGCCCCGACGCCGAGGTCAACGACCCGATCCGCGGCGCGGGCGTTTTCGCGACCTGCACCGCTAATCTGCAAAAAGCGGTAGGCCTGGGCTTTAAGACCAGTCTGATCTATACGGTCAGCCGGTTGAACCTGGACCATTTGCCCCGGATGCCCGAGCTGCTGGCCGATCTCGGCGTCAACCGGTTCTTCATCCAGGTCATCGGCCTACGGGGCAAATCGGCTGGAGACGAAGCAGGCCTGCAGCTGACCCCGGCGGAATGGCTCGAAACAGTGCCGGCGGCGGCGGCCAAAGCGGCGGGGCTGGGAATTCCGACCATCTACCCCAAGGTGTTTCTCGACAAGGGGGAAAAATTCGAATGCGCCGGTAGGGTGGCCGAGAACTTTTTCATCTTCCCCAACGGCCGAGTCTACCGCTGCCCGCTGGGCGAGGACCATCCGATCCACTCCCTGGAAATAAAGGACGACCGGCTGATAAAAAGGACGGAACTTAACGAAGACCGCTTTTTCGAGCTGCAGATCCCGGAGGGCTGCGTAATGAACCGGCTGCTCCAGGCCGGCAATATCCCCTACGGACCGGACTCCGCCCCCCTGCATCGCATCTCCTGCTGCCTGCTCAAGCAGGCCGTGGGTTTGTAACGGAAGAAATTTAATGTTTCCCGGCTTTGCGGCGGATTTTCCGGGAGAAAAACGCCGGTTTTTGCATTGCCGGACGGTTACGCCAATCGTGACCGTTTACCGGGGCGGGCGCCGGTAGAATAAGATCATCAACAGAACTCCGACCTCATAGAGAACGATAAGCGGCAGGGCCAGGAGAACGGCGCCGAGCAGGTCGCCGGCCGCCAGCAGAAAGGCCAGGATCAAAATAGCGCCATAGCTTAGCCAGCGCTTCTCGACAAAGTATCTTCGCTCAACCAGGCCGGTCCGCCCGGCGGCAACCATCAGAAAAGGGATCTCGAAGGCGAGTCCGAACGCGATGGCGGTCCGGACCGTGAAAGTAAGATAGGAATCGAACCGGGGTTTGGCTTCAAGCTGCGGCCCGGCGGATTTCAGCAGAAAGGTGAGAATTTCCGGCAGGGCGACAAAGTAGGCGAAAACCATTCCGGCCAGAAAAAGAAGGGTAGCCCAGAAGCTGACGGTCAGGGCCACCTTTTTTTCCCGCCCCCTAAGCCCCGGCGCCACGAACATCCACAATTCGTAGCAGCCGACCGGGAAGCTGGCCGCCACCCCGACCAGCACCGCCACCTTCAAATAACCGACGAAGGCCTCGGTAAGATTGGTGTAGATCAGGCCTTCGACCTCCAGGGAGGCGGCAAAAATCGGTTGAATCAGATAGGCGGCGATGGGTCGGGAAAAATAATAGGCCAGCGCCGTACAACCGACCACCGAGACAAAGACTACCAGTACCCGGCGGCGCAGTTCCCTTAAATGGCCGTCCAGGAATCGGGGCAGAGGATTTTCGGCATCCATCTATTTTTCTTCCCCGGCCGTGCCCTCTTCGACCGGTTCCAGCGGTTCCCGGGCGGTTTCATCCCCGCCGGAACCGTAATCGGCTTCGAACGGCTCGGCGGTTTCTTCCCTGTCGTCCGAACCATCGGCGGAAGGATCCTTGTCCTGCCCGCCGGCCGCGGCCCGGCGCCCGGCCGCGGCAAGTTCCTCGGGGCGGGAAAAACCGACCGGCAAGTCTTGATCGAGAGCCTTTTGTTCCGGCTCCTCCTGGAGGCTTTCCTTGAGGACATTAGCGGCCTTTTTCAGTTCGACAAGCTGCTTGGCCAACCCCCTGGCAAGTTCCGGCAACTTCTCCGGGCCGACCACAATCAAGGCCACCGCCATAATCAGAATGAGTTCGGGAAGTCCAATGCCAAACATTTTTCACCAACTTGTTATGGTAACCGATCCCGGGGCAAGGCGACCACGGCTCGTCCCGGCGTCCCTGCCGGCAAGAGGTTGCAGGGTGGTATGGATCGACGAAAGAGTCCGGGGCCGAAGAAGATGGGGATGCGGCGCCCTGGGTCCGCCTGCCTCGTGCCGGGCGGACCGGACATTCGCCGCCGACCGGCGCCATCCGCCTAAAATCTGGAAAATACGGCATTTACCCGGCGGTGTCAAGCGGGAGCAAAAGGCGCCGGGACCGGCGGGGATCGGCCTCGCAACAATTGACTTTTCCCCAGCCTTTGGCTATGTTGCTGCGTTGGTGTTCAACGCGGTTTTTCTTTCACCTGAATCCGTGAGCGTTCGAGAACGGTGCGGATGCAAGGCGGCAACGATGTTGATAATACTAATGGTATATCAACGAGTTGCCAACGCGGCACCCCAAGGGCACTTCCTGCGGGGCGCAGATGCGCCGTTATCGGGCGCCCCGCAGGGCGGCGGAGTGAATCGAGATGACTCAGTGAAAAAACGATTATTTTATGTAACAACAGACGGATAAAGTAAAATTCCCCTAGAAGCCGTCACGGATTCAGGTAATAATTGAACGGAGAACTACACAATGCGGAGCAATAATCGGACGGATAACGAGATCCGGCCCCTGTCGGTTGAATATAATTTCCAGCATCAGGCCGACGGTTCGGTGCTGATCCGGATGGGCAATACCCACGTCCTTTGCGCGGTCAGCGTCGAGGAGAAGGTGCCGCCGTTTCTGGTCGGCCGCGGCCAGGGCTGGATCACCGCCGAGTACGGCATGCTGCCCGGGTCCACCAATACCAGGGCGCGGCGGGAGGTAAACGGCCGCTCGGGGCGGAGCATGGAGATCCAGCGCCTGATCGGCCGTTCCTTAAGGATGATGGTCGATTTAAAGGAGATCGGCGAGCGCACCCTGCGGGTCGACTGCGACGTCCTGAACGCCGACGGCGGCACCCGGACCGCCTCGATTACCGGGGCGGCCCTGGCCGTCCGGGCCGCCCTGCGGGGCTTGGTCGAGAAGGGCTTGCTCGGCGCCATGCCGGAGCTGACCCCGGTGGCGGCGATCAGCGTCGGTATGGTCGGCGGCCATTGCCTGCTCGATCTCGATTATCGGGAAGATTCCAGCGCCGAGGTTGATGCCAATTTCGTGATGACCGGCGACGGCCGCCTGATCGAGGTGCAGGGCAGCGCCGAGGGAGCGCCTTTCGCCCGGGACAAGTTCGAGCAGATGCTCGATCTGGCCGAACTGGGCATGGCCAATCTCCTGAAATTGTGGGAGCGCGGCCAGGATGACTGATTCGCCCTTTACCCTGCACAGCCGTTCCAGCCAGTGCGCGGCCCGGCGCGGCGAGGTGAAAACCGCCCACGGGGTGATCCAGACCCCGGTCTTCATGCCGGTCGGCACCCAGGCCACGGTCAAGGGGATCACCCCGGAAAACTTGAAGGAACTCGGCGCCCAGATCATTCTCGGCAACACCTACCACCTCTTCATCCGGCCCGGCCACGAACTGATCCGCAATCTCGGCGGCCTGCACAAGTTCATGAACTGGGACGGGCCGATCCTTACCGACAGCGGCGGCTTCCAGATCTTCAGCCTGAGCGATCTGGCCAGGATCACCGAGGAGGGGGCGGCCTTCAAATCCCACCTTGACGGCTCGGACCTTTTTTTAAGTCCCGAGGACGCGGTGGCGGTCCAGGAGGCCCTGGGCTCGGACATCATGATGTGCCTCGATACCTGCATCCCCTATCCGGCCAGCCGCGAGGAGACCGTCAAGGGTACCGACCTGACCGGGCGCTGGGCCAGGCGGTGCCGAACGGCCCATGCCAACCGGGAGCAGTTGCTGTTCGGGATCGTCCAGGGCGGCATGCATGAGGACTTGCGGGCTCAAGCGATCGACGAGCTGGTCGAGATCGGTTTCGACGGTTATGCCCTGGGCGGCCTGAGCGTCGGCGAGCCCCATGAATTGATGATGGATATCACCGAGCATACCGCCGCCCTGATGCCCCAGGATTATCCGATCTACCTGATGGGGGTCGGCACCCCCGAGGATCTGATCGAGGCGGTCTGGCGCGGGGTCGATATGTTCGACTGCGTGATGCCGACCCGCAACGCCCGGAACGGAATGCTCTTTACATCGGCGGGCAGGCTTGTTATAAAAAACGCAAGATTCCGGGATGATCCGCGGCCGATCGACGAGACGTGCGACTGTTACGTCTGCCTCCATTATTCGCGGGCCTATCTCCGGCATCTTTATATGGCCAGGGAGATTCTCGCTTCCCACCTGAACACCATCCACAACCTGCATTATTTCGTCAATCTGATGGCGGGGATGCGGAAGGCCATCAAGGAAGACCGTTTTGCCCAGTTCCGCCGCGATTTTTATGGACGGCGACCGGGGCGGCAAGATAAAATAGCTAAAAATTAATCTGGAGGAATAAAAAATGGTTAGTCTAGCCTGGGCGGCCGATGCGGCGCCCGCAACCGGTTCCGGAGGAATAGCATCCTTTCTGCCGCTGATCCTTATTTTCGTGATTTTCTACTTTCTGCTGATCAGGCCCCAGCAGAAGAAGGTCAAGGATCATCAGGCCTTTGTGGCCGCCCTGAAAAAGGGTGACAAGGTCGTCACCAACGGCGGCATCCACGGCGAGATCACCGGGATTACCGATACGGTGGTTACCCTGGAGATTGCCGATAACGTCAGGATCAAGGTTTCCCGCGCTCATATCGCCGGCGCCCAGGGTTCGACCATGGCCGTTGAAGGCGGCGCCGAGTCCTCCCAGGGTGGCGGTTGAGCGATCAATAAATAATTTCCATAGGTTATGGAATGCTGCGATAAAAAAGCCTGGGGCGAAAGCCTCCGGCTTTTTTCATTGGCGATGAAGTTGCGGAAAGGTAAAAAACTTTTCTTCGACAGGCTCGGGATGAGCGGGGTAGAGTCTTGATTAACCTTCGTGCTGAGCTTGTCCCAGTGAGTTCAATCAGTTTTGACGAGTTCGCAAAAAAACTGAAAAAAGCTGTCATTTCGAACGCAGGTGAGAGATCTTGTTCTTTACCCCGACACCCCAAGGGTTCTGTTCAATCCTCCCTTCACATCAAGACTGAGCGCGGAATTGGGGACGTTCTTCAGATTATAAGTTTCGTTACTTAACAAGCATGTAATTCTTCTCTTCAGCAGCCTTTCTTCCTCGCTCAACCGCCA
>JARGFN010000090.1 GCA_029210665.1 Desulfobulbales bacterium
GTACGAAACTTATGCCCTGTGGGTATAAAGCTGAGTTGAGCAGCTTGTCTGCTCGTACGAAACTTATGCCCTGTGGGTATAAAGCTGATTGTAAAAAAACCCGGTGTGCGACAAACCGGGGCCGGGAGGAATTGGAATGAGAAAAATTATGGGAATAGCGGCAATCTTGCTGATCTGGGTCGGCTCGGCAAATGGCGGAGAACTCAAGGTGCAAGTGCCGGTGGATGAATTCGAACAGATAAAATCCCGTCTTGAAACCCTGGAACAGGAAAACCAGGCGCTGCGAAGCGAAGTTAAAACCATGGCGAAGAGGACAACCGATGCCGAATTGAAAGAACAGCGTGACAAACTCGCCCGGGAAAACGAAGAACTGCGGCAGCAAGCCGAGTCGCTGGCGGAAAAATCCTTGGCGGAAGCCGCCCATGCCGAAAAGAAGGACAGCCGTATCGACGCCATGGGGAGCGAGAACCGGCAACTGAAGAGAACGGTGGCCGTCCTGAAGGAATCGGGAGAGGCGCTCAGGAGCGATCGGCGAACGGCCAGACAGGTCTATTTCGAGGCGAACAAAACATTCGCCACCCACATTTACCGATAATCCGTAAAACCGTTCACCAAGGCCGATGGAGTCGGTTTCCGGACCGTAATCAGTTGACCGGAGACTCCATGGCCTGCCCATAGACGTTGCCTTTCCCGGCCGCCCGCCCATAATATTTCCTGGCCTCGGCCGGGTTCCTTTTGACCCCGGACCCGGTTTCAAACATATAGCCAAGGAAGAAGGCGGCCATTCCGTCACCTTTTTCAGAGGCGGCCCGCCACAGATCAACCGCCTCGGCGTAGTTTTTCTTCGTTCCCTTGCCGCTGCTCTTCAAAATTCCCAGGCGATACCGGGCGGCAACATCGCCCTTTTGCGCCGCCGCCGCGTATAGTTTCGCGGCGGCGGCGTAATCTCTTTTCAGACCCTCGCCGGTTTCATACATATAGCCAAGCCGATACCGCGCCTCGACATGCCCGGATTCAGCCGCCCGTTGGTACCATTTTGCCGCCTCGGCCGCCGATTTGGCCGCGCCCTGGCCCGTGGCATAATTTCGGCCGATTTCATATTGCACGGCGGCAAGCGCCCCGCGTGCCTTGCCGTGCCCCTCTTTGGCCGCCAACCCATACCATTTCGCCGCCTCCTCCAGGGACCTGGCGGTTCCGGCGCCCTGGGCATAAATTCTCCCGGTTTCATACCGGGCCGCAAGATGTCCCTGTTCGGCCGCCCTCTTGTACCAGGTTAAAGCCTTGGCGGCGCTTTGTTCGACCCCGGTTCCTTTCTCGTAAAATCCGGCCAGTTTATACCGGGCTTCGGCATCGCCCGCTTCGGCGGCCTTAACAACATCTTGCAGCGCAAGGGCGGCGCCGGCCTGACCATGGCCCTGCTTCGCGGCCATCTCCCACCACTTGACTGCCGCGGCCGGGTCCCTGGCCACCCCGTTGCCTTCGGCATGGATGACGCCGAGAACATATTGCGCCTCGCTGTGGCCTTTCGCGGCCGCCTGCTCGAAATATTTAAGCGCCGCGGCAATATCCTCCTGAACTCCTTCACCATCCTTATACATTTGCCCCATCAGGAAAAGCGCGTGGGGATGTTCCCGGCTCAAAGCGCCGGCAAACTCATACTGGGCCTCGACATGCCCCTGGGCGGCCGCTTTCCTGTACCAGTTCAGGGCCTTGACGGTACTTTGCGGCGCACCGCTGCCGCTCTCAAACAGTTTAGCCAGCTTATACTGGGCTTCGGCATCCCCCCCTTCGGCTGATCTTTTGACCGTTTCGAATGCATTGCCGCCGCCCGCTGCAACCGCCGCATCAGCCGCGACTACTCCCGCCGCGACGGTCACGATAATATCGAATTTATCGGCGAGATCGGTCCGCGCCCCCTCGTGTCCCCGGCTTGCCGCCTCTTTCCACAGTCGGACGGTTTCATCATCATCCTGCTCAACTCCCGAACCCGACGCATATAAAAGACCGAGCGCGTATTGCGCCGCGGCATGGCCCTGGTCTGCCGCCTGCCTGAAGAGCTTCGCCGCGGTTACCATGTTTTTCTGGACGCCGATGCCGTCCCGATACATCTTGCCGATCAGAAAACCCGCTTCGGGATTACCATCCAGAGCCGTGGCAAATTTATATTGAGCCTCGATATGTCCCTTGGTCGCGGCCAGATGATACCACTCGACCGCCTTGGCGATACTTTTCGCCACCCTGGCGCCTTCCTCATAGGATTTCGCCAGATAATACTGGGCCTCGACATCGCCCGATTCGGCGGCGGCGATGACCGAATCGACGGGCATTCCGGCATAGTCGGCCGCCTCGCCGCCTTGCGCCGGCCAAACCGAGACAAAAGCCAGAAGAACAACCGCCAGCGCCAAGGTAAAACCGGGCATGAAAACAGGATTTTTCCGCTTGAAATCTTCAGCCATCCGAGTCCCTCTTTATCTATTTTTTCAAAACTTAACATGAACGTTAAATCAACAGGTTACCTGGTTAGGCCTAAATCTGTCGAAAGGTTTTATGCTTTAATTTTTAGCCATTCCGCGCCTTTGCGACGAGTTCGTCAACATTATTAGAATAACCTGAAATACAATAATAAATCAGCTTATTTCGTTTTTTTGCTTTCAATAATCGATATCTTCATTAATATGTTGGATTAATTATATTTTTTTGCTATAAAAACACCAGGAAAAATCTATCCTGCTAAAAAAACTGTCAACTTTCCCGACATTTTTTTAATTTAAGGCATCTCTTCTGCAAGTTTAAACGGCGAAACTCAAGGGCAAGGAGAACGGAATGAACCTAAGAACAAGTCTTGTGAAAGGGGTGCTGCTCTGCGTTTTGCTGGCAACCGCTTTCACCGGCGGTTGTACGGGCAATCTGAAGGAAGACAACCCCATAATCCCCATCCGCGAGTATGAAAAGATGCTCCTCGGCAAGCTTACCTCGGATTATGTCGGTAACGCCAACTGCCTTAAGGGTTGTCATACCCATGACAAACTGGCTCTCGATTTCAAGTCGAGCACCATGGGCGATCAACTCGAACAATCATCGCATGGCATGCAGATAGTCGACTGCGAATCATGTCATGGTCCCGGCAGCGAGCTGATGGATGAGATCGCCGGTCTCGATGTGAATAAAAACAGCCAGGAGATCATCGAAGCGCATCGGAACAACCTGATCGATTACAATAACCTGCCGGCCGGCGCCCTCTCCCTGATCTGTCTCAAATGCCATACCACCAACGCTACCTTCAATATTCACAACTGGAATTCCGGCGTCCATGTCTTTAACGGCGTCTCCTGTTCGAACTGCCATCCGATCCATGCCGGGGCCGACCTGATTACCCCGCCACGGGCCGTGCCCGGTTTATGCTTCTCCTGCCATATCGAACTGAAAGCCCAATTCTCCCTGCCGAGTCATCATCCGATCAAGGAAGGGAAGATGTCCTGTGTCGACTGTCACGAACCCCACGGTTCTGCGAACCCCAAACAGCTTCATGAAGTCGACGAAAAGGAGACCTGCGGCCGCTGCCACGCCGAGAAGACCGGACCTTTTATCTTCGAGCATGGCGACGTCACCGACAAGTGCTCCACCTGCCACTCACCGCACGGCTCGATCAACAATAATCTCCTGAAACTCCGGGAACCTTTTCTTTGCAGGCAATGTCATCCGCGCCATGCATCAAACGACACACTTGCCGCCAAAAGCATGTTCAATACCAGATGTACGGATTGCCACTCGATGATCCACGGCAGCGACACACCGGGCGCCAGCACGGTTCCAACCAGCGGGGGGGCTTTGACTCGATGAAAAAACTAATCATATTCCCAGCCATTGCATTACTGACCCTGATCGGGGCGACCGCGAGTTTCGCGGATTATAAGGACATCGCCGCGGAAGTCGGAACCATTTTCAAGGTATGGGTCGGCGGCGCCGCCCGCGAAACCGACACCACCGTCGACGAAAGCCTTGCCGACACCCAGTCTCCCGCCCTGCCCGAAGCATCCGGGCGAATCGGCGCCGCGAAGGCCGGCGAGTACTACAATGGCGAAAGTTCGGCCAGCGGCGGTTTCTTTTTTAAGACGGCCAAGCTGCCCCAGCGTATCCACCTGGAACTGGATTATTTCAACGATAAGGAATGGTACGGGGATTTCCGCTATTCATTTCTCGACTATGTGAAGATCCGCGCCCTGCCCCGCCGCTCCTATCACAACCTCGACAACATCACGGTTTATGATTTCGCCCCCACCGACAGCACCGCCGCCGAAATCGACATAAAAGATCGCGGCATCGACGACTACGGGCTGCGGACCGATATCGATAAATACAAACTCCGCTTCAAAACCCCCGGCTACCCCTTTCATCTGTACGGCATCGGAGAAACGGTCCGCAGTGATGGCATCAGGCAGGACCGCTTTCTGGGCGGCTCCGGCTACTACTCCGATCCGGTCAGAGTCACGGAGAGCCGTGAAGTCGATCAGGAGAAACTGGAGTACATTATTGGCGCCAACGCCCACCTTGGCCCGATCGAATTCGACGTCTCCCATAAAAACCGGAGTTTCGAAAGCGACGCGACCACCCCTACCTACAATTACACGGGCGGCCCTTCCGCCCACGGCGTTACCCCGGAACTGGAGGCAACCACCAACACCTTTAAGCTTCACACCTCCCATTCGGGCCGGATATTTGCCTCGACCACCTTTTCGCAGGTTAAAAAGGAGAACGAAGACAATGACGCCGAAGCGAAAAACACCGTGAGCTACGGGGAGATATTCTGGCTGCCGGCTTCCTATCTGGCGATGACCGCAAAGCTCCGACACCAGAAAAACGAGGCCGCCGCCCCCGACACGGTTACGGGAACCGACTGGCAGGGAAACACCACTACGTATATCGTCAATCCCGGCGTTGAATCCGAAACCGACATCGCCATCTTCAGTATCAGATATTCTCTCATTCCTAAAACAAACCTGAATTTCCAATACACCAAAAGGATCAAGGAGGTCGAGGAGCAGTCCGCCCTGAACTGGCACACTCCTCCCAAGACCACCAGGGATGAATATGAACTTGGAGTGAGCAACTGGGTTATTCCGAAAGTCAGGACCACCGCCAAGGTTACCCATACCAGGATATCGACCGAACTGAATCCCGGCTCGATCAACAACGAGCCCAATCGGACCAACCAGATCAATCTCGGCCTGACCTGGACGATCACCCCACGGATTCTGACCTACGGCAACGCTTACGCGGCCCGGGAGGAAACCAACTCCAACCGGATCAGCGGCGGCATCACCAACGCCAACGAGGCCGAAGCGCTGCGGCAGCGTTATCTGTTAAGCATCGCCTTTATGCTCACCGACCGGTTGACCGTCTCGCCGACCTATACCTACCTGTCCGACGAGGAAAGCAGGGATATCGTCTGGAACGGCGCGGTCGACTCCGACTACACCAACAAGCAAACCGCCCATAATTACGCGCTCAACATGCTCTACATACCCACCGACAGGATGAGCATCAACTGCTCGGTCGACTACACCACAACCGACGGCACTTACGAACCGACTTCCCCCTTTACCGGTTTGACCGGCAGCTACGATACGGCCGAACTCGCCCGCTTTTCCCAGTCCAGCACCGAGGAGATCAACCTGCGCCTCGACACCGACTTCGACCTCGCCAAGGGCTGGGGCATCGGCCTGGACCTCCGCTATACCGATTGGCAGGATGAATCCTTCGACAATCCCTCGAATGGTGAATTCATGAGCGGTTTATTGAAGCTTACCAAGGTAATGTGATCTGTCGCGAGTTCACTTTATGGGGGAAAAAGCAATGAAAAGACTTCTTCTTGGTGTAGCCGCTCTGCTGCTATCCACCAACATTTATCGGACTGCCGAGGCGGAGATGGTCGGCGCTTTGATGCCGGCAAAAGATATCCCATATTATGTTGCGATCCACGAATCGATGACCGGGGAGTTGCAAAACCTGAATGCCAGGGCCGAGATCGTACTCCAACGACCGTCACCCACGGTCCGGGCGTGGAGCAACGCCACTCGCAAACTGGTTATCCTGGGTTCCGAAGTCATAGTCGCCTACGGTTCGGCCACGGCTATCTGCGTCGGCGATGAAAACGCCGATATACCGGTTGTCTACAGCGGCGCGTACAAGCCGGCCGGATGCGGGGTTAGCGGCAAGGTGACCGGCATGGAATCGACCCTCCCCCTGGACGGCCTGGTTGACAACCTGAAAAAGATATCCGGTTTTTCAACTCTGGCGATACTATATGCCGGAAATGAACAGGGCTCGGTTATGCAGATGGAAGAAGCCGCCGCCCTGGCCGCCAAAGCCGGGGCCGAGGTGGTCAAAATCGATGTTGCCGATTCGAATTCCTTTGACCTCCCCGATGTCGATGCGGCCTTCCTGACCGTGGCGGCGGCGATCAATCAGAAGGAAAACCTCGAAGCCATCATAAAAAGCGCCCGCGCCAAGAAAATCGCCACCGCCTCGGTCTTGAGCGGCACCTGCGAGCTTGGCGTACTCATCTCTCTGGCGGCAAACCCGGAGCATCAGGGCCGGGGGACCGCGAAAATGGTGGCGGAAATCCTGAACGGGAAAAGTCCGAAGGACATTCCGCCCGACAAGAATCCCGAGGCGGAGATGACCATCAACCTCAAGGAAGCCAAGGAACTGGGCTTCAGCGTACCCTTTGAACTGCTCGGCACCGCCAAGCTGGTCAAATGAACCGGATTATTATTGCCGGTCTCGCGGACAAGGCGCCTTCGAAAAGTTGCGAGACCGGCGGACAGAGCCAATTAACTCTTTGATCTATCGTTGATCGTGCTGGACGATTTTGACTTTTTGCAAATCCATCATTATTGCAGTATGAATGGCCTTCAGCCCCGTTGACCGGCTTGGCCGTGAAAGGAGGAAGTGTATTATGTCTGCTAAAAAAGCGATCCTGTTGGCCGCCTCTCTGTTGGCTATATCACTTTGGGGTTGCAGTACCGATTTCGATGCCAGGGACGACCAGGCCTCCCCGGCCGCCGAGGCATCCCTGGTCGGGGCCGGCAACTGCATCGGCTGCCATGGTGATGCCGCCCTGAGTACTGTCGCAAGCCCCCAGGTTGTAAACGATTATCTGGCCGGCAAGCACGTTATTCACAGCACCCACATCGACGCCGCTGCCGGAGACTGCTTGGAATGTCACGACCCGCTTGGCGACGGTCCGAGTCTCGAGCAGTTTATTACCGACGCGAGCGCCATCCCCCTCGCGGGTCTGGCGGCGGTTACCTGCGAAACCTGCCACGGCGGCGGCGGTGACCACGTCAGTGGTAAGTTGCCGGTCCCCTATCCGACGCCGGACTATAATCGCTGCGGCCAGTGTCATAATGCGACTGTCGACCATCACACCTATCATCCCGAGGCAGACAGCATTGTCGAGAAAGTCGGTGCTTCACCCCATTTCACCGGCGTTCGGAAAACCGAAGCGCCTTGCGCCAAATGTCACTCCGACGAAGGCGCCAAACTCTATAAAAATGTGGCCGGCACCCCTGCCGAACTTGAAACCAATATTACAACCGACCTGGCCTCGGCTTCGCCGATCCAGTGCCGCACCTGCCACGAACCCCACAGCCTTAACCTGCTGCTGGCAGCCGCCGATGGCAACTCCACCGAGTACAATACCTGCACCAACTGCCACCAGACAGTCGATGCCTACCATGGCGAGACCGGTTCGGTGGGACTCGATCTCGCCAGGGTCATCTACGATACCCATTTTGACGATCCGACTACCCTGGATATAGAAGGTTATAACCTGGGACCGGATCATGATCCGGATGATCTGCTTACTATTGTTGGTTCCGCTAGCGAGCGGGTCTGTCGTGATTGCCACGATGTCCATGCCGCCGACACCACGATCAATAACCAGTGGGCCAACTCCGGACATGGCGGACACATTGCCAAGGTGAAGAAGGATGCGAAAGAGGCAAGCGGTGCAGTCGCCGCATTGACTGCCGCAGTAGACAGCACCACCGGCGATGCCTGGTTGCATTATGATTGGAAGGACACCTCGTCACGCGGCCGCTGCCAACGCTGTCATACCGCCACCGGCGCCAGGAATTATTTGGAGGCGATGGCTGATAACACTCCCTACGACCCGAACAATAATGACTTCAGTTACCTTGGTGTAAGTAACGCCAAGGAGATGCTCTACTGCTGGGGCTGTCACGCCAACAACTCCGGGGACCTGCGCAATCCCGGCGGGGTCACCCTTGAATACACGGTTGCGGACAGTCCGGTTGTATTACCCAACCTGGGTAACTCCAATGTCTGCGTCCCCTGCCATGCAGGTCGGGGCAATATGGATTCTTACGGCTTAAGCGGAGATCCGTTGACGACCATGACCACCAAGCCCGGTTTCGGCCCCGGAACCCAGAATGTTACCGCAACCCATTACCTTGCCGCTTCGGCAACCATTTACCAGGCGCTGACAAAGGTCGGTTATCATTATTACCCGGCCGTGGACTATGCCGACAAGAGATGGTATGGCCATAAAACCGTGGGACTGAACGGTGACAGCCCCGAGACCGGGTCCGGGCCTTGTGTTGCCTGTCATATGAGTGATAAAAATCATAATCTTGATGTGGTTGCAAAGGATGGTTCCGGTGTAATGACAGAATTAAAGGGTACTATCTGTGTCACCTGTCATGATGGAGAACATGCCCTATTCGTAGCACAGAGCCTGGTCGGAACGACCCAGAATATCTGGAACGGGACCACTGCCATACCAACCATGGTCACCCAGAAGATGGCCGATGATTCTGTTGCGGAACTGAAGGACGAGGGCGAAGGCTTCCACGAGGCCTTGGAGATTCTCGAACAGCAACTGCAGACCAAGGGCCTGACATTTGATCCCCTTAAATATCCCTATTTCAGTGGAGCCGGCTGGATCGATGAAGGCACCTTCGGGGCGGCCCACAACTTAAATTATCTGCATCATGAACCAGGCGCATACGCGCATAACCGCTATTACGCCAAACGGCTGATCTTCGACTCGATCGACTGGCTGGACAACGGAGTGCTTGACGGGACCGTCAACATTGATGCGGTGACCTACCCTGACGCCGCCGCCTGGTTTAAGGCGGCGGAAACCGCCGATGCCGCGGCCGTACCACCGATTAACATCGGAGACGCGAGTCGCCCCTGATTGAAGAACTACCGCGCCGAGGTTTCGATTTTCCTGCCATTTTTCGGATTTCGGAACCTTTGCGCCTCTTTGGTTTTTTTAACTAAATCCTCCTGGTGGAGACAGAGATGGCCAATAAACAGCATCCACTGATCATTATTCTCCTGTTGCTTCTGGGCTCCGCGTCCGGCTTCACGGGAAGCGTCATGGCGGCCGATCCAGTTGAGCTGCAGGAACTGCGCCAATCTTTTGAGGCCCAGAAACAAAGCGTTTCCGGCGAAGGCGAGCGGCGGGATCTCATCAACAACTATATTCAACAGTTGACCGATCTGGCCACCAATCTGCGGATCTATAAAAACGACCGGGAAGGGACCAATGCGGTCCGGCAGGAGATCCGAAACGCCAAAAAACAACTGGCATTAGATCCTTCGGCCCGGAAAGCCGAGCCCAGACCAGAGCCTGAACCTGAGCCGGAGCCCAAGCCAGAGCCAAAACC
>JARGFN010000091.1 GCA_029210665.1 Desulfobulbales bacterium
CGCGGCCTGACAGGACTCAACCTGATAGCCCTTAGTCCGTGATCGGTTATCGCTCAATATTCTGAAAAACGGCAGGTGTCATTTGAAACTGATTTCCCTGGTTCTCACCTATCTGGGCGCCATCCTTCTGGTCGTCTCCATGTACCCGACCAAAAAACTTTGCGACCGGAAACATCACGCGACCAGGGCGTGGCGCTTTCTCGGCATCTTCATCATCATGTTCATTGTCGGTTACGGGATGTTCTCCGTTTTTCTTATCAACAACGAAATGCGCCCTATCTTTCTGTTTATTGCCGTTATCCTGTTCGGCGGCGGAATATTCGTCTACGCCGTTGTCAAGCTGGCCCAGATTTCGATCGATAAACTTTCCCTGATGGCCGAAGATGCCCGGCACCGCTCCATGCACGATGAGCTGACCGGGCTGCCGAATCAGAATTATTTCAACAATAAAGTCGACGCGGCCATCAAGAAGGCCAACAACATCAAACAGCCCCTTGTGGTCTTTCTGCTGGATATAAACCGATTCAAGGAGATCAATTCCGCCATCGGCCATTTTTATGCCGACTTTCTTTTACAGAAGGTGGCCGACCGGATCCGCCGATCGATCAGAAATCCGGATATCCTGGCCCGCTGGGGCGGCGACAAATTCGCCGTGCTGCTGCCCGATACCGATTTGAAAAGGGCCATCGCGATCGCCAACAATATCACCGATAACCTGGCCGAGCCATTTAACATCGAAGGCAACAGCATCTCCGTGGAGATCAGCAACGGCATCGCGGTCTATCCCGAACATGGCGACCAGACCGACAAATTAATGCACAACGCCCAGATCGCCATGTCTGACGCCCAGCTCAACCACGTAAGCTATTCCCTGTTCGACCCCGATCAACATTACTCCCCATTCAAAAAACTGATCATGGCCAGCGAGTTGCGCGACGCCATCAACAAGGACGAACTGGATCTCTACTTCCAGCCGCAGATCTCGGTGATAAACGGCAGGCTCAGCGGAGTCGAAGCGCTGATCAGGTGGCATCATCCGGAAAAAGGCACCATCACCCCGGTCAGTTTCATGGATGTGATCGAACATACCGATCTCAACAAGACCCTGGCCGTATGGGTTCTTAATACCGCTCTGCGACACCATAAGGAATGGTTGCAGTCCGGCCTTGACATCAATATCTCGGTAAATCTGTCGATCAAAAATCTCCATGACTATGAATTTCCGAACGATCTCAAAAACATCCTCGATAAATGGCGGATCGCCCCCAACCGGCTCACCCTGGAGATAACCGAGAGCGGGCTGATGGTCGATCCCGGCCGGGTAACCAAGGTTGTCACCGAATTGAAAAGGACCGGAGTCAATCTGTCCATTGACGACTTCGGCACCGGGTATTCATCACTGGCCTATCTACGCAAATTCCCGGCCCGGGAGATCAAGATCGACAAATCGTTCGTTCTTGATATGCTGGTCAATGAAGACAGCGCGATTATCGTTAAATCGACCATCGACCTGGCCCACAACATCGGCCGGCTGGTAGTGGCGGAAGGCGTGGAAAACCGTGAAACCTACACCCTGCTGAAAAGACTCGGCTGCGATTTTCTGCAAGGTTTTTACTTCAGCAAGGCTTTACCCGCCGACGAACTGCTCGAATGGCACGACCAGTACCGGAAAAGCCTTGACCGGAAGAAGAGCTGAACGGTTACAGCCCGGCGGTTTTGGGTACTTTGGTGACCGCCCCGATGAACGGTTACGATATTTTTTAGGGAGATAATGGATGCCGACTGCCCGGGACCGAAAAACCATCATGGTGGTTGATGATGATCGCCATACCCTTTTATTCGTGACGGAATGCCTCAAACAGATGGGCCAGGAGGTCTATTCGGCCGCCAACGGTGAAGAAGCGCTGGAGCTTATCCGTAATCCGGATGTGAAAATAGATCTGCTTCTTTCCGACGTGGTTATGCATGGCATGAACGGGATCGAACTGGCCCAAAGGCTGACGGCGACCGCCCCCGCCACAAAAATAATTTTCATGTCGGGATATATGAAACCGGCCATCCCCGCGCAAAACTCAGCCAGGGATGAACGCGGCTTTCTCCAGAAGCCTTTTTCAGGACGAACCCTGATGAATCAGGTTAAACAGGCGCTGGCCGAAATACCCTGAGTCAGCCGTCATAAAGCTGCCACAGGACAACCGCCCGCTCCCTGCCTTCACCCTTTTTACTGTATCCTTTAATCAATTCGACCGCGGCCTCAAGATCGCGCCCCGCCGCCGAGCGCCTCAGAACAGCCGAAGGGCCCGGCCAACTCTCCTCGCACCACAGAAAAATGTCCCCGGGCTGCAAGAGGCCGGCCAACAATGCATTCTCGCCCTCGTTCCGGCCGAGAACCAGCCAGCCGCCGGCCGGCAGATGAAATTGCCGGCCGATCGTCAATAGAAGGATATCGGCCGGCGCGACCGTCTCATTTTCCTCATAAAATTTCCTCACCCGGCCGGCCCGGTTCGGATCGGTCAACATACAGCCGCCGGCGGGACTGGGAAAATCGTCGATTTGCATGGAAGCCGCCAGGGCTATCTGCGGCTGTCGGGTTCGGCCGCGAAACGCCAGCAACCGCCCCCGATCCACCGTCCCCTCTTTTTCCGGAATGGTTTCCGGAAGGTTCAAGGCGCACAACGGCCGCAAAAGGATGCCCTCGCAGCCGCTTGCTTTTTCGATTATCCGCAGGGTGTCACGCCGCTGCGACATGGGCCGCTGGCCGAGAACTTCCCCGGAAATCATAAAAGAGGCGCCCAATTCCTCCATCATCAGCCGAGTCTCCGAGGCAATCAGGATTTTACAGTCGACACAGGGGTTGAAGTTCTTCCCGTAGCCATGGGCCGGATTTCGGAGCATCGCCAGATATTTTTCGCTCAGATCCCGAAGCTGGACATCGATGCCGAATTGAGCGGCAACCTCGCGCCGGTAATCTTCCTCCCGGGCCAGCAGCTCATATCCGAAAAAAGGCGTGACAAATCTGACCGCCTTTACCGTGATTCCCTGAGCCATAACCAAACGGCAGGCCAGAATACTGTCGAGCCCGCCGGAAAAGAGCGCGACCGCCGTCCCTGGTTGAGCGGGGTTTATCGTCACCGCTTGTTCCTCGCCAGCAGTTCCCTCACATATTCCAGGGTGCCGGCGGTTACGGATTCTCCATCGAGCATTCCAGCCAGTTCGGCAACCCGCTTCACGTCGGACAACCGTTCAATCGTGGTGTGGGTCCTCTCCGCCGAGACCTTCTTGGCCACGGTGAAATGTTCCTTGGCGCAGGAGGCGATTTGCGGCAGATGGGTGATGCAGAGGACCTGGTGGTATTCGGATAACTCCCTGATCTTGCGGGCCACCGCTTCCGCCGCCTTGCCGCTGATCCCCGCGTCGATTTCATCGAAAATCACCGTATCGACCAGATCGTGCCGGGCGAGAATACACTTCAGGGCCAGCATCAGCCTGGAAAGCTCGCCGCCGGAAGCCACCTTGGCCATGGGTTTCAATGGTTCGCCCGGGTTAGCCGAAAAGATGAACTCGGGCCGATCCCATCCCTTGCGGGACATGGTCTCGGCGGAGGGTTCACCCCGAACGCCGAAGTCGATATCGAATCCGGCGTTCTCCAGACATAAAAGGCGCAGTTCGTCGCCGACCGCGGCCGCGAGCCTTTCAGCGACCGCAAGCCGCGCAGCCGATAATTCGCCGCCTTTCTTTTCGAGTTCGCCGGCAAGACTCTCCAATTCTTCGGCCAGGGAGGCCAGGGCCTGGTCCATTTCCGCCAGCCCCCGCAGTTCCGCGGCGGCCTCACCGCCGAAGGCCAGAACATCATCCAGGCCGGGTCCGTATTTCCGCTTCAACTGCTGCAAAAGATCGATCCTGGCGGTAATCTCGTCGAGCCGTTCGGGATCCTCGAAAATATTGTCCAGGTAATCCCCAAGACGGCCGGCCGCCTCCTCAAGCTGATAACCGTAACCGGCAACCTCCTCGGCCAGGTTCTCAAGGCCCTTGTCCAATTCCGCCATCCGGGCCAGATCGCCACGAACCTCGGCCAGGACATCGGTCACCTGACCCGTCAAGGCCCCGTAGCTGTTGCCGCCGAGCCGCCGCAGATCCTCCACCCCCCGCAGCCTGGTCTTTTCCAGATCCAGCGCTTCGTCCTCGCCGAGCACAATGGCGGCCTCCTCGATCTCCCGGCACTGGAAGGCAAGAAAATCGCGGCGCTGGTCCTTATCCTTTTCCCGCTGCTTAAGCTCGCGGTATTGATCGCGCTTGGCCCGCCAGTTGTCGTACAACCGGCCAAGCTCCGAGCGTTTCGTCATCAAACCGCCATAGGCGTCGAGAAAATCAAGGTGAAACCGGGAATCGAGTAATTGCTGGTGATCGTGCTGGCTGGCCACCGAAATCAGGTTCTCGGTAACTTCGCCGACCAGCCGGCCGGTGGCAAGGCCGCCGTTCAGATAATAACGGCTGCCTCCCTTGGCGGAGATGATCCGCTTGACGATGAGCAGGTTATCTTCACTATCGAATCCCTGTTCCCGCAACATCTCCAGAACCGGGGCATCATCACCGCACTCGAAAAGCGCCTCAACCTGCGCCTTGTCGGAACCGCTCCTGACCCAGGAGGCGGCGGCCTTCTCTCCGTAAAGCAGGTTGATCGACTGGAGAATAATCGATTTGCCGGCGCCGGTCTCCCCGGTCAACACCGTAAGCCCTTCTCCCAGTTCAATCCGCAGAGACGAAATCAAGGCAAGATTGGTTATTTTCAGTTCCCTTAGCATGTGGTTCTCTCTATAACCCCTCGGCGGGCAAGATTGCAAGATGCCGGCGACGGACGGACAACGCTTTTCAACTCATTCCTGAATCCGTGAGCGTTCGAGAAAGGAAAAACGATTATTAAATGCAATTACAGACGGATAAAGTAAAATTCACCACGAAGCCGTCACGGATTCAGGTCATTGTCTTGTCGTTACCGAACCGGTCGCGGTTAAGTGTTCGCGACGCCATCACGGTTGACGGGTCGAACCTTTACAAGTACCATTTTAATGGTGATAGTACTAACCGTTGGCCGGAATAGCCGGAACAACCAATTTTCCCAACAATTACTCTTACAATCTTCATTAATATTTTTCCACGATTTCACTTCCCGGCCGGGAATAAATTCTGTCGGAATCGCGCGAAATACCGCGGGACCGACAGTTTTGCCCACGCCAACCAGGATGCCGCCAAAGATAAATGTTACCCATATTTAAACAAAAAATCCTCCGGATGCACGTCTTCATCCTAAGCCTGGCGATTATCACCGGTCAACTCATCGGTTCCGGGCCTCTCCGGGCCGGCTCTTTCTCGATTGATACCGAAAAAGAGATCGGCGAAAAAATGTACTCGGCGATCCGCAAGGAATTCGCCCTTGTCAACGATCCCGATGTCGCCCAATATATAAACACCCTGGGCCGCCAGGTTCTGACAGTGGCGGGGGCGCAATACTTCGACTATCGTTTTTTCGTCATCGCCAACAAGAATTTTAATGCCTTCGCCGCCCCTTCCGGCTTGATCTTCTTCCACTCCGGGCTGATAGCCGCCATGGACAACGAAGAAGAACTGCTCGGCGTCATGGCCCACGAAATAGCCCATGTCTCAAACCGCCATCTCGCCGACCGAATCGACAAGGCGGGCAAGGTCAATATCGGCACCATCGCCCTCATCCTGGCCGGCATCGCGCTGGGATCGTCCGGCGAAGGGGAGCTTTCGGAAGCCGTCGTCACCGGGGCCATGGCAACCGGCGCTTCGATGAATCTGAAATTCAGCCGAGAGAATGAGGAGGAGGCCGACCGTCTGGCTTTCAGCTGGATCCTAAAAATGAAACGTAATCCCGAATCGATGTTGAGCATGCTTGGCAAGATGCGCCGCATCTCAATCCTGAAAATGGGCAATATCCCCCCCTATCTGCTTACCCATCCTAACCCGACCCAGCGTCTGAGCTATGTCCAGGATCTCCTCAACATTTACCAAGGCCGGTTGCCCGAACATGCCGGGAGCGATTTTGAATTCCAGCGAATCCGCTACCGGATCATGGCCGCCACCAATGACAACCGGCTGCTCATCCCCCGTCTTACCAAGAAAATCAAAGACGGCGAAGACCCGGACTATTTGTTGCGCCTGGGATTGGCCCAGATTTACCTCAGCGAAGGCAACTACGAACAGGGACGGAAATACCTGCTGGAAGTCATGGGAAAATATCCGGACCGGGCCATTCTCAAAACCGATCTCGGCTATACCTACCTCGGCGAAGGGTTGTATGAAGAAGCGCTGTCGCTATTCCGGAAGGCGCTTCAGGATGATCCGAACGACGCCTTTACCATTTTCAATCTGGCAAGAGCGCTCGACCAGTCCGGCCACACGGAAAAGGCCATCAAATATTACGAGGAGCTGCTGGACATGGCCCCGACCTACGCCAAAACCCATTACTATCTGGGCCAGGCCCATCCCAAGCAAGGCCGGATCGACATGGGGCATTATCATACCGGGCTCTACAACTGGTTTGAGGGAAATATTACCAACGCCAAATACCATCTGGCCAAGGCCATTGAAAAATTACCGGCGGATTCAATTTACGCAAAAAAAAGCAAAGAGATGCTCGATAAGATCGACAGACTTGAAAAATTATAGAATAAACTATATTCTTGTTTGCCGTAAATTTGCCGATGCTTTTTTTTGAATACCAGCCGGGAGCGCCGAATGGACGAATGGGCTTTAATACTGAATGATCGCATCATCAAGCGATTTCGCATCAAGGAAGGCCAGACCCTGACCATCGGCCGCGACAACAAGGAAGCCGATGTTGCCGTGGACAACACCGCGATTTCCAGGCGGCACTGCTCCCTGGAACTCAAGGGGGGCAATTATTATCTGACCGATCTGTACAGCCTGAACGGAACCAAGGTCAACGGCAAAAAGGTAGTATCGGCAGTACCGATCAAAAAGACCGACTTCATTGAAATAAGCAAATTCACCCTCCAGCCCACCGAGACCATCCTGGCGGAGCAAACGGCTGAATCGTATGCCATCTCCTCCAACAACGACATGGACCAGACGGTCTTTGTCAACGCCAAGCCCAAACCTCAGGCGCGAAGAGCGGGCGGCTACCGGCTCAAACTCATCTCCGGCAAGGGTGCTCCGCAACAGCTGGAACTGGCGGGTAAAAACAGCATCAAGGTCGGCCGGGACCAGTCCTGCGACCTGGTCATTTCAGGGTTTTTGCTCAGTAAAACCCAGTTTTTCATAACCAGGAAAGCGAGCTATTTCTCGCTTATTCCCTTGGGCTCGATCCGGAAAACCTACCTGAACGGAAAAGTGGTGGGGAAAGAGACCAGATTGAATCGGGGCGATGAAATTAAAACCGCCGGGGTAACCCTTAAACTGGAATGATCGCCACCCGGTAAATTCTATTTTTCTGCCCGGCGCCGCCATCGTTTTTCATCAATACGCGGCTTGAAAGTCAGCCCAGCCGAAAACCAAACCGACTGATAAGCCGACCCTGTTCCCGATATGTATAATTTCTTCAAGAAAATACTCCCCCACCCCTCCCTCAAGCTGACTTATGCCGGCCTGAGCGATGTCGGCCTGGTCAGGGAAAACAATGAAGACTGCTACCGGATTCTCGAAGGGAAAAACATCTTCATCGTCGCCGACGGCATGGGCGGACATAATGCCGGGGAGGTGGCCAGCCGAGCCGCTATCGAAGTCATGCAGCGTTACTTCTCCGACAAAATCGTCAAGGCAATGCGGAGCAACTCCCAGGAGGTCCGGCATGCCATGCTGACCGCCTTCGAGAAGGCCAACCGCGTCGTCATGGATCTGGCTGAAGAAGACGGGGACCTGCTCGGCATGGGATGCACTCTGATTGTGGCTTTCATCCGCGGAACCACCCTTTACACCTGCCATGTCGGCGATACCCGCTGCTACGTGGTCTCGGAAAACCGGATCAGAAAGGTGACCAGAGACCATACGATGACCGAGGAAGCGCCCGGTAATTCACCCAGCCGCCACGTGGTAACCAGAGTGATCGGCTATCCCTTCCCGGAACCGCCGGAATGCAACACGATCTCCCTGCGGGAGGGCGATCGGATCCTGCTCTGCTCGGACGGTTTATGGTCGATGGTCGACGAATCGACGATCCTGGAGACCATCGTCAAAGCCGAATCGCCGGCAAAAGCCGCTGAGCGGCTGGTTGAACTCGCCAATAAAGGCGGCGGCGACGACAACATCACCGTGTTGAATGTTTTCTGCGGATAGAACCCCGGCGGCAGCCCCTGAACAGATGGCGCCGCCACGCCGCACCCCCTGAATAACAAGCGATATGCGTCAACCGGGCCGGCCCCGGCCCGGCCCGGCCCAACCCGGTTTGACAATTTGCAATTCTAATGGTTTAATACCGTCTGGTTTTTTTCAGGGGGGCGGACTTTTCCAGACAAACAAGTATTGTGAAGGGTTTTCGATGGATCCCAGACTGCACATCATTGTCACCACCGAGAACGGCAAGACCAAAACCTTTGTCATGTCCAAACGGATTCTCCGTAGAATTATGGCAATTGTCAGCGTGGTATTCGTAGTCTCGACCATCGCCGGGGTTACCTACTCGATCGAAAATTTCAGCCTGAAGGGCAAAATAAACCACCTGGAGAGTAATGTCTCCGTCCTTTCCTCCGAGAAGGAGGGGCTCAAGCACCATGTCGTCAGTCTTGAAGAGAAAGCCAAGGCCCAGCTTACCGGGGCCTACGGCGAACTCAACCAGCGCAGCCAGATAATCGACTCAATCCTCAGTGTCCTTGAAATCACCCCGGCGCCGCAAACCACCGACATGGAGAGCACCAACCTGAACAAGGGCGGCCCTTTCACCAAGATCTCCGACAACTCCCTTGAAGAGCTTATTCTGAAGGTCGACCGGGATATCCAGACCCTCCGGCCCATCCCCCTTGGCTATCCGGTGAAGTTCAAACGGATATCTTCGAGCTTCGGCCGCCGGACCGATCCGATGAACGGCGAAAGCGCCTTTCATGAAGGTCTCGATCTGAGTGGTCTGACGGGGGCCATAGTCAAAGCCACCGCCGACGGCAAGGTCGTCGAAAGAGGGCGGAACAGCACCTACGGATGGTATGTGCGAATCGATCACGGTAACGATTTCTCGACAATGTACGCCCACAACAGCAAGATTACCGTCAGCCGAGGGTCCAAAATCAACCGGGGCGATATCATCGCTCACCTCGGCAGCACCGGGCGCAGCACCGGGCCGCACCTGCACTATGAGATCAGATACAAGAACAAACCGATCAATCCCGCCAAGTTCGTCAATATAAACAAACTGGTCTCCCTCGCCAGCGGCTGACCCGGTGGGCATGAAAAAACGACAAGCATTGCCGGTCGCGCGGATATCTATTAGCCCTCCTGGGCGCCGAAGCCGGCCACCGATAAGTGAAATCCTGAATCCGTGACGGCTTAGTGTATTGATTCACGATATATGATTGTTTTTACGTCAAATATAGACAGTGACTTGTGGT
>JARGFN010000092.1 GCA_029210665.1 Desulfobulbales bacterium
CGGAACTCGATCAATATTTCCGGAGGGCCTCGACGCGCCAGGCTCGCGGCGAGGAGGCGCCGCTCAGTGAACTGCCGCTCATGGAACTGGCAGACCGGCAGCCGCCGGTGGTGATCTCCGAAATAACCGGGGCCTATATGGAGTCGGTCAGAATCCTGGGCCGGCGCGCCGCCGAGTTTCATCTGGCCCTGGCCGGGGACAAAAAGAATCCGGATTTCAAACCGGAAAGGTCCAGCCGGATCTATACCGAACAGCTTTCCGAAACCCTCTCAAGGGAAGTCCAGGGATCCCTGGCCCTGCTGGCCGCGAAAATCACGGAACTGCCCGACGCCGTCCACAGGCAGGCCGACCGGGTTCTGCTCCAGGGCCCTTCGCTGCTCGGCCGCATCAGTGATCTGGCCGGGATCGGCGAAGACCTGGGCCAGCTGATCCGGCACCACGGCGATTATCATCTCGGTCAGGTATTACGCACCATCGACAATGACTTCATCCTCCTGGACTTCGAAGGCGAACCCCTGCGACCGCTGGTTGACCGGCGCCGCAAGGGCTCGCCCCTGAAGGACGTGGCCGGCATGATCCGCTCCTTCCACTACGCGATCCACAGCGATCTGCCGACCAGCGCCGAGGGCGACGGGGAGGGCCCGCAGCTGCCGGGCTGGCGCCGGGCTTGGTATGAGTCGATGAGCGCCGTATTTGTCCGGGAATATTTCGCTACCGCCGGCGAGGCCCCCTTCCTGCCCGCCGCCGGCACCGGCCTGATCCTGGAATCCTTCCTCCTGGAAAAAGTTTTCTACGAACTGAAGTATGAGTTGAACAACCGGCCGGACTGGGTGACCATACCCCTGGCCGGTATCCTTGACATCATCGACAGACAAAAACCGGCAGGTGAATAAAATGGAAAAAGAGCACCAGTTAATCTCCGACTACGATCTCCATCTGCTCTCCCAGGGAACCCACTACCGCTCCTGGGAAAAACTGGGGGCGCACATCATCGCCACCGAAGAGGGTCCGGCCACCCATTTCGCCCTCTGGGCTCCAAATGCCGAAAGGGTCTCGGTGATCGGCGATTTCAACGGCTGGGATCCCGCCGCCCATCCGATGGCGAGAATCGGCGCTTCCGGATACTGGCAAACCCTGGTGCCGGAGCCGGGCCACGGCGCCCTGTATAAATATGAGATCACCTCGAAATACCATGACTTCCGGGCCGAGAAGACCGACCCCTTTGCCTTCTTCAGCGAAATACGGCCCGCCACCGCCTCGATCGTCTGGGATCTCGGCGGCTATGAATGGGGGGACCGGGAGTGGCTGGCCTCCCGGCAGACCCGCCACAATCACGAAGCGGCCATCGCCGTCTATGAAATGCATCTCGGCTCCTGGATGCGCGCCGAGGACGGCGGCTGGCTGGTCTACCGGGAGCATCCCGACGTCATGACCATGGCCGAGGAATCGACCTCCTATCCCATGGTCTCGCGGCCCACCTATCTGGGGGGGCTCGGTTTCGGCTTCAAATGGAACATGGGCTGGATGCACGACACCCTGGAATACATGAGCCACGACCCGATCCACCGCTCCTATCACCACTACCGGCTGACCTTCAGCCTGCTCTATGCCTATCACGAAAACTTCCTGCTGCCCTTCTCCCATGACGAGGTGGTGCACGGCAAGGGCTCGATGATCGGCAAGATGGTCGGCGACGACTGGCGTAAATTCGCCAACCTGCGGTTGCTCTACGGCTACATGTACACCCATCCCGGCAAGAAACTCCTGTTCATGGGCAATGAAATCGGCCAGTGGTCGGAATGGAACCACGATACCGGCCTGGACTGGGCCCTGCTCGACTATCCTTCGCACCAGGGGTTGCACCGCTGGGTCCGGGATCTCAACACCCTGCTGCGCGGCGAACCGGCCCTCCACGAACTGGACAACTCTCCGGCCGGCTTCGCCTGGATCGACTGCAACGACAGCCGGCAGAGCGTCCTGAGCTTTATCCGCCGGGGCAAAAACCCCGACGATGTGGTGGTCTGCATCGGCAATTTCACCCCGGTGCCCCGTCATGAATACCGCCTCGGGGTTCCGGAAATGGGCTACTGGGAGGAGGTCTTAAACAGCGACGCCCCGATCTACGGGGGCAGCGGTCAGGGCAATTTCGGCGGCAAGGAGGCGACCCCCCTCCCGGTCCACGGCGAAAACCAGTCCTTAAACGTCACCCTGCCGCCCCTGGCCATCCTGGTGTTCCGGCTGCGAAGCGACTTCGGTTAAAAAAAAGGGCTTCCCGAAGGAAGCCCCGATTTCATGCCGCGACACTGTCGCAACGGAAGCGCGCTACCGGCTAGCCCTCGTCGACCTTGATCTTGATCATCTTGTCGCCTACCTTCAGGGCCTGGCCCAGTTCGGCAAAGATCTTTTCGATCTTGCCGTTGACCACACTGTCAACCGGGGTCTGCATCTTCATCGCCTCGACCATCGCCAGCCGGTCGCCGATCCTTACTTCCTGGCCCGCCTCGACGCTGATCTCGCAGACATTGGCCTTGAACGGGGCCCGCACATCGCCGACCCTGGCCAGATCCTCGACCTCTTCCTTGCTCAGCTGCGCCTCCTGGGCAACGGAACCCTGCACCACTTCCTTGAAAGAGTATTCCCGCTCATGGTGGTCGACATTGAGATAGACCTTCCACTCACCGTCCTCGCTCTTCTGTTTGGGTCCGATCTCGATAACATGCTCCTTGCCGTTATGGTCCTTGAACTGGAGGGTTTCGCCCAGCTTGAAACCACCGCGGCGCAGAAAAATGGAGGGCGGCAGAACATATACCTTGCCGAATTTTTCCTCGAACTTGAAAAACTCGACCGCGTCGTTGGGATGCTGCAGGTAGGTGACCAGCTGCTGCTCGGTCGGCTCGTACCCCAATCGTTTAGCCAGCCCCGCTCGCTCTTTTTCGATATCGATATCCTCGATATCATCGAGGCCGCCTTCCTCCTCAAGGATCTTCTTCCAGTCCGGTCCGAACACCTTTTCATAGATCCAGTCGGGCGGCTGGTAGAAAGGGAAAGGCCCGTACTTGCCGAGAAGAAGGTTTTTCAGGTCGCCGGTGGGGTTGCCATAACGGTCGCCGCCCAGGACATTGTTTACCGCCGTGGTCCAGAGGATCTGGGAACCCGGGGTCACGCTCCAGTAGTTGCCGAGTTCCTTCTGGACCTTGGGCAGCTCGTCATGGAGGATCTCCGGCATCTTGTCGAGAAAGTCGCCCTTGACGGCCTGCTCGAAACTGCTGCCCATCGCCCCGCCCGGCAGTTTATGAATCTGGACGGTGGGGGAGAAGCCCTTGAACTGGGACTCGAAGTACTCGTAATGCTCCCGCTCGTTCCGGAGAATTTCCGAGGTCTCGATGATCGCCGAATCGTCAAGGCCGACCGGCTCGAAACCTTCTTCCCTCAGATCGTGGATCACCGAGAGGATCGGCGGCGGGCCGTAATAACCGGTGAAGGAGTGGTCGGCCGCATCGATGACCTTGGCGCCGTTCCTGACCGCCGCCGATATCCGGCCGACATCGTTGCCATCGGTGTTGTGGCCATGGTAATGGATGACGATATCGGGATATCTGTCCTTGATGGCGGCGACCAATTGCCCGATTCGCTTGGGAGTGCCGAGACCGCCGTGATTTTTGATGCAGAGGAGGATTTCGTCGCCGGTTACATCGAGGATCTCGCCGACCTTGTTCACATAAAAATCGTCGGTGTGCTCGGGACCGGTGGAAAAACAGATGCAGGGTTCGAGAATCTTGCCGGCCTTCTGCACTTCCTCGAAAACCGCCAGCATGTTGGGGATATGGTTCATGAAGTCAAAAACCCGCCAGACATCGACGTACTTGGCGAATTCCCGGACAGTGAGCCGGATCACATTCTGCGGATAGGGGCGATAACCGAAAAGATTCACCCCGCGGCAAAGGGTCTGGAACATGGTGTTCGGCATCTTATCCCGAAGCAGTTCCAGCTTGAGAAAAGGATCCACCTGTTTGCGCAGGATATCGACATGCACCGAGGCGCCGCCGGTGATCTCCAGGGAGAAGTAGTTCGCCTTTTCCCGGGCCGGCGCGGCGAGCAGCTCGGTGTGCAGAAGAATCCTGTTTTTAAAGTCGGACTGGGACAGGTCGCGAGCGGTATTGGTGACGTAGTATCCCTCGTTTCCCCGCATCGTCTCGAGAACCTCGGTAATACTCATCCCGGTTACTATTCTTTCCATGCTGACTCCTGATATCTTTAGTTGCCGCGCCGGTGCCGGCCGCGACACGCTTTATTATTATAACGATTACGTCATTAAATAGCGTATTTATTCTGCTGCTCGTAATGGATCTCGGCGATCAGCCGGGCCAGTTTATTGACCTCCGACCCCTGTTCGTCATACTCGATCAGCTCCGGATGGGTTTCAATGAACGAAGTGTCGAAATCGCCCGATTGAAAATCAGGATCGTTGACCAGTTTAAGGTAGAAAGGGATGGTGGTCTTCGGACCGGTGATCACGTAGTTCGCCAGACAGCGGCGCAGACGGTCGACGGTCTCGTTCCAGCTGAAGCCGAAAACCGTCATCTTGACCAACAGCGAGTCATAGTCCTCGGGAATCGTATAGCCCTGATAAACGAAGCCGTCGAGCCGAACTCCGTAGCCGCCGGGCGAACGATAGACCGTCACCTTCTTGCCGGCCTCCGGCATGAAGTTGTTCTGGGGGTCCTCGGCATTGACCCGCACCTCAATGGCAAATCCGCGGATTTGCACGTCCTTCTGGTCGAAGGCGAGGTCCTTGCCCATGGCAAGCTTGATCTGGGTCCTGACGATATCGATACCGGTCACCATTTCGCTGACCGTGTGCTCGACCTGGATCCGGGTGTTGATCTCCATGAAATAATAGTTCATCTCCTTGTCGACCAGGAATTCGACAGTGCCGGCATTGAAATAATTGGCCGCCTTGGCCGCCCGGACCGCGGTGGCGCAGATCTCGTCGACCAGTTTCCGGTCCTTGATCAGGGAAGGGGCAATCTCGACCAGTTTCTGGTTACGGCGCTGGATCGAACAGTCCCGGGAACCGAGATGGACGGTCTTGCCCTTGGCGTCGGCCAGGATCTGGACTTCGACATGTTTGGGAGTCAGCACCACCTTTTCAATATAGACATTATCATTATTGAAGGCGGCCTTCGCCTCGGCCCTGGCCACATGGATCTCGGCGCGCAGCTGGGCCTCGTTCTCGACCCGGCGGATCCCGCGGCCGCCGCCGCCGGCGGTGGCCTTGAGCATGATCGGATAACCGTATTCGGCGCCGAAGGCAACCGCCTCCGCGACCCCCTCGCCACCCGCTTTCAGATTCTGGGTGCCGGGAACCATGGGGATGCCGGCTTCGGCCATTATTCTTCGGGCCGTGACCTTATCGCCGAGCTGACTGATCACCTCGGAGGAGGGTCCGATAAAGATAAGCCCCGTATCCTCGCAGGCCTTGGCAAAATCGGGGTTTTCGGCCAAAAAGCCATAGCCGGGGTGGATGGCGTCGGCCCCGACCTTCCGGGCCGCCTTGATGACCTTTTCGATATTAAGGTAATCGGAGCGGGGGCCGTCGCCGAGCCAGACCGCTTCATCGGCTACCCTGATATGGAGGGCATCATTATCCGGGGTTTCGTAAACCGCCACGGCGGTATAACCCAGCTCCTGAACTGCCCGAATTATGCGGATGGCAATCTCACCGCGGTTTGCCACCAGGATCTTCTTTTTCAAACGAACACCTCTCTTTTATTATTCTGCTTACCGAATGATTTTCCGCCGATCCAATCCGTTCTGCCATGCCGTTGATTTTTTTGAATCAGCGCAGAGTTTGTCGTTTCGACAAACGGGAGAAATCTATCGATCCGGAGGCCGGCTTCCCACCCGAAGTAATCCGCCTCCTAATTCAGATTGATTCCAAAAGGCACCGTCTCAACCGATATCGAAAGGGGATTGACCGGACCGGAATCCGAAGCCGATTTTTCTTCCTTACGGCGCCTGCCGGGTTTGATCAACGTCACAAATTATCACATTTAAACAGGGCGATCAAGAATAAAAACAAATCAGCGGAGGTCGATCCGGCCCGGCGCAAGCTTATCCCCAAGACCGCCATAGCGTCCGATCACCGCCTGAACCGCATCGGCAAAAACCTCGACACCGCCCCACACCTCGACCCGGTGCCGGGCCCTGGTCAAAGCCGTGTAAAGCAGCTCCCTGGTCAATACCGGCGAGCGGCGGTCCGGCAGAATAACCACGATCTCGTTAAACTCGGACCCCTGGCTCTTATGGACGGTCATCGCATAGGCGGTTTCATGGGCGGGCAGCATGGCCAGAGGAATTTTTCGCACCCCGCCATCCCCGGTCGGGAAAAAAACGGACAGGGCTTCCCCGTTACCGGAATCGGCCAGGACAAGGCCGGTATCACCATTGAATAGTTGCACTTCGTAGTTGTTTTCCACGACCATAACCGGACGGCCGCGATAGGCCGCCGCGCCCGGCGCCGTCCCCCACTGGCCGGCCAGGACCTTTTCGATATAAAGGTTGACCCTGTTTACCCCGAAGGCGCCGTGCCGGACCGCGCACAGCACCTGGGATCTTCCCAGGGCGCCGGCCGCCTGGGCCGGGTCCTCGACCCCGAACCAGCCGGGCGGGCAACGGCCGAACCTGTCGGCCAATTCCCGTTGCAGCTCTCTTTCGTCGCCGACATCCCGCCAGACCAGATCGGAATACCGCGCATCGCGGAATACCCCCAGCGCCGTAGCGGTATCCCCCCGGCTGATAGCCCGGCCGAGCAGACCGATCCCGCTATCCTTTCCGAAACGGTGACTGACCCGCAGCTCGACCAGCGAATCGCTCCGACCGTCGCCGCCCGGAGCAAGATCGGCAACCGCGGTGACCGGGGCGGCCGCCTCGATAAATTCCGCGGAAAACCGGGGCAGTGCCTCTCGATGGCAGATATCGCCGAGCACGGCGCCGGGTTCGACCGAAGCCAGCTGATTACGATCGCCAAGCAGGACTAGCCTGGCCCCGGGCCGCAGGGCCCGCATCAATTTGGCCATCAAAGGCAGATCGACCATCGAAGCCTCGTCGATAACCACCAGATCATAGGGCAGCCGGTTATTTTCGTCATGGACGAAAAAGGGAGAGTCCCGCCGCGGCCCCAGAAGACGATGCAGGGTAAAAACCGTGGTCGGAATCCGCGCCTTGACCAAGTCGGCGCACGAGAGATTTTTCCTGATCGCCGCCATCACGGCCTGGAGGCGCATTACCGCCTTGCCGGTAGGGGCGGCCAACGCTATCCTCGGATTGTCGCCCCCCCCGGAGTGCTCCAGGAGCAAGGCGATGATCTTCGCCACGGTCGTGGTCTTACCGGTTCCCGGCCCGCCGGTGATCACCACGAATGTCCTTAACGCCACGGCCAGCGCCGCCAAGCGCTGCCAGTCACACCCTTGCACCGGATCGGGGAACAACCGGGCGATGTCGCCGGCCAGGGCAGCCATGGCAACTCCGGCATTGGGCTCGCGGCTTCTCTCGACGACAAAGCGGGCCACATCGTTTTCATACTCCCAGTAGCGGTGAAGGTATAGACGGTCACCTTCCAGCACCAGGGGAGTCGCCACGGCGCCATCGCCAACCGCGGGACAGGCGGCAAGATCCGCCGCCCACACCGGCAGCTCGGGACAGCGAAAAACGCCGGCGGGCGCCGCAACCTCCCGCCCCGACCAGGCGGACAGGTCCAGGCAGGCATGTCCGTTTCGCGTCGCCATGCTGGCAAGGGCTCCCGCCAGAAAAACATTGGGGTTGGCCGTTTCGGCCAGACGCGAGAGCAAGGACCCGAAATGATTATCGATACTGACCAGTTCAAATGATTCAGCCAAACAGACCTCCATCTTTCAAGAAATGTGTCCGGTGGTATCCCGCCGCCGCGCCCGGTGTTTTATACGGATAGCCGCCACCCATAGCTTTTTGATATCACTTGACAAAGAACGCCAACACCGGTAGTTTTTCACTCTTAAAATTTACATTTACTTTAACTGCGATTTACGTTTATTTTAACCGTTGGACCCATGCGGGCAAGTTTTTCCTGTACAAACCAATCACCTGCGGTCCCGCCTCGTTAAGACCCGAACCTAATACAACGGTATCGGGCGGCTTTGGCATTGTTAACCAAAAAAACTTTTTTTCACCAGGAACTGTTGAGGAGATATCGGTGGCAGACTTTGTAATTACCGCTCAAGCCCAGGAAAAAGCGGGGAGTTTAATTGTCAACTCCCTGATAAAGGCGGGGGTCAGAACAGCTCTCCTGATAGATTCCGCCGGTAACGTTCTGGCCAACTGCGGCCACGAGCAACAGGAATTGGATATAGACGCCATTTCGCTGGCGGCCCTGGCCGCGGCCAGCCTGGCGGCAACTTCGCAAATTGCCAAACTGATCGGGGAGGACGACTTCTCCCTGCTCTTTCACAAAGGCAAAAACGGCAATATTCATTTCGGCAGGGTCGGCGAAGAACTTATTTTAATCACCATTTTCGGCGATGATGTTTCTCTCGGCTTGATCAGATGCAGAGTAGCTGAGCTCTCGGACTCTCTTGCCAAAATATTTGAAGGATAGAAATGGCGCTCATCGACTTAAGCAAGAAAGAAGTACATTGCAAGGTGGTATACTACGGCCCGGGAAGGTGCGGGAAAACGACCAATCTCCTTTACATCCATAAGGCAATGGATGAAAAAGACCGTGGCAAGATGCTGACCATCGACACCAAGGGCGACCGGACTCTATTCTTCGATCTTCTCCCGCTGAATCTGGGCAAAATTTCCGGTTTCGACATCAGGATTCAACTTTATACCGTACCCGGCCAGGTCATGTACGAAGCGACCCGCAGCCTGGTCCTGAAAGGTTGCGATGGTCTGGTCTATGTGGCCGATCCCCTTAAGGTGCGTCAGGAAAGAAACATCGAGGGGCTGGAGGATCTGCGCCGCAACCTTGAGAAAAACAACTTGAACCTCGAGAAAATGCCGATCGTCCTCCAGTACAACAAACGGGACCTTTGCGACACACCCGTCCCGACCTTGACCATCGATGAATTGGAAAATGATCTTAATTCCCAGCTTAAAACGGCCTACTTCGAGGCGATCGCCACTACCGGCGTCGGCGTTTTCGAGACCCTTACGGAAATCACCAAAAAGACCGTGCGTTACGTGGCCGAAAAACACCTTTTAACCTCCATCGACTAGACCCAGGAGCGGCGTATCTCCGCAAAAAGCCCTACTTTTTGCAAAATTAATTGCGCTAATTGAATAAATGGTTTTTTTGCTTTTCAAGCAGGAGGGCACCGGATGACGGACAAGGACGAACTATTCAAGGGTATTGACGAGGCCGCCAACAACCTG
>JARGFN010000093.1 GCA_029210665.1 Desulfobulbales bacterium
ATACCAGTAGGGTCTTGCAAAGTCAAGAAAAAAATGCACATGTAACTGAAATATTGAGGAAAAATAGCATGGGAGGGTGCCGGCAAGAAGGGTCTTGCAGAAAAAATCCGGCTAACTGGTTGTATTTACGGAGATTAACTCGTGGGGATGGGGAGGATTTCATAAACTCCTGTTAAACAAAATCAATGTGTTATGGTGAAAAAAGAAGAATGAGTTGTTACGAGTTCATCAATTCATTAACATCCAGATAGCTTTGAGATGTATGGTTATGGCGGGTAAGAGAGATTGTTGGGAAATCATGAATTGCGGCAACGAAAAGGATTGTCCGGCTTACCCGGATAACGGGGAAATGTGCTTCAGCGTTGCAAAAACCCTCTGCAAAGGGGAGGTGCAGGGCACCTATGAGCAGAAAATCCAGAACTGCCGGGTGTGCCAGGTTTACGAAAAGATGATGGCCGAGTTATAGCTGAGTTGAGAAGCTCGTCCGTTCAAACGAAACTTAAGCCCTGTGGGTATATAGGATAGTTCTCCGGAAAGCTTTATACGCAAGGAAGCCCGGGCGCGACGGTAAGTCGCCCGGGCTTCCTTGCGTAAGACGTAACCGTTCACCGGGGGGGGGCGCCAAAGAGCCAAAACCGTCTGACTGTAACCGTTCAGCCGTGCCGCATATTTGGACAAGCGGATCGGGCTTATGGACCATGACTCACCAGCCCCAAAGCAGGTCTCTTTTCACCCAGCCGGCAAGACCGTTCTCATGCTTTACCTTTACCCAGCCCTTCGAGTGTTCAATGGTCTGGAACACCACACCGTAGTTGGCTTTACCGACCAGACGGTAGTTGCGCCCGGGTCCACTGCGAACGTTGATTCGTTTTTTCTTGACGATAAGATGCGGGTTTTTGGCGACCAGTTTTCCGTATATCCAGCCGCTGTCCCCTTCAAAATCCTCGACCTTTACCCAATCACCCTTGCGCCCCAAAATCTTCAGGGGAAATCCTCGACCCAGCTCCCAAAGCACCGAATAATTACTGCCCGGGCCGGAACGCATATTAACATTTTCGCCGTCAACGCTGACCAAAGAGATAGCTTCGGCCGCGGCAAGAGTCGACAAGAATAAAAACAACGTAAATACGACCTGTCTCAACATACCGGTCTCCCGCCTATTGCACTGTTGGTATCTTAGAATTTTCCGACTCACTTAATTAAGATGGCATAGCAAAAAGTCGCGATTGCAACTACTCTACCGCCACCGGTCTTATTCTGGTTTCTCCGGTCGCCACCGGCATGCCGCCGACCTCCAGGTAAATCGCATCGAACCGGCAGGCCTTGCTCATGCATTTCAGGCAGGTAATGCAGTCCTGATCTTCGGGCGATTCATCGAATTTGACCCCCATCGGACACACCGAATGACACGCCCCGCATGAAGTACAGTTGTCGCGATTCAGCCTCAGCTTGACCAGTTTGTGGCGCTTGAACAGCGCGTAAAAGGCGCCGAGGGGACAGGCCGTCCGGCAGAACGGCCGGCTGGCGACCACGCTCCACCCCAAAAACAGCATCATGATGACGATCTTGTTCAAAAAAAGATAGCCGAGATTGTCCCGGAGGTCGGGCTGCAGAAAGATCATCGGCAAACCGGCTTCCAGGGTGCCGGCCGGGCAGATATATTTACAAAAGGTGGTACCACCGGCTCCGAATTCGTCCACCCAAAACAATGGTAACAGTATAACAAAAACAGCCAGGAAAACAAATTTCCCGTAGCGCAGGGGCCGCGGCACCGCAAATTTGGGCGATGGGATCTTGTTGAGCAGCTCCTGAATGAAGCCGAACGGGCAGGCCCAGCCGCAGATCATCCGGCCGAAGAGGCCGCCCAGAATGCCGGCCGAGCCTATCACATAGAGGCCGAAAAAGTACTGCCCTCCCTCCAGGGACAGCCGGACATTGGCCAGCAGCTGCTGGATCGAACCGATCAGACAGTATGTGGTGGCGGCGGGACACGAATAGCAGTTGAGGCCGGGGGCGCAGATTACCTTCAGGGGGCCCGGATAGATATTCCGGGTGAAGGGAAAGGCCCAGTAGCCATTGGTCAGAAAACCGAAAACTACCTGAACCCATTTCCGGACGAATTCCATAATCAGCCGATACCTACGCAGCTGAGGCAGATGCGGACAGCCTGTTCAAGGACCCGGCCCGGTTCGTCCAGGGAGATCCCGGCAAACCAGATAAGCAGAAAAAAGGCGATAACGACAAACGGCCCCTTTCTGAGCAGATGCCGATTTTTTCTTTTTTTCAAAACCATTATTCGGCTTCTTTTCCCACCGGCGGGGCGTTGTTTTCCAGACTCAACCTGCTGTTGATGGAAGCAACCTTGTCGCCGATACCCACTTTCTTGTCCCGCCGGTCATCGATCGATATGTGGGTGATAACCCTTTTCGCCCCTTTCAGGAAAGGGGTTTCGTGCATCCGTGCGGCTATCTTGAGAAGATCTTCCGCCTCTCCCTCGATCACCGTGCCCATATCGGTCAATTTACAGACGACGCCGGCGCGCGCGACGGTCTTGATGATCCCGGCCACGAATTCTCCCACACTGGTCGAACCGGTTCCAAGCGGCACGACATTTACCTGCATTAAAGCCATCTGCCCGTCTCCCCGTAATTAGTCGTCATCATCGCCCTGGCGGCGTTTAACATGTTCGGCAATATTATAGGCGAAATCAGCATCAAAATCATCTTCGTCGTCAAAATCGATTCCCGCCGGATAATCGCCGGCCAAGGAAAGCGATTTGCCGTTTGCATCGAGATCTAAATAGAGGGCCTCATCCTCGATATTATCAAGATCGGCCGTAAAATCGCCGCGCCCCTCGGTGTCCGCGTGTTTGTAGCTGAAGTAGACGATATTCTGCAGATGATAGAAACTGTCTTCGTCCACCTCGGCAAATTCCAGGGCGACCCCCTCTTCCTGGCTTCTGACGATTTCCCCGGTCATCTTCAAGAGCAGATCGCTGGTGTTGCCGGTAAGCTGCAACTCAACCCGGCACCTCTCGCCCACCGCAACGCCGGTAACGCCGTTGACAAAAACGCCGCTGACACTGATATCGCAGGTTTCGCAATCGGCGAAGGCACGCCCGTCAGGGAAGATCACCCTTACCGTAGTCCGGAACACCACCCGGACATCCCGGCGCCTGTCGTTCTGTTGCTCAGTCATATGCAGTCAAAAACCATTTGTAATTTTCCCATATCCGGGCAATGGGCCATTAATCAGCACTATAATATATTTTCCCAATGATCAAAGTCATTTCATTTTACTGAGTCGCCATGGTTCACCCCGCCGCCCTGCGGGGCGCCCGATAACGGATTCAGGATTAATTCAACGGGAGGGGAAAGTTTAGCATTCCCCTGACCGGCAAAACCATTTAAGATATATCCTCGCATTCAGGTTAACCGTTCACTAACCAAACCGGAAAGGGGGCAAGCAAAGTCATGACAGAAACCTTCTCCGCGACAATCTGCATCCTGCTGGGCGCCATCGTCGGCAGCTTTCTGAACGTGGTGATTCTCAGACTGCCCGAGGAAGGGGGCTCGATCGTTTTTCCCTCCTCCCATTGTCCCGGCTGCCGAACCGGCCTCCGTTGGTACGACAATATCCCGATCGTCAGTTTCATCATGCTCCGGGGCCGATGCCGTTATTGCAAGATGGCAATCTCCCGGCAATACCCCCTGGTCGAACTGGGCATGGCGGTGATCGCCTACGCCCTCTATGCCCGCTTTTCCCTGTCGATTCTGTTCGGCATATATTTTGTCTTCTGCGCGGCCCTGCTGGCCATCATCGTCATCGACTGCCGTCACCAGATAATCCCGGATGCGATCAGCCTGCCCGGCATTCCGCTAGGCTTCGCGGCCTCGTTCATCAATCCGGTGACGACCTGGCAAAGCTCCGCCATCGGCATCCTGCTCGGCGGCGGCATCCTCTACGCCATCGCGCTCGGCTATTACCTCTTCACCAAGCGGGAGGGCATGGGGGGCGGCGACATCAAGCTGCTGGCCATGATCGGCGCCTTTCTCGGCTGGCAATCCCTGCCCTTCGTGATTTTCGGCAGCTCACTGCTCGGTTCGGTAATCGGGATCGGGGCCATGCTCAAACAGGGCAAGGGGGGGAAAACCGTGATTCCCTACGGGCCGTTTCTCTCCATCGCCGCCATGGTCTACCTCTATTATGCGCCGGAAATAAGGGAACTGTTCATCATGTTCTTTCTGCCGCCGGTCTGAGCAGGGATGTTTGACCATCTGCAATTGCTTGATCACTTGAGTATCGGCATCGCGGTTATCGATCCGGAGCTGAACGTCGTGTTCTGGAACAGATGGCTGGCCGAACACAGCATGATAGGTGACCGGAGCGTGAAGGGCCGCTCCCTGCTGGACATCTTCCCGAGCCTGGCCACAACCAAACTCCCCCGGCAACTGCGGCAGGTCTTCGAAAACGGCCAACCGGTTTTCCTCGATAAAAAAACCTGCGACAACCCCTTTCCGTTTTATGCGTGCCGCTCCTATATCAAGAAAGATCTCGCGCCGATGGAACAGACGGTAATCATCGCACCCCTGAAGAACTCGCATGGCACAACCGAACAGGCCCTGATCACGGTTTTCGACATTTCCGACTGGATAAACAACCAGCAGACCCTGCTTGATTCCAAGGAGAAGATGGAACTGCTCAGCCACACCGACGACCTGACCCAGATTCCCAATCGGCGCAATATACTGGACAGGTTGGCGAAGGAACTGCGCACCCACCGGCGCAAGAAGAGGCCCATGTCGATAGCCATGCTCGACATCGACCACTTTAAAAAGATCAATGACGATTACGGCCATCAATGCGGCGACGCGATCCTCCACGAAACCGCCCAGTTGATGAGTCACCTGCTGCGGGAGTATGATGCGGTCGGCAGATACGGCGGCGAAGAGTTTTTGATCATCCTGCCGGAGACCACCTCCGATCAATCCTGGGCGATCTGCAACCGGTTGCGGCTGTCACTCCAGGATCACGCTTACGAATACAAGGGCCGAAAACTCCAGCTCACCGTGAGTATCGGAATTGCCGCCAAACAGGCCGCCGAAAATATCGTCGCCGACAAACTTATCACCGAGGCCGACCGCTGCCTTTATATAGCCAAGGAATCCGGCCGGAATCGCACGGAAAGGCGGAGATGACCGATCCCGGCTAGTGTCGTGTCAACTCTGAACGGTCGCCTTCTGTCGGCATGAATCTCTCAAGGACATTGCCGTCCCGGTCAATCTTGCAGGCCGACATATAGGGATCGTGATAAAAGAGAAACCATTGAGCTTCGGCGGCGGCCGCGGCGATCAACTCCTCCTTCCTGGCGATGGAAGCGAGGGGGAAGTTGTCGTAGGGCGTTATCCACAACGGATTGAAGCCGGCGTGATTGGGCAGCAGATCGCCCAGATGAACCGCCTTTTCGCCCTCCGAAGAGAGCCGGACCGCCTGATGGCCCCTGGTATGGCCGCCGGTCGGCAAAAGTTTTATCCCCGGCACCGGCTCGGCCTCGCCGTCGACCAGATTCAGCAGACTATGGCCGCCCAGCAGATCGAGATTTATCGGCCAATAGGCCTCGCCGGAACGGCGATTCGGCGAGACGACATCCTGCCATTCCGCCCTCTGGAGATGATGGGCGGCATTGGGCCAGGTCAGCTCCAGGCCGCCGGCCCGGTTCCGCATGACGACCCCGCCGGCGTGATCGAAATCGCAGTGGGTGAGGATAACGTGATCGATCTCCTCCCGGCCCAGGCCGATCCGGGCCAGGCTGCCTTCCACATCCCACTCCCCGGTTACCCGGAAGATTTTTTTCTGTTTGGCGGTGAGCTTGTTGCCGAGGCCGCTGTCGATGATCAGATCGGCCGCCGGGGTCCTGACCAGGATCGGGGTATTGGCAAGTTTGACATGATAATCGTCGGTGCAGGGAAACTTCTTCCCCCACAGGGCCCGCGGCACCACCCCGAACATGCAGCCGCCGTCCAGCTCAAAAACCCCGCCGTCGAGCCAGAATATTTCGAAAGCGCCCAGCTTAAGTCCCTTGGTCATCTACCCCTCCTAACCAAAATAGTCCACATCCCCCGGCCGCTCCCTCCGGCCGGTCTCACAGCAGTCCCGCTTTCTTGAGCTGCACCTGGAGAATCGAAATCGCCGCCGGGGTAATCCCCGAAATCCGCGAAGCCTGACCGAGGTTTAAAGGCCTGATCAGGGTCAATTTCTCGACCACCTCGGCGGAGAGCCCCGGCATCGCGGCGTAATCGAGCTCTTCGGGCAGAGCGATCGACTCGAACTTGCGGAACCTGTCGACCTGTTCCTGCTGACGTCTGATATATCCCTCGTACTTGACCTGGAGATTGATGTCCGGCCAATATTTTTCAGAAACCTGCAATTCCCCGGCATAGACCGCCATCATCCCGGCAAAGTCCATTTCCGGGCGGCGCAGAAGCTCGGCCAGGGAAACCTTCTGCCGCAGGGGGGAGCCGCCGACCGCCGCCAGCCGCGCATTCACCTCGCCGGTCGGCACCAGCATGGTCGATTGCAGCCAGGCGATCCCCGCCTCGATCGCCTCTTTCTTTAACCGGAACCGTTCGTAGGCCTCCCGGTCAACCAGGCCGAGCCGCCGGCCGATTTCGGTCAACCGCTGGTCGGCATTGTCCTCCCGTAAAAGCAGCCGGTACTCGGCCCGGGAAGTAAAGAGGCGATAAGGCTCTTTGGTGCCGCGGGTGACCAGGTCGTCGATCAGCACCCCGATATAGGCCTGGGAGCGATCAAGAATCAAAGGCTCCTCGCCGCGCACCCGGCGGACCGCGTTGATCCCGGCCATCAAGCCCTGGGCCGCCGCCTCCTCGTAGCCGGAGGTGCCGTTGATCTGCCCGGCCAGAAAGAGCCCGGCCAGTTTTTTGGTCTCCAGGGACGGTTTAAGTTCGAGGGGATCGACATAGTCGTATTCAATCGCGTAACCGGGCCGGATGATCCTGACCTTCTCCAGCCCCTTGATACTCTTCAGCATCCGGTCCTGCACGTCCAGCGGCAGACTGGTCGGCACCCCGTTCGGATAGACCTCGACGGTATCGAGCCCCTCCGGTTCTAGAAAAATCTGGTGGCGGGTCTTCTCAGGAAATCTGGCCACCTTATCCTCAATCGACGGGCAATAACGGGCCCCCACCCCCTCGATGATCCCGGTGAACATCGGTGAACGGTTGCAGCCCTCCCGGATGATCTCGTGAGTTCTCTCGTTGGTGTAGGTTATGTAGCATGGTCTCTGGGGAAGATCCGGCCCGATTCCGGCAAATGAGAAAAGGTTGGGCGGCTCGTCCGTTGACTGGGCTTCAAGCTCCGAGTAGTCAATGGTATTGCCGTCAATCCGGGGGGTGGTGCCGGTCTTCATCCGCCCCATGTTGAAGCCGAGATTTTTGAGATCGTCGGCCAGGCTGACCGAGGGGACATCCCCCATCCGCCCGGCCGGGAAGGACTTCAGGCCGATATGGATCAAACCGTTCAGGAAGGTGCCGGTGGCGACCACCACCGTTTCCGCCCGGATCTCCTCGTCAAGGGAGGTGAAAACCCCGCAGACCCGGCCCTCCTCGATGATAAAACGGTCGGCCACGGTCTGGCGCACTTCAAGGTTGGGCTGCGCCTCGATGACCTCTTTCATCCGCAGCCGGTAAAGGAGGCGGTCCGCCTGGGCCCGGGACGACCAGACCGCCGGGCCCTTGCTGGTGTTGAGCCGCCGGAACTGGATACCGGTGGCGTCGATATTCCGGGCCATCTCGCCGCCCAGGGCGTCGATCTCCTTGACCAGATGCCCCTTGGCCAGCCCGCCGATCGCCGGATTGCAGGACATGGCGCCGATGGTATCGACATTGATCACCAGAAGCGCGGTCTTACAGCCGAGCCGGGCCGCGGCCAGGGCGGCCTCGCAACCGGCATGGCCGGCGCCGACCACCACCACATCATATTCTGGGTTTGCTTGGGTCATAGTCATCCCTTGCCGCGGCAACGGGGAAAAACTCGCGCCGGAGTGGAGCCGGGATCGAGCGGCCTGGTGGCCGCGTCATCGAAATATTCGGTTAAAAAGGTCACTCTATCTTTCCTCAATTTAATTACATCCTGAATCGGTGAGCATTCGAGAGCGGGAGGGACGAAAATGCATTACAAATGCACTTACTCTGCAAATAGCTCTTGCAGCACACTGAGGGTTTTTGCTTGAGTATTTTTACTAATGACGCCCAATTTCTTTACGAGCCTTTCTTTATCTATGGTGCGGATTTGGTCGAGAATAATTTGTCCGTTCTTACCTTGGAACGAACATGTAATTCTTGTTGGGTATTTTCTCCCTTTTGTTGTCATTGGGGCAACAATTAAAGTAGAGATATTCCGATTCATCTCGTTAGGTGAAATAACGAGGCAAGGTCTTGTTGTTTTGATTTCGTGCCCGATTGTCGGGTCAAGGTTAACAAGGAATACGTCAAAACGATTTCCTACCATTCCCATTTTTCCTCGCCCCATTTTGTTTCAGGACTTTCAATCAATTCATCGTCTCCATTTCGGGCCATGGTTTTAAATGCTTTTTCCCAATTTTGGCGAGGATGGCTTGCTGGTTTAATTATGAGTTCTTTGTCGTGAACTTCGAGTTCCACTTCTTGATTAAAACCACATTGTTTTAAAATTGGCTTAGGAATACGCAAGCCCTGGGAATTGCCAATTTTGATTATAGATACTTTCACTTGACCACCTTATTGAGTATTATCTTGTAACTACATTGTAACTACTAGCAGTGGCCTCTGTCAATTTTATTTTTCTGGCGCACAACTTGTCAATAACCTTCCCCAAACAAACGAGGCGGTAAAGCGGTCGGGGTTAGTGAGACAACCTGAGGTGTGAAATAAGCAATGCCCCGTGGTTGTTGATACTGTCGGCTTTCAGGCAGCCGTTTTTAGTTCTTCAAGACCCCGGGAAAACGCCTCATCGGGGGTCAATTTGGCAAGTGCGGTGTGTGGCCGATCCTGATTGTAGAAGGTAAACCATATTTTCAGGTCTTTGCAAAGCTCAACACCGGTTTCGTAGGTTTTCAGGTAGATCCTTTCGTATTTCAAGGAGCGCCAGAGACGTTAAATAAAAATGTTGTCCTTGAAACGCCCCTTGCCGTCCATGCTGATTTTGACGCCGGCGGACTTGAGTACGGAGGTGAAGGCCTCGCTGGTAAACTGACAACCCTGATCGGTGTAGAAGGCTGAGCAATTCACGGCTGGTTAAATATGTTAAGACAAGACTCGGGAAACAATGGTCGGGGAAGAACAGGACCGGGCCGTCATCGTCTTCTGCGACCAGATCATTGATCTCTGCTC
>JARGFN010000094.1 GCA_029210665.1 Desulfobulbales bacterium
ACCTTACCGGTTGTAGAAGAGGCATACCCGGATTGAAGTCTTCGCTTATCTCCGGATTACCTGCCGATCACAAGCCGGGCTCTGATTCAGGTTAACGTCCAAATAAAAGCACGGTTGCCTGATTAATTTCTGCTTGACCGCATCCGCCTATGCGGATACAAGGATTACATGGAATCCATCATCCGGCTTTTCAAGGCCCTTACCGAGCCGGTTCGGCTCCGCATCCTTTTGTTGCTGCTTGACGAGGAGCGCTGTGTCTGCGATCTGATGGCGGTGCTCGATCTGCCGCAGTCGACGATCTCCCGCCATCTTGCCTATCTGAAAAACGCCGGCTGGGTGGCGGGCGAACGGCGCGGAGTCTGGATGTATTACCGGCTGGCCGAAAAACCCGACGAGTTTCGGGAGGGTTTGCGGCAGATCCTTGCCGCCGATCTGCCCCGGACCGGGCAGGGGGCGGCCGATCTGCACAGGATGCGTTCTTATCTGCTACACAGAAAGACAGACGCCTGCCGATAAACCTTCCGGAAAATCCGCAAAACGGAGCACGCCATGCCGACACAACTGAAAAAACTCTCTTTCCTCGACCGCTTTCTGACCCTGTGGATCTTCCTGGCCATGTTGGCCGGGGTCATGGCGGGTTATTTCCTGCCGGGGGTCAAGGATCTGATCAACTCCTTCCAGGTGGGGACCACCAATATCCCCATCGCCGTCGGCCTTATTTTGATGATGTACCCGCCCCTGGCCAAGGTCCGCTATGAAAAACTCCATGAGGTCTTCCGCAATTTCAAGGTGCTCGCCCTTTCCCTGGTCCAGAACTGGCTGATCGGCCCGGTCCTGATGTTCGGCCTGGCCGTGGCCTTTCTCTCGGGCCAGCACGAGTACATGGTCGGCCTGATCCTGATCGGCCTGGCCCGCTGCATCGCCATGGTCATCGTCTGGAACGACCTGGCCGCTGGCGACACCGAGTACTGCGCCGGCCTGGTCGCCTTCAACTCGATCTTTCAGGTCTTGTTTTTCCCGCTCTATGCCTGGTTCTTCCTGACCATCCTGCCCGGCTGGCTGGGGATCGAAGGGGCGCTGGTCGATATCTCCATGGGCCAGATCGCCGAGAGCGTCTTCATCTATCTGGGCATCCCCTTCCTGGCCGGGATGCTGACCCGCTTTATCGGCCTGAAGAGCAAGGGCGAGGCGTGGTATCGGGAAAAACTGCTGCCCAAACTAAGCCCCCTGACCCTGGTCTTCCTGCTCTTCACCATCCTGGTGATGTTCTCCCTGAAGGGCGAATACATCGTTCAGCTGCCCCTTGATGTGCTGCGGATCGCCCTGCCGCTGACCGTTTATTTCCTGGTGATGTTCCTGGTCTCGTTTTTCATGTCGCGCAAGGTCGGGGCCACCTACGAGCAGGCCACCACCCTCTCCTTTACCGCCGCCTCCAACAACTTCGAGCTGGCCATCGCCGTGGCCATCGCCGTCTTCGGCATCGATTCCGGGGTGGCCTTCGCGGCGGTGATCGGGCCCCTGGTCGAGGTGCCGGTCCTGATCGGCCTGGTCGGCGTCGCCCTGCGCTTCAAGAGGAAATATTTCCCCTACGCCAGAGAAACCCCCACCGGGGTCTGCCATCTGTCGTGCGAACCATGAACCGTGCGAGAAAATGAACAAAAACAAAAACGATAAAACCCGCGAGGCGGTCCGGAAAAATTACGGCAAAATCGCCTCCGCCGCCGAACCCGGTTGCGGCTGCTCCGCCAAAACCTGTTGCGGAGCACCGGGCGAGGCGACCACCGCCGAGATCTCGCGCCAACTCGGTTATTCCGAGGCCGAGATGAGCGGCGTGCCGGCCGGGGCCAATCTGGGCCTGGGCTGCGGTAATCCCCAGGCCATCGCCGCGCTTAAAGCCGGCGAGACCGTCCTCGACCTGGGCAGCGGGGCGGGTTTTGACTGCTTTCTGGCGGCGGGGGCGGTCGGGGAGACCGGCCGGGTGATCGGGGTCGACATGACCCCGGAGATGCTCGCCAAGGCGCGGGAGAATGCGGGGAAAGGCAACTTTAAAAATATCGATTTCCGCCTCGGCGAGCTGGAGAACCTGCCGGTCGCCGACAATATTATCGACGTCATCATCTCGAACTGCGTGATCAACCTTTCGCCGGACAAGGAAAGGGTCTTCCATGAGGGTTTCCGGGTTCTGAAGCTGGGGGGACGCCTGGCGGTCTCCGATGTGGTCAGAACCGCCGAGCTGCCCGAAGCGGTCGCGAATGACCCGGCCATGTACAGCGGCTGCATTGCCGGCGCTTCGTCGATTGCCGAGCTGGAAGAAATGCTGGCCGGCGCCGGTTTCAAGGAGATCAAAATCAGGCCGAAGGACGAGAGCCGGGCCTTTATCCGGGACTGGGCGCCTGGCACAAATGTCGCGGATTATGTCGTCTCCGCGACCATTGAAGCGGTAAAACCGAAAAGCTGAACGATGAAGACAACCATTCTCTTTCTCTGCACCGGCAACTCCTGCCGCAGCCAGATGGCCGAGGGCTGGGCCCGACACCTCAAGGGCGACCTCATCGAACCTTATTCGGCCGGGATCGCCAACCACGGCTTGAACTCTCTGGCCGTCAAGGCGATGACCGAGGCAGGGGTGGATATCTCCGGGTACCGCTCCAAGACCATCGGCGACCTGCCGCTACAGGAGTTTGACTATGTCGTCACCCTTTGCGGCCACGCCAACGAAACCTGCCCCTATTTCCCCGGCCCCGTTATCCACCAAGGCTTCGCCGACCCGCCGCAACTCGCCGCCGAGGCGGAAAGCGAGGAGGAAGCCCTGATCCATTACCGGCGGGTCCGCGACGAGATCCGCGATTTCATTATGACTCTGCCCGAGGCCCTGGCAGAAGCACCCCCAACCCCACCTCAATAAGCGCTCACCGTAAAATAGATCCCTAATCCTGCAATCACCACCGCCGCCAGTTTGCGCATTACCGCTACCGCCGCCTGACCGGCGCGGCTGTGGAGCAACTCCATGGTCCGGGCGGAAAAGATCCCGCAGACCACCAGGGGCAGGCAGTGGCCGATCCCGAAGAGGACCAGCATGGCGATCCCGATGGCAATCTCCTCCTGCAGGGTGATGATCCCGAGGATCGGGGCGATAAACCCGAAGGTGCAGACCCCGGAGAGCGTCCCGTAGGCGAGGCCGAGGATCAAGGCGCCCGAGGCTCCCTGGATCTTCAAGCGGCTGAGGACGCTGCCGGTGGCGGAGCATTGCGGCGGCCTGAACAGGGTCCAGGCTACCCAGAGCAGGAGGATCCCCACCGCCGCCTGCCACCACGGGCCGATGTCACCGAGCATCCGCCCGGCGGCGGCGCAGATCAGGCCGATCGCCATGATGGTCAGGAACATGCCGCTGGCGAAGAGGATGGCGTAACGGGCCGCCTGGCGCGGGGGCGGGATCATTTTCTGGCCGGCCACATAGGCGACCAGCAGCGGGATCGAGGCGAGGTGGCAGGGAGAAAGGAGCACGCTGACCATGCCCCAGAGAAAGGCGCCGGGCAGGGCCACGCCGGCTCCGGCCGTCAGCCATTCGTTGATGGTGAGAAGAAGCCTCTCCATAACTATTGGGCCAGAAGCTCGTCGAGTTTGGCGGCGATGGATTTTTTATCGAAAAAGCCGGTATGGCGGAAGGTTTCTTTTCCTTCCCGGTCATAGAAAATCTGGGTGGGGATCGCCATGACCTTAAAGGCCCGGGCCTTGCCCTCGTTGGCCGGATCCCAGACATCGATAAAGATCACCTCGGCCCGGCCCCGGTACTCTTCCTGCAGCTCCTCCAGAATCGGCGCCATCATCTTGCAGGGGACGCAGGTCTTGGCGCCCAGGTCCACCATGGTCACCGTATCTTTAACCGGGATGCCGGGGACGATTTCCCCGGCTTGATCGGTGGAGTCCCCGGCTTGGGAGCAGCCGGTGAAGGTGAAAAGCGAAAGCAGGATCAGGATGGCGGCGAGCAGCTCTTTCATGGGAATTCTCCGGTAGGGTGAGCATCCTAGACAAGATCGTCTTGTCAGCCGGTCCGGGAGCTGTCGGCAGGACGATTTTTCCAGAGATGAGATTTGATCTTGCCATAATTACATGCACTCCGCAAAAGTCAAGAAGGTTGCGGGATCGATGCGGGAAAAGGCTTGCCCGAAAAAAACGGCCAGGGGGTAAGAGGAGCTCCGGGGATAAAGATGCCGGCCTGGCTGCGGCCTGAAAATGGACTATACTCAGCCCTGTTCATTTTTCCAGCAATTGTGTTAAGTTGGTTGCAGCAATCAACAGAGGAAAAGGAGCCAGGCCATGTCAAGCCGGAATAGCAAGTACGACCGCAAAGCCCTGTTCGGCTGGGCCATGTACGATTTCGCCAACTCCGCCTTCACCACCCTGGTCGTCACCTTTATCTACGCCACCTACTTCACCCAGGCCATCGCCCCCGACGAAATTACCGGCACCATTCTCTGGTCCCGGGCCATCACGATCTGCGGCCTCACCGTGGCCCTGGCCTCGCCCTTTCTCGGCGCCATGGCCGACCAGGGCGGCCACCGCGAGAGGTATCTGCTCTTTTTCACCCTGACCGCGGTAATCTGCACCGCCATGCTCTATCGCATCCTGCCGGGCCAGGTGCTCCCGGCCCTGATCTGGTTTTCCATCGCCAATATTGCCTTCGAGCTGGGCTGCGTCTTCTATAACGCCTTTCTGCCCGATATCGCCCCGCCGGAGAAGATCGGCTCGACCTCCGGGCTTGGCTGGGGGATCGGTTACATCGGCGGCCTGATCGCCATGTTTCTGGCGATGATCTCGATGGTCAATCCGGAAACGCCCTGGTTCGGGCTGAGCCGGGAACTGGGCGAGAACATCAGGGCGACCAATCTGCTGGTCGCCGCCTGGTTCGCCCTGTTCAGCCTGCCGCTCTTTCTGCTGGTCAAGGAAAAGCGCCTCGCCCGGCCGATCCCCTTCAGCCCCGCCGCCGTCTTCCGCAGGCTCGGCGATACCTTCAAACAGATCGGCAGATACCGGCAGATCTTCCGCTTTCTCCTCGCCCGGCTGATCTATAATGACGGCCTGATCACGATCTTCGCCTTCGGCGGCATCTACGCGGCCGGCACCTTCGGCTTTTCGTTCAAGGAGATCATGCTGTTCGGCATCGTCTTAAACATCACGGCCGGACTGGGCGCCTTCGCCTTCGGCTACTGCGACGACCGGCTCGGCGGCCGGACCACCATCCTGATTAGCATCGTCGGCCTGATTATCGCATCGCTTCTCGCCCTGGCCGCGACCGAAAAAATCTGGCTCTGGCTGGCCGGGATCCTGATCGGGATCTTCTCCGGCCCCAACCAGTCGGCCAGCCGTTCGCTTCTGGCCCGGATGACCCCGCCGGCCATGGAAAACGAGTTTTTCGGTTTCTTCGCCTTTTCCGGTAAATTCACCGCCTTTCTGGGGCCGTTCATCCTGGGGATCTTGACCGAGGTTTTCGGCTCCCAGCGGCTCGGGATGTCGACCGTGCTCCTGATGTTTATCGGCGGCGGCCTGCTGCTCCTCCGGGTTGACGAGCGCGAAGGTCTGGCGGTTTCGGGCAGGTACGGCAATAGATGAATCCTGAAAAAACGATCCCCGCCGCGGCAGGCGAGGCACGGGTGCTCGACATCGTCCGGCAACTGGTCGCCGAAGTTCATCCTTCAACCTGTCAACATCTCACCATTACCCTCGACAGCTCCCTGGACCGGGACCTGGGCCTCGACAGCCTGACCCGGGTCGAGCTTCTGGCCCGGCTCGAAAAGGGCTTCGGGGTCGCCCTGCCGGAAAGCGTAATGGCCGGGGCGGAAACGCCCCGCGATCTGCTGCGGGCCGCCCTGACCGCAAGTCCGGCGGAGGAAGGAGAAAGAGCGGCCCCGGACCGGGAAAGCTCGACTCCGCAACAAGAGGGGCCGGGAAAAGCATTGGCCGCCCCGGCCACCGCCGCCACCCTGGCCGAGGTCCTTCGCTACCACGCCGAAAACCATGGCGACCGGACCCATATCCGCCTTTACCGCGAATCGGGCGACGACGAGATCATCTCCTACGCCGACCTCTATGACGAGGCGGCGCTCCTCGCCGCCGGTCTGCAAAGCCAAGGGCTTGCCGCCGGCGAAGCGGTGCTGCTCATGCTGGCCACCGGCCGCGACTATTTCATCTCCTTTTTCGGGGTCCTCCTCGCCGGGGCGGTGCCGGTGCCGGTCTACCCGCCGGGGCGGATCAAACAGATCGAAGAGCACCTCCACCGCCACGCCGCCATCGCCGCGAACTGTCAGGCGAAAATCATGATCACCATGGCGGAGGCGCTCAGCTTCACGAGGCTGATGCATAAAAAGGCGATCAACCTGGAAACCGTGGCCACCGTCGCCGAGCTTCAGACAGCGGGCCGGGGCCGCACCCTGCACCAGCCGGTCCGGGGCGGCGGGGATACCGCCTTCATCCAGTACACCTCCGGCAGCACCGGGACGCCAAAGGGGGTGGTGCTGAGCAATGCCAATCTGCTGGCCAATATCCGGGCAATGGGGAGGGCGATCGAGGTCAGCTCCGATGACGTCTTCGTCAGCTGGCTGCCCCTCTACCACGATATGGGGCTGATCGGGGCCTGGCTCGGCAGCCTTTACTTCGCCTGCCCCCTGGTGATCATGTCACCCCTGACCTTTCTGGCCCGACCGGTCCGCTGGCTCAAAGCAATCAGCCGCCACCGGGGGACCCTGGCCGCCGCCCCGAACTTCGCCTATGAACTGTGCCGGCGCCGGATCGACGATGGTGAACTGCAGGGCATCGATCTTAGTTCCTGGCGCTGCGCCTTTAACGGGGCCGAAGCGGTCAGTCCGGCCATTATCGACGCATTTAGCGAGCGCTTTGCCCCTTTCGGTTTCCGGCCGCAAGCCATGATGCCGGTCTACGGTCTGGCCGAATCCTCGGTGGGTCTGGCCTTTCCGCCCTTAGGCCGGGGGGTGCGGGTCGACCGGATCGACCGGGGGAAACTGATGAAGGAAGGCAGGGCCGAGCCGGTTCCGCCGGAACGGAGCGATGCCCTCAGTCTGCCCGGTTGCGGCTTCCCCCTGCCCGGCCATCAGATCCGGGTAGTCGACGACCACGACCGGGAACTGCCCGACCGGCGCCAGGGCCATATCCAGTTCCAGGGTCCGTCTGCCACCAGCGGTTATTACCGGAATCCCGAAGAGACCGCCAAGCTCTTCCACGGGTCCTGGCTCGATTCCGGCGATCTCGGCTATCTGGCCGACGGCGAAATTTTTATCACCGGGCGCGGCAAGGACATGATCATCAAGGGCGGCCGCAACATCTATCCGGTCGAACTCGAAGAGGCGGTCGGCGTCATCGAAGGGGTCCGCCAGGGCAATGTGGCGGTCTTCGGCACCACCGACCGGCGGAGCGGCACCGAACGGCTGGTGGTGCTGGCCGAAACCCGCAAGCGGCGGCCGGAGGATCTGCGGAAAATCCGGCAGGAGATCAACAGCACGGTCACCGATATTACCGGCACCGCGCCCGACGAGGTGGTCCTGGCCCCGCCCAACACGGTGCTCAAGACCTCAAGCGGCAAGATCAGGAGAAACAGTTGCCGGCAACTCTATGAACAGGGCAAGGTGGGCAAGTCATCCCGGCCGCCGTGGCTCCAGCTCACCGCTTTTGCCCTGGCCAGCGCCACCACTCAGCTCCGCAAGGGGATGCGCAGCCTCGCCGACCTCGGCTATGCGACCTATGCCTGGCTGCTTTTCGGGCTGGCCGCGCCGTTTTCAATTCTGGCGGTGGGGCTCCTGCCGACCATGAATCTGCGCTGGCAATTCAACCGCTTGTTGGTAAAACTGGTGTTCAGGCTGGGCGGCATGCCCCTGACGGTCGAAGGGCTGGAGAACTTGCCGAAATGCTCCACCCCTGGTGTTCTGGCCGTAAACCACGCGAGCTACCTGGACAGCATCATCCTGGGCGGCGCCCTGCCGCACCCCTTCGGCTTTATCGCCAAGGCGGAACTGCAGGGGAATTTTCTGCTCCGCCTGCTCCTGCCCCGGCTGGGAACCGAGTTTGTCGAACGGTTCGACCAGACCAGGAGAGTAGCGGACTCGCAAAAACTTGCCAATCAAGTTGCAGGCGGCCGCTCCCTGGCCTTCTTTCCGGAGGGTACTTTCATGCGGATGCCGGGGCTGCTGCCCTTCCGGATGGGAGCCTTCGAAACCGCGGCGGCAAGCAAGGCAATGCTGGTGCCGGTGGCGATCCGGGGCAGCCGTTCGGTTCTACGCGCCGGTTCCTGGTTCCCGCGCCGGGGGAGGATCCGGGTGATAATCGGCGAGCCGATCGATTCGGAAGCTATCCTGGCCGAAGCCGGCAACAACCAGTGGCGGACCGCCCTGGAATTACGTAACCGGGCCAGAACCTGGCTGCTGGCCCACTGCGGCGAGCCCGATCTGGCCTACGAACGTGCGCCGCTCTTTTCCGAAAAGGCGGTAAACAGCCCCCCGTGATTTTACTCGATGCTGAAGCAAATCAGTTCGATCCAGCCTTGGGTGGAAGGAAAAAGCCGGGACCGGGTGCATTCAAATTGCAAGTGCACCACGAGCCTCTTTCCAGAATATTTCACTTGGAGTCCGGTAGCCGAGACATTTACGAGGTCGATTGTTTAACCTTTTAACGGCCTTAATAACGTCTTCTTCTGTTACCTTTTCCAAATCAGTTCCTTTGGGAAAATACTGTCTCAATTGCCCGGTGGTGTTTTCATTGGCGCCTCTTTGCCCGGGAGAGTAAGGCTTGGCAAAGTAAATATCCAGTCCGGTATTTTCCTCGAATTTCTTGAAATCGGCAAATTCGGACCCGTTATCCACCGTCAGGGTTTTTCGCATTTCCCTTGGAATGGAACGGAATGCTTTGGTGCCCTGGGCGGTCAACGTTGCCGCCATTTTGTTATCGAGTTTAGTTGCCAAAAGATACCGGCTTTTCCGTTCGACTACTGTGGCGATATAGCCGCTACTTTTTTTACCCTCGATGGTATCGCCTTCCCAATCTCCGTATCGCTGCCGCCCATCAACGACCTCGGGGCGCTGGGTTATGCATTTGCGCCCTGCAAAACGATACCCCTTTCCGTATCGTTTCTGCCGGCGCCTTTTTTTGCGCCCCCGCCGCAAGTTATGATATAAAACACCGGTAACAGTGGCCTCATGGATATACCCAACGATATATTGTCTCATGACTGACTCGCATACTGTCATCATCGGGATAATCACTTCTAAGCCGGTTGGATATCTCCTCCGGCGACCATTGTTTCCCGAGTCTTGTCTTAACATATTTAACCAGCCGTGAATTGCTC
>JARGFN010000095.1 GCA_029210665.1 Desulfobulbales bacterium
ATTTCAAAAGGAAAAAATGGTTTTGAGGCCGGCGCCATAAAATGACGCGCAGGTTGTCACCGGCCGAGGATGATCTTGGCGACCTGCTGATATTTATCGACAAAATCGACCTGCAATCCTCGTCTTACATGCTCGGGCAGTTCCTCGAAATCACCACGGTTACCCTCGGGCAGAACCAGTTCCTGAATCTTCTGCCGTTTGGCGGCGATCACCTTCTCCTTGATGCCGCCCACCGGCAGGACGGTGCCGGTCAGGGTCAGTTCCCCGGTCATGGCCAGGGGCCGCTCCAGCGACATGCCCCGGGCCAGAAGCAACAGGGCCGAAGCCATGGTGATCCCGGCACTCGGACCGTCCTTGGGGGTTGCCCCTTCCGGGACATGGAGATGGATATAGCGGCTGGCGAAGTACTCCTTATCGCCGCCGAACCTGCCGATATTCGCGGCAATATAACTGTAGGCGATCTCCGACGACTCCCGCATGACATCCCCGAGCTGACCGGTCTGCTTGAAGCCCCGGCGCTGCTCATGGATACAGGTGGCCTCCACCGCCAGGGTCGCCCCGCCCAGGGCGGTCCAGGCCAGGCCGGTAACGACCCCGATCCCGGTTAACCTCTTTTCCTTGCGGAACACCGGTTTGCCCAGAAAATCCTCAAGGTTGCGGGAAGAGACCCTCACCGTGGTCTGGTTATCCCGCAGCAACCAGACCACGGTCTTGCGCATGATCTTCAGCAACTGCTTTTCAAGCTTTCTGACCCCGGCCTCCCGGGCATACCCCTCGATGATGATCCGCAGGGCGGCGTCGCTGATCTTGAGCTGGGATTTTTTCAGACCGCCCTTGGCCAGGGCTCTGGGAAGAAGATGATTGCGGGCGATCGCCATTTTCTCCTCGGTTATGTAACCGGAAAGCCTGATCATTTCCATCCGGTCAAGGAGGGGGGCCGGGATGGTGTCGAGCAGGTTGGCGGTGCACATGAAGAGCACCTTGGAGAGATCGAGCCGCATATCGAGATAATGGTCGAGAAATTCGGAATTCTGCTCGGGATCGAGGACCTCCAGGAGGGCCGAGGCGGGATCGCCCTGGAAGGAGGCGCCGATCTTGTCGACCTCGTCCAGCATGATAACCGGGTTGGCGACCTTGACCACCTTTAAGGCCTGGACAAGCTTGCCGGGCATGGCGCCGATATAGGTGCGGCGGTGGCCCTTGATTTCGGCCTCGTCCCGCATGCCGCCGAGGCTGAACCGGAAAAACCTGCGGCCCAGGGCCTCGGCCACCGATTTACCGATCGAAGTCTTGCCGACTCCCGGCGGCCCGACCAGCAGCATGATCGAGCCGGCCACCTCTTTCTTGAAGGTGCCGACCGCCAGAAACTCGATGATCCGATCCTTGACGTCGTCAAGGGCGTCGTGGTCGCGGTCGAGGATCCGGCGCGCCTCGACGATATCCAGTTTATCGTCGGAGTAAATTCCCCACGGCACCGAGGTGGACCAATCCAGATAATTGCGGGTCACCCCGTATTCCGGCGAGCCCTTTTCAAGAATGGCCAGCTTCCGCAATTCCTCCTCGATCCGCTCCATGACCTCTTCCGGAGGGTGCAGTTTTTCGAGCCGCCCCCTGAAGAGATCGGCGTCGGCGCTGCGGTCATCCTTGGTGATCCCCAGTTCCTCCTGGATGGTCTTGAGCTGTTCACGGAGGAAGAAATCCCGCTGCCGTTCGCTGATCTTCTTGTTGACCTCGCCGCTGATCTCGCTCTGCAACCGGGCGACCTGCAGTTCCTTCTGGAGGAGGGGCAGGACCTTCTTCATCCGGGGCAGCAACGGAACCGTGCTGAGAATATCCTGAAGCGCCTCACCCTTGGCGGTGGTCATGGTTGCGGCGAAATCGGCCAGCGGCGAAGGATCGCGGGGATTAAAGTTCTCCAGATACTGCTTGAGTTCTTCCCCGTAAAGGGGGTTGTTTTTGACCAGTTCCTTGACTGCATTGATCAAGGCCATCGAATAGGCCTTGACCTCCTCCTCGTTGCCCTTGCCCTCTTCTTCCTCGGGGTAGTCGATCTCCACATAGAACGGGGCCTGCTTGCTGAGCCAGCGTCTGATCCGAAACCGCCTGAGCCCCTGGCCGATGAACTGGATATTGCCCTCTACCTTCAGAGGGTTGTGAATCCTGGTCAGGCAGCCGAATTCGGCAAAATCGGCCGGTTCGACTTTGTCGGCGGGAATCTCCCCGACGAAAACCATGCCGCAGGCCCGATGCGGGGTCTCGCCGACCTTGGCCAGCGTCGATTCCCAGTGCTCGGCGGATACCACCACCGGTTGAACCTGACTCGGGAAAAAGGGCCGGTTGTTTACCGGGAAAAGGTAGATATGCGAAGGCATGATCTGGTTCGGCAACGCCAGGCTCTGGCTGTCACCATCGTGGATCACTTCGGCCTCCGCCGATCTGTCATTGCCGTCTTTTTTATCGGTCATCAGCTCAGTCCGGGTATTTATTGGTAGACTGGGTTCTCCGCTTATTATCTATTTCCTCAAGCAGCAGGGCAACAATTTTGTCGGTCCATTTTGTCGGTTGGCAAGAAGACGGGGAAGAGCTATCTTGATTGCATGGATAAATCCGCCGCTGAATCAAGAACCATAATCCATACCGATATGGACGCCTTCTACGCGTCGGTGGAGATCCTGGACAACCCGGAGCTGCGCGGCAAACCCGTGGTGGTGGGCGGACTGTCGAACCGTTCGGTGGTTTCGGCCGCCTCCTACGAGGCCAGGAAATTCGGGATCCATTCGGCCATGCCGACCAGCACCGCCCGCACCCTTTGCCGGGACGCGGTTTTCATGCCGGTTCGCATGGCTCGCTATCGGGAAATCTCAACACGGATCATGGCGATCTTTCACCGTTTCACCCCGTTGGTCGAACCGATCTCCCTTGACGAGGCCTTCCTGGACGTAACCGGTTCCGGGCGGCTGTTCGGCACCGGCGCGGAGATCGCCGCCGATATCCGGAAAACGATCAGCCGCGAGACCGGCCTCACCGCCTCGGCCGGAGTCGCTTCCTCGAAACTGCTTGCCAAGATCGCTTCGGACCTGCAAAAACCGGACGGGCTGACCGTGGTCGAACCAGGTCGGGAAAGAGAGTTTCTGGCGGCTCTGCCGATCAACAAGCTATGGGGAGTCGGCCAGACCACCCTCAAGTCCCTCCGAATGCTCAGCGTCCGGACCATCGGCGACCTGACCCGCCTGCCCCTCGAACTCCTTACCAGTAAATACGGCAAGCACGGGGTTCATCTTTTTTATGCGGCCCGCGGCATTGATAACCGCCCGGTGGAACCGGTTCACGAGGCGAAGTCCATCGGCCACGAAGATACCTTCAGTGAGGACCTGAAAGACCTTGGGTTGATTAAAAAAGAATTGCTGGCCCTGGCCTGCCGGGTCGGCGCCCGGCTCCGCCGCCATGAAAAGGAAGGCAAAACCGTGTCGCTCAAGGTAAAATTCAATGACTTCACCACCAATACCCGCTCGCAAACCTTGATGGAAGCCACCGCCGACAACATGGAAATCTACCACCATTGTCTCGGACTACTGGCAAAAACCGAGGCAGGCCGGACCCCGATCAGACTCCTGGGGATCAGCATTTCAAATCTCGGCAGCGAACTCGCCGGCCACCAACCGGATCTGTTCGGAGTCCACCGAAACCGGGAGAAAAAAAAGAACCTCTGCGGGGCGGTTGACCGGCTAAACCGGAAATTCGGGATCAAAACAGTTAAGCCGGCTCGATTGATTGATAATGACTCGACTTTCTGAATTAACTCAGGCCCGCCACCGTTTTTTACCGCATACCATGGGAGAGTACCTCGAAAAATGACCGAAAAACATCGCCGCAAAAAACCCCGGATAGCTTCCGGATTCAAGATCTTCGGAGCCATGTCCCTGGGGCTTTCAACCGCCATCGCCTTTCGTACCCTGATCGTTATCGACCACCTCCAGCCGGACTGGGTCAGACCGGTCTGGTATTTCGCCGTTCTCGGTAATTTTCTCTTCTTCTGGCACCGATACCAGATAACCCAGCAGCGCAAGCACGCCATCCAAGACCACAACCTGATCGCCAGAATCAACTCCACAAACGGTTTGTCGCCGGATGAGCGCGAGGCCCTGACCTATCTGCTCCAATCAATCAAGCGCTCGCCGGAAAACATCAACTACCTGATCATCTCCTGCTTCTCATTAGTGGCCATCGCCGCCGATCTGATAATCGACCATTTTTCCAAGGGCTGAAATAAGGTCTGCCGCTCCGGTTCAGCCGGTAACGGCCAGGCGATAAAGCTGAGTTGAGCAGCTCGCCTGCTCGTACGAAACTTATGCCCATGGGGTATAACCACCACGGCGGCATCCCATTTAATGGACCGAGCAGGAAATACAGGGATCATAGGCCCGCACCAGCATCTCGGCCAAAAGCTCGGTCTCTTTATCGCTCTTGCCCTGCGCGACACAATGGGCGGCCAGCGCCTCAATATCCTTGGAGATATTGGCGTGGTTCTGGCTGGTGGGGATAACGCAGTCGGCCTTGCGGATGCGGCCGTCCTTGTCGAACTCCAGACAGTGATAGAGGATTCCCCGGGGGACCTCGACCGCCCCGACCCCGATGCCGGCCCGCGGGGTCACGGCTTGACGCGGCTCCTGCCAGCAATCGGTCAGCAGCTCGTCGATGAGGGCGATGGCATCCTCCACCACGTGGACGCACTCCACCAGCTGAGCAAGGTTATTCATAAAGAGGTTATGATTCACCGGCCCGAGGCCGAACTCCCCGGCAATGGCCGCCGCCTGGGGACGAAGATACGCAAAGTTATTATTCAGCCGGGCCAGGGCTCCGACGGCAAACGATTCCCGGGACAGGCGACTGAGCTTGGAGGTGGAGTGGGCGGCCAGATACTCGTTGGTCATGGCCCGATATTCATGCTCCTTTTTGCGGACGCCGTCACTGGAAAAAAGCTCCCCGCCGATAAAGGGATAACTCCCCTCCCGGCGCAGGGAGACAAATTCGGTCTCCCTGGTAAACGCGGGAAAGGTGAAGGTGGCAAAAAGCTCGGCACTGGCGAAAAGATCGGCCAGGCCGGCCCGCAGGCGCTGATGAAACCGGCCAAGCGCATCCCGGTCCGGCAGCATGGTAAAACCGCCCACCACGGTCCGGGTGGGATGGAGCCGGCGGCCGCCCACCTCATCGCAGACTTCGTTAGCCAGGAGTTTAAGGCGCAAAGCCCGGCGGACCACCTCCGGATGGCTCTTGATCAAGGGCAGGACACTGCCCACCCCGAGGAAATCCGGGGCGGCCAGAAAATAGATATGAAGAATATGGCTCTGCAGGGTCTCCATGTGTTTCAGGAGCAGCCGGAGCCGGGCGGTCTGCGCGGACGGCGTGAAACCGAAACCGTTTTCGATGGCGCGGATGGAGGCCAGGGTGTGGCCGATGGAGCAGATCCCGCAGATCCGCCCGCAGATATAGGGGGCGTTCTCGTAGAGCTTGCCGACCAGCATCGCCTCAAAAAAGCGCGGGGTCTCGACCACCTCCCAGACCGCCTCCCGGACCTGACCATTTTTAATCGAGATGCGGATGTTGCCGTGGCCCTCCACCCGGCTCAGGTGTCTGACCTCGATATCGCAGGATATTTTCATTTCAGGCCCCCAAGCTCTTTCCGCACCGCGTCGGCCTCGCCCCCGAATCCGCCGAAGCATTCAAGGCGGTCGAGCAGTCGTTCCAACGGGATGTTCTTTCTGGCGACGATCTTCCGCAGCTCATCGACGTTGGCCTCCGGGGCCGGACCCCGGCAACCCCAGCAGCCCAGGCGATTGGACGGGCACCAGGCATCGCAGCCCCCCCGGGTAATCGGCCCGAGACAAGGTTCGCCAAGATCAAAGAGGCAGATATTTTCATGGGCCTTGCATTCCATACAGACCGGATATTTCGGATGTTTGACCTCCTTGCCCAGCACCAGGTTGGTAACAATCCGCTCAACCTCTTCTTTTTTGACGGGGCAACCGAAGATCTCCAGATCGACCTTGATGACGGCGGCGAGGGGCACGGCCGCCTGACTGTCGATGGGATATTCGCCGTAGACCTCCCGTTTCACCCAGGCCGGATCATTAAACCGGTTCTTGAGCTGATTGACCCCGCCAAAACAGGCGCAACTGCCCAGGGCAATCACCATTTCGGCATTGCGCCGGATCTCCCGCAGGCGCTCCACCTCGTCCGCACGGGTCACCGCGCCTTCCACAAAGGCGATCCGGTAATTATCGCCGCTCTCTTTCATGCCCTCGCGGAAGTTGACGATCTCGACCAGATCGAGAAAATCGAGCAGGGTCGCCTCGTTATTCAAAAGTTGCAGCTGACAGCCCTCGCAGGAGGTAAGCTCAAAGAAACCCACCCGGGGCCGGAGTACCGGCACCCCGAGATAACTTTTTGCATCGCTCATTCAACACCCCACATCCCGTAACCGATCACGGAATAAACCGCCCAGGATTGGCCGATATCCCAAACCGGTATGCGATCAGATGGCCTCCTTCAAGTTGAGCACGGACCAGTAATCGAAGACCGGCCCGTCCAGACAGGTATAAGTGGAACCGATATTGCAGCGACAACACTTGCCTCGCCCGCAATGCATCCGGCGTTCCAGGGAGACGAAGATCTTCTCCATGGACAGCCCGGCCTCAAGGAGCATATCGCAGATCGGCTTGAACATCACCGGCGGCCCGCAGACAATGGCGTTGGTGGCGTTGCCGAAGCGGGACCGCTCCCCCTGCGCCAAGCGCTTCGCAAGGAGAGCGGTGATCATCCCCACCGGACCCGTCCAGCCTGGCTCACTCCGGTCAACAATGACCTTGAGGCCGATATCGAACTGGCGCCACATGGCGTGCTGATAGCCAAAAAGCAGTTCCGAGGGACGGCGGGCCCCATACATGACATCGATCCGACCGTAACGGCTGCGGTTTTCCAGCAAACTCATGATCGGTGAACGCATCGGCACAATACCCAACCCCCCGGCCAACAGGATAACATCCTCGCCGACCATCTCCTCCACCGGGAAACAGGTGCCGAAGGGTCCGCTGATGCCGATCATGACCCCGCGTTCGAGGCGGCTCAAAAATCGGGTCAAGACGCCGACCGCCCGGATACAGAGCTCAATATTGCCGAGCCGGCTCGGCGCGGAGGAGATCGAAAAAGGCGCCTCGCCGATCCCCGGCGCCTCCAGCATGATAAACTGACCGGGTTTAAAGAGGAAACCGCGGCGCGCGGCCGGATCGATGATCTGGATCTGATAAAGTTTTTCCGTGGCCGTCATCGGGTAGACATTGGTGATTTCCGCCTTATGGAATAAATCGTCCTCCTCCCGGCCCCTTGGTTTTTTTGCAAATAAACTCATGCCCGGATTAATTAGTTCAACCATTTTCCACCTCCCCACGCCGGACCGAGGCGATAACCTCCGGGACCGTGATTCCGGCCAGACAATTGGTCCCGCAGCGGCCGCACCCCACGCACAGCGGCTCCTCGAAGGCCTCGACAAAACCACGGTGTTTGTGATAATAGCGGTATTTGAGCCGTGTCCGGCTCTCCGGCCGAAAATTATACCCCCCGGCGACCTCGGCGAAATCAAGGAGGTTGCAGGAATACAGCTGGCGGATCTTTGCGCCCTTCGCCAGATCCAGCGCCACCACCTCTTCAAGTCCGTAACAGTAACAGGTGGGGCAGACCTGGGCGCAGGTTCCGCAGGACAGACATCGCCGGCCCCACTCGTTCCATACGGTTGAATCGAACTCCATATCCAGGATCTTGGTGAGGTCGGTGGCATCGACCTCGGCCGTAAGGAGGTTTCCCCGGTGTTTCGCCTGTTCCTGAAAGCGTTTATGGTCCCGGCGAGTGGGTTCTCGAAGATCAAGACTCTCCATAATATGGAAGGCGCGGCTGCTCATGATTTCGACGAAATAATCATCGCCCAGGGGAGTCAAAAAGAGATCGCAGCCGTGCCGAACCGAATCGGCCCCCATGGACCGGCAGAAACAGGCCGGGGTCGGTCGGCAGGAATGGCCGATGATGAACATTGCGGCCCGTTTGGCGCCGTAAAACCGATTGGGATAAGGCTCGGCCAGCAGAACCTTGTCCAGCTTATTCAAGGCATTGATGTCGCAGGCATGAAGCCCGAAAAGCACCAGGGGTTGATGGGCGCCATAGTCTACCCTCTTCTCCCAGTCCGAGCCCTCCATGACGAAAACGCCGGTCTCCTCCAGATAGGGCAGGAGATATTTTTTGGCGGAATGAACGGTCTGGGTAAAGTCAAGGCGCAACTCGGCAATCTCGGCAACCTCGGCAAAATCAAAAAGAAGCCGGCCATCAACGGCCGGGCCTCTTTCCACCGGGCCGATAAGCTTGTTAACGACGAGAAGCTCAAAAAATTTCTCAAGCTCCCCGGCCGCCAAAACCTTGAAAATCATTCAACCCTCCGCCCTGTTCGGCAAGACGTGCCAGGTAAGTTTCCACCAACTTCAATAATGTATCTTACATGATGTGGCTTATGGATTGACACATGTATTTGCAATTCCCCTTTAGGTAAGATAAGCTTTCGTATTAATGCACCGGCCGGGGGCAAACCTTAAGTCACGGCTCCGTCGTTTTCAGTGCAACAGGAGGAATTTATGGGAAGAATAGTGGTATTTGCCGTGGTTGTTGCCGTTTTTTGCGGAGTAAGTGGTTGTAGCTCGAACTATCTTCTGAACGAGCCAAGAGTTTTCAAGGCCTGTCTGACCGATGACCCCGGAAGCCGCGATCTGTCGTTCGATCTGATCCTGGATATTCTGCGGCGCCAGAACGGTTGGGTTCTCGAACGAATCAGCAAGGAAAAGTATGAGATCGAAGCACGGGCCTGTCGCGGATCGGTCTGCATTCCGATGCTGGTTTCGGTGGAAGAAGACGGGCGCGTTTTATGGCGGCGGGACCCCTCGCAGAGCATAGGCGGCAACTGGGCCGACGAACTGAAACGCTGGCTGAACCACATTGAAGAAGGTTACGCCAGACGGCGCTGCGCCAAGGAGCTGAGATAGTACCCTGAATCCGTGACGGCTTAGCGGGGAATTTTGCTTTATCCGTTTGTTGTTACGTAAAATAATGGCCTTTTCACTAAGTCGCCTCGATTCACCCCGCCGCCCTGCGGGGCGCCCGATAACG
>JARGFN010000096.1 GCA_029210665.1 Desulfobulbales bacterium
TTCGGCATCATGATCACCTACGCCAGCTATCTGCCGAACAAGACCGATATCAGCAAGAACGCCTTTATCACCTGTATTGTGAACTGCCTCTATTCCCTGGTGGCCGGTTTCGCCGTTTTCGGCATTGTCGGCTTCATGGCCCAGAGCCAGGGGGTCGGTTTCGAGGAGGCCATCAAGGGCGGCCCCCAGCTCGCCTTTGTCGTCTATCCGAAGGCGATCTCGCTCCTGCCCGGCTTCAATGTGCTTTTCGGGGTGATCTTCTTTACGATGCTGGTTATCGCGGGCCTTACTTCCGGGGTTTCCCTGATCGAGGCCTTCACCTGTTCGCTCACCGATAAATTCGACTGGCCCCGGCGCAAGGTGGCCACCGGCATCTGCCTCGCCGGTTTTCTGGGCAGCATTATCTTTACCACCAGGGGCGGCCTTTACGTTCTCGATATTGCCGACCACTTCATCACCAATTACGCCCTGGTTCTCGGCGGCATCCTCGAATGCATCATCATCGGCTGGATCCTCAAGGCCACGGTCCTGCGCGACCACATAAACCGGTTCGGCCTCGGAATTCACCGGACCTGGTCCTTTTTCATTAAATACACCACCCCGGCCATCCTGATCTATCTCCTTTATCTTTCCGGGGTTGGCGACCTGGCCGAAAATTATGAGGAATACAACTCCTCCGAGCTGCTCCTCTACGGCGTCGGCTGGCTGCTGCTTTGCCTGGCCGTCGCCCTGATTCTCACTTCGTTTCCCTGGAAAGCGGCGAAGTTACGGCGCAGACACCGGCCCGGCGACGATGACCTGCTGGTTTGATTCCCGGTATTTTCCCCAGCCGGAGCGGATATGTCAAAAAGAGTCTACCTGACATTACTATTAATCATCTCGTTCGGCGCCCTGGTTTTCCTGGGCCCCAGACTGCTTGATATCGATGCCGTCCGGTCCAAGGTCGCCGCGATGATTTCGGCAAAATCGGGCTGGCGGATCGACGCGGCCCAGCTCGACTGGTATTGGCTGCCCACTCCCCATTTCTCACTGCACGATACAACGGTACAGAGAAACGGCATTCGCCTGCTCCTGCCGGAGACCCGGATATTCCCCCTGTGGCGCTCACTGCTGGGACAGAAGGTGGAACTGGGTAGAATAAACCTCATCGGACCGGAACTCCGGATCGGCCCCTCGGCGACCGGGCGCGATCCGGCCGGGATCTTTATTCCCCAGGCCGGAATCACCATTACCGAAGGGTCGGTAATATTCGATGAAAGCCCCCTTGCCGGCCAGGCCCATCTTTTTCCGCTGACCATCGATCACATCAAGGGCAGTATCGATCTGGATCCCGGCCGGAGCCGGTTCCAGTTGACGAGCGAATCCGCCCACTTCAACTTTATGAACCTGGAAGGGGTTTTCAGCCCCGCCACTCTCGATTACGAAGTGGCATACGAAATAAACGGCCTTAACTTCTACAATCTGCTCCCCGCCCTGCAAGATGAAAGACTGCTGCCGGTAAAGTCCGCCATTTCCCTGGGCGGCCGAATCAACGGCACCGGCGCCGAACGAATCCGGGCCTCCGTGCTCGGCGATTTCCCCTGTTTTGTCGCGCCATCCGCAATTGAATCCTTTCTGCTCGATTGCGGCAGCGTCGACCTCGAGATCAACAAGGACGGCGGCGATCTGACCATCAAGATCAGGGAATTGCAGCTTAAAAACCCCGGCATGGTCTTGAGCGGCGAGATTGCCAGGCTGACCGGCAACGACGGGGCGGAAAACCGCGACCCGGTCTGGCTGGTCGATCTGGCCGGCAGGGAGCTGGATCTGACCGCCCTCCGCCAGGGGATATTGACCTTATGGGAGGATAACGAAATCGCCCGGACCGTCTGCGACATAGTCCTGGGCGGCAAGGCCGCCCGGGCCGCCTATTACTTCAAGGCGCCGCTGCGCGGTTTCAGGGACCTTAAGCAGATGAAGATCAACGTCGATGTGGACGAGGCGCAAATCCACCCTCCCGCCACCCCGCTGTTTCTCGAAAAGGCCAGGGGATCGATCGAAATCAGCAACGGTTATCTGTCGGGGCAGGGGCTGAGTGCCCGGCTGGACGGCAACCGGGGCGATAACTGCGCCCTCTTCCTCGACCTGGCCGAACGGGAAAACGATTTCCGCCTCGACCTTGACATCGACGCCGATCTGGCCGACCTGCGGGAAGTATTGCGGAAAATCGTCCCCCACGAAGGTTTTCGCCGTGAAATCCAACGGTTCGGCAATATTGAAGGAAGGGCAACCGGGCATCTGAGCATCGGGAAAACCCTCGATAACCCCGAAGTGACGGTACAAGTCAAGTCGATCAACGGTGGCGCCGCCTATGAACCGCTCCCCCATCCCTTCAGGATCATATCGGGCAGCATCGATGTGTTCCCGGACCGGGTCGAGTGGCGGGGGATCAAAGGGGTAATCGGTCCCCACCTGATCAGGGAAATTTCCGGAAAAACCTCCCTGACCGACAACCCGGCGATCGAGATAACCTCGGCCCAGGCGACTTTCGATTCGGCCGCCCTGCTCGCCGAATTGAAAAAAGCGACGCTGCTGCCCGACCGGATTGCCCAGGCGGTCTCCCGGGCGGTGGGAATCGTCGAATTGAACCGGACCGCACTCTCCGGCCCCCTCAAAAACCCCGGAGAATGGCAGTATTCCCTGGATGTTTCCACCTCGGGATCGAAATGGACCAGCCCCCTGCTTCCCCATCCTCTTCTGGCGGAACGGGTCAGGGCCGTGATCAGCCACGGCCGGATTGATCTCGATTCCGGGAAAATCTGGTTTCTGGAGCAGCCCCTGCTTATCGAGGGAAGTTTTGCCCATACCGATCTGACCGACTGGCGGGCCTGGCTGATGGTGTCCGGCACCATCCGCGAACCGCTGGCGGACTGGATCAGGGAAAAAGATTGGCTGCCGGCTCAATATTTTCCGGCAATTCCCTGTACGCTCGACAAATTAAAGGTCGAGTGGGATGAGGCCAAGATCAAACTTTCCGGCGGGATAGCCGCCGGCATGGGCGGAGTCACCTCCCCCTCCGTGCGGTTCCAGCTGGAATCGGACCACGAGCGGTTCAAGATCGACAACTTGACCGTCTCCTCCCCCGAAGAACGGGGGGGCCTTTCCCTTGAGTACCTGAAAAAAAAGCCCGAAAGACTTACCGCGAGCTGGCGGGGTTTCATCGATTCCCAAACCGTCCGGGCCCTGTTGCGGGAAAATCTCCTGCCGGCGGCAAGGGTGGAAGGAGACTTTTCGATAAAACATTCCTCGGCCGGCGCGATGGCAACAGGTTTCGAGGGCTGGGCGAAGATCACCGATCTGGCCTGGTTGTTCAATGAAGCCCGGGAAAACTTCCTGATCAGGAAACTCGATATCGCCGGCGGCGCGAACGGATCGCTCCGGATCAATCAGGCCGTCATTGCCGCGGGCGCCGAGGAATTGGCCCTTAACGGCCAGGTGACCGTCGGCGCGGATGAAACGACTTTCGACCTCGGCCTCGATGCGGAAAAGATCAGCCGCCGGACCGGCGCGAATATCATGGCAGACCTCACCGGCGCGGCCCCGGCCCGGGACCTTTTCGCCCCCCGCGACGGCAAGCGGCTGGCGGGGGTCCTTCATTTCAAGGCCGCCGCCTTTCAGTCGAACCCGGAAACCGGCCCCGACGAGAAAGCGGCGCCCGACAAATACCTGATAGCTCCGGCCCATGGCTTCATCACCGTCGATTCCGCCGCCGATCTCTACACCCTCGACCTCAGAAACTCGAAACTGTGCGGTTTGAATATCTCGGCCACCCTGAACTTGAAGGAAGGCCGACAGGACACCTTTCTGAATCTTTTTACGGAAAGCTCATCCCCGCCGCTCTTTGAAAAGGTGCTCCCCTGCCTGGGTTTTGATAACGCCCTGCTGGACGGCAACATCCATCTCGATGTAAACCTGCGCGGCGGCGGCGGCGGCTGGCAAAGCGGCAACGCCGATCTTTATTCGGACGGCGGCTATATCCACCGGCTTTCCTTTCTCTCCAAGCTCTTCCGGGTCGTCAATCTAAGGGATCTATTGCCGGGCGCAAAACTGCCCGATTTCAGCGAAACCGGTTTCTCCTATTCGAAAATCGATCTTGACGGCCGGGTGGAAAACAATCACCTCTACATCGAAAAAGCCTTTATCGACGGGGAAGGATTGAACCTTTTCGGCCAGGGCACGGTAAACATGACCGACTGGTCGGCGGATCTGACGATCATGGTGGCCCCCTTGAAAACCGTGGATGCCGTAATCACCAAAATCCCCCTGCTCGGCAAGGTCGTCGGCGGCGCCGATAAAGCGGTGATCTCGATCCCGGCGGCCGTGAAGGGAAATCTCCGCGACCCCAGGGTGACCATCCTGCCGCCGGAGGCCATCGGCGAAGGACTGCTCAATCTGGTTCGGAACACCCTGAAGATGCCCTTTATGATATTATCGCCGTTGCTGTTCGAAGGCGGCGAAAAAGAAAAGCACCCGAATCCGTGAGCGTTCAAGAACGGCGCGGATTCAGGAAGCAATAACCTTACCACCAGTCGGAATAATTTTATGACTATGAAGATCATCTGTCCGGAATGCGGCAAACCGCACAAACTGACCGGCGACCGGCTTCCGGATCGGAAGTTTACGGCCAAGTGCAAACAGTGCGGGGCCGCCATGATTATCGACCCTCTTCCTCCGCCCGGGGAGGCCGAGCGATCCGCCGGGGATATTCCGATTCCCGCCCCGACCGCGAATCCGGTCGAGTACGATATTCCTTTAAATGACGGCGACGAGAAGGACCAGGAACCCCCGATTGATTCGGCTGAGGCGGCAACCGGCGGCAACGATGGGCTGTTCGGCGCATTTCCGGGACTGCGGGACCTTTCCCCGGATAAATTCGCCTACCATGAAATATTTGCCCGGCCGGGACGGCACGGTTTCGGGACCGGGGAAAACCGGCTGCTCCGCAAATTGGTCGAAGCGGTCCACCAACTTCTGACCACCGAACTCCTTGCCGATGACGAAAAGGTCTTAAGGATTGCCAGGGGAATCGCCTACCACCCCTTCGAGATTCCTTACGCCAACGGCCTTCTGACCATGCTGTCGAACTACTACGCCATCGTCTGCACCGACAGGCGTCTGCTGCTGATCAACGTCGATCGCCGCCTGAGGCGGCCGACCCGCTACATCTTCCAGATTCCCTACGGCGAAATAGCCGGAATCGGCCGCGGCCTTTTCCGCTCCGCACTGATTATCACCGGCAAATCGGGCCGCAACTGGAATTTCACCACGGTCAACCGCAATCTCGCGGCCCGGCTGGAAGATTTTGTTGCCGCGCAACTCAAGCACCCCCCGGCAATCCCGGCCGCCATGCAATCCCCGGCCCAGCTTTGCCCCTCCTGCCACACCCCTCTGGAGGGTGGTCTGGCAAGCTGTCCCCACTGCGGCGCCACTTTCAAAACCCCCGGGGAAGCCCTGCTCCGCTCCCTTATCCTGCCCGGACTCGGCTCGATCTATCTGGGCTATCTGCCCCTCGGCATTACGGAGCTGACCGTCTATCCGTTCTGCTGGCTGCTTACCGTCGCCCTCTTGGTTTTTGAAGTACCGGGCGCCATCGCCGTCGCCGTGATCCCGGTGGCGGCCTGTCACCTCGCCGCCGGCCTTCTCGCCCGGAAGACGGCCGCCAAAGGTTATCTGCTCGACGAGTTACCCGTTGCCGCCGCGCCGGGGGACAACGGCGCCGTTAAAACCTGATGGCGTCGCCAAAGTTTGACAATCTGTCAAAAAAACTTACATTGTTAAGCTGAAATGCGACTTTGCCCTTGACCATGACCGGAGATGTTGCTAAAATGAATAATGGGGAATCAAGAGAATTAAATCTATTTTTTTCAATTTGCGTGGGGGGAAACATGCGAATAACCGGCAAGCACAAGAACGCACTTTCACGTTTTTTCATAGCGGCGGCAATCCTTCTGGCCGCGCCGGCCCTGGTTCAAGCCAGGGTCTCGGGGCCATGTTATGCCTGTCATACCATGCATAATAGCCAGGGCGGTACCGCCCAGGTTATAGTCGACCCCACCAGTCCCACCAACGTAGGCTGGACGGCGGGCGGGATTATAGGCGGATCGGCCGAGGTTAACTCTCCCCAGCAATATCTCCTGAAAACCAACTGCGTCGGCTGCCATTCCGCAACCGGCACAACCGCCAGAACCATAAACATCGCCGGCATCGCCGGATCCCAGGCCCCGATTGTCTGGAATATCGGCGATACCGCTAATCCGACCCTCGACCTGGCCGGCGGCAATTTTTCCTATGTTGCCGCTGATCAAACAAAAGGCCATAACGTCCTAGGCATTAGCGGAACGGACAGCAATTTACCCATAGCCCCCGGCGTCTCGTCCGGTAAAGGCTGCGCTAAAAGCTGCCATCAGAGTCTGGCCATCGTCATCACCGACCCTAACGCCATACCCGAATCCGGCGTCAGTGAAAACGGCTGCGAGGGCTGCCACCTCCATGTCGGCCATCATGACCCCATGGTTGCCGGCGGGACCGGGCCCGGCAATGCCTACCGTTTCCTCGGAGGCCACGGCGGCGTCTCTGGATTTAATGCGATTGTTGACAATTGGGACGGCGATCTGGAAGGCCCCGGCTGGCAATGGGGGGGGGCCGACACGAATGTCTATATCGGCCAGGGCACGCTTGCCGAAGTGCAAAGCCCGTCTGAACTTGTCATCGGCCGCTTCTGCGCCGGCTGTCACCATAAGTTCCATGCCGCCGGCGGAATCGACGAAATGCTGGGCGAGGACAATAAGGGTTCGCGTCGTGATTCCGCGGCAGCGGAAGCGATTCCCTGGCTGCGGCATCCGACCAACGTGAACATCGGGGGATTCGTGGCCAGCGAATTTGATGGCCTGATAGGCCTGCCCTACGCGGACGGTTTACCCCTTGCTCGTGCCGGCGCCTTGTTGACCGGCTACTTAGGCACCATTGAAGCAGCCGACCAGGTAATGTGTCTCAGCTGCCACAAGGCCCACGGCTCCGAATTCCCCGACGCCCTGCGCTGGGATTATACTGCAACGATAGCCCATAGCGGCCTCGGGGATACAACAACCGGCTGTTTTTACTGTCATCGGACCAAGGACCTCACTTAATAGTTGATCCGTTATTTGCCCCCAAAAAGGACCGGTCCATGCCGGTCCTTTTTTTGTGGGGGTAAGGGGTAAGGGGTAAGGGGTGAGGATGGAAAAGACCGGAAAATCATGCTGCTGATCTACCCGCCCCTGGCCAAGGCTTGCGAGCCGCCGGCCGGCCTTGCCATGCTGGCCGGCGCCCTGCGCGGCCACGGTCATCCCTGCACCATGCTTGATGCCAACCTGGAGGGCCAGCTCCATCTCCTGCGCAATAACCCGCCCGGTGGCGATACCTGGAGCCGCCGGGCCCATCGCCACCGGGCCGCCAATCTCGCGGCCCTGCGCGATCCCGGCCTATACGCGGAGCCGGCCCGCTATCATCGGGCGGTAAGCGATCTCAGCCGGACCCTCGGCGGAATCGGGCGCGACGACCTGACAATCAATCTGGCCAACTACCAGGACCACAACCTGTCGCCCCTGCGAAGTGCCGACCTGCTCCGGGCCGCCGACCATCCGGCCGGGAACCTCTTTTACGATTACTTCGCGCCCCGGCTTGACGAGTTGCTGCAACAAAGCCCGCCTCACCTGATCGGCTTCTCGATCAATTATCTCAGCCAGGCCCTGACCGCCTTCGCGATGATCGGTTATCTGAAGAGAAAACACCCCGGCCTGCCGATCGCCGCCGGCGGCGGCCTGATTACTTCCTGGCTGAGCACCCCGGCCGTAACCGATCACGGGATAAGGCACCCAGGGTTGGCCAATCTCCCAGCCGGTAAGCGATTACAGGGTGGTGGAGATGCAAGGCATCGGCTTGCGATGTGTTCTGCTGTACATGAGCAGGCCGATAACACAGCAGATTCGGTATCCTGTGATCGCTTACCCCCGCCCCGGCGCGACCCCTTTAACGGCCTGATCGATCACCTGGTGGCGGGACCGGGCGAAGGGACCCTGCTCAACATACTGGCCGGACAAGCTACAGCCGAGGAGAACGACAATATTTGCCCGGATTTTAAGGGATTGCCGCTGGCCGATTACCTGGCCCCGGGTCCGATCCTGCCCTATGCGGCCTCTTCGGGCTGTTACTGGCGGCAATGCTCGTTCTGTCCGGAAAAAGCCGAGGCCAATCCCTATCGGGCCCGGCCCGTTGCCCAGGTCATCGCCCAACTTGCCAGGCTCACCGCCGCAACCGCACCCAGCCTGATCCACTTCCTCGACAACGCAATCAGCCCCGCCCTGATGCGCGCCCTGATCGCCAATCCGCCCGGCCCGGCCTGGTATTCCTTCGCCCGGGCCGAGCCCGAGCTGACCGATCCCGGTTTCTGCCGGGACCTGCGCCGCTCCGGCTGCGTCATGCTGAAACTGGGGCTCGAATCCGGCGACCAATCCGTCCTCGACGCGATGGCCAAGGGAATCGACCTGGGAATGGTCGCCAAAACCCTGGCCAATCTCGAAATGGCCGGGATTGCCACCTATGTCTACCTGCTCTTCGGCACCCCGGCCGAGTCCCTGGCCGAGGCGCGCCGCACTCTGGAGTTCACCGTCGCACACCGCTCAGCGATCACCTTTCTAAACCTGGCGATCTTCAATATGCCGCGCTTCGCCCCGGATGCCGCCCTCCTGGCCAAAGCCGCTTTTTACGAGAGCGATCTTTCCCTCTACACCGACTTCGAGCATCCCCGGGGCTGGAATCGCCGAGAAATCAGACGATTTCTCGACCGGGAATTCAAGCGCCATCCGGCCATCGCCCCGATTGTCCGCCGCGACCCGCCCTTCTTCACCTCGAACCACGCGCCCTTCTTCCGTGCCGGCAACCGCTAGTTTTCCCCCTAACTCCGCCCAATTGCAAACTTATTTTACCGGACCGGTACCATTCGGGATCAATCTGTGTTATGGTCTTGGCCATCGCAAGGAGCCCCTGGTACCCCGTAAACCTTAAAGTTTCGCGAGATTGCGAAGGGATTTTGCGGGCCGACAAGGCGCGGCTTCCGGCGCATAGCAGCGCTATGTAACGGAAGTC
>JARGFN010000097.1 GCA_029210665.1 Desulfobulbales bacterium
CATCGGTCAGTTTATATGGTTTGGATCATGGTTTCGCGTTGCGGACTTGGATAGCGGAAAGCTTTTCCATGTAAGGACCTCCAGCCAAAAAAGGGTACAAATTCAATGGGTATTCGGTTCCGTATTGCTTGTACCCTATTTTGTACCCGCTTTTTTGACGGATGCCAATAGGTCCCATCGGACACCATCGGACCACAAAAAACCCGCTTTCCATTACTGGAAGCGGGTTTTTTGTGGGTGTTGCTGAACTGCCTTAGACTTAAAAATGGTGCCGAAGGCCGGAATCGAACCGGCACGGGTCTCCCCACTGCCCCCTCAAGACAGCGTGTCTACCAGTTCCACCACTTCGGCAAACCTGAGGTAAAATCGAATGTCTGGATGATCAATAAATTTACATTAATTACTGCCGCTGGCCGGGAAATTCGCCCGGGGCCTGTTGTTCGCTACCGCCCGTTTCATCGGCAGGCAGCGGCACCTTGACCGGTCCGGTCTCCAGCGGTACTTCGGCCGAATTCGTGGCTTCGACCGCAGGGCGCCCGATGTCCATCACCGAACCGGTCCGGCTGTTGGCCGAGAAATAGGCCAGGGTGATGGAGGTGAGCATGAAAATAATCGCGATCCCGGTGGTCACCTTGTTGAGCATCGGCACCGGTCCTTCGGTGCCGAACACCGTGTTGCCGGCTCCTCCGAAGGTGGCGCCGACGTTGGCGCCCTTGCCGTGCTGAAGGAGAACGATAATCACCAGAAAAAAACAGACCAGGATGTGAACAAAAGTAATAATAGTAACCATATTTATCCCGTTTGCCCCGATTCAGCGGGCCGGAGAGGAAATAACGGCCGCTCAGCCGTTAAAGTGGATAATCCGTTCGAAGGATTCAGCCTTGAGGGCCGCGCCGCCAACCAAGGCGCCGTCGACATCCTCCTGACCCATCAGGGCATCGATATTGTCAGGAACAACCGAGCCACCATACAATATTCTTATTTGGCTAGCAATATCTTTTTCAAACATGGCTGCCAGCAGCTTTCTGATGAAGGCATGAATCTCCTGGGCCTCTGCCGGCGCGGCGGTTTTGCCGGTTCCGATCGCCCAGACCGGTTCGTAGGCCAGGACCAGCGCGGCCGGGTCGTTGACGGTTATCTCGACCAGTCCCGCCCTGAGCTGTTTCTCAAGAACGGCCTTGGTCCGTTCCGACTCGCGCTCGTCAAGGGTCTCGCCGATACATAAGACCGGTACGAGCTGGTGTTCCATGGCGCCGGTGACCCGCCGGTTGATCAAGGCATCGCTCTCGCCGAATATATGGCGTCGCTCGGAATGGCCGACGATGGCCATGCTGACGCCCAGCTCCTTGAGCATCGGGGGGGATATCTCGCCGGTGAAAGCGCCTTTCTCGGCCCAGCAGATGTTCTGGGCGGCAAGGATTACCCTGGAATCGTGAAGAAGATCGGCAACCTGGGCGATGGCGGTGAAGGGCGGGGCAATCATCACATCCCGGTCGAGGAGATCGGCGGCGGCCCGGGCCGTCGCCGCGGCGAGCTGCTCCGCCTCGGCCAGATTGGTGTTCATCTTCCAATTGCCGGCGATCAGGGGGGTGCGGGTCATGGCGCGCTCCTTTTACTTTTACTGCTTGCGCCTGGTCAGGGCGGTAACGCCGGGCAGTTCCTTGCCTTCCATGAGCATCAGAAAAGCGCCGCCGCCGGTGGAGATATATGAGATGTTGTTGGATTCGCCGGCCCGGTGGATCGCCACATCGGTATCGCCGCCGCCGACAATGGTCAGGGCGTGGGAGGAGGCGACCCGCTGGACCATGGCCATGGTCCCCCGGGAAAAGGGGTCCATCTCAAAGGCGCCCATCGGACCGTTCCAGATAATGGTTTTGGCATCTTCCAGGGCCTCGGCGAACAAAATCGTGGTGGCGGGGCCGATGTCGAGGATCATACATTCCCCGGGAACCTCCTGGACGGTGGTCTGTTTTGTTTCGGCTCGCGGATCGAATTTGTCGGCAACAATACAGTCCACCGGCAGATAGAGCTTGACGCCCTGGGCGGTCGCCTTGCCGACCAGCTCACTGGCGGTGTCGAGCAGGTCGTCTTCCACTCTCGATTTGCCGACCCCGTAGCCCTGGCTCTTCAAAAATGTGTTGGCCATCGCCCCGCCGATGATCATTTTATCGACCCGGTCGAGGAGGTTGCGCAGGGCGCCCAGTTTGCTCGACACCTTGGCGCCGCCGATGATGGCCACCAGCGGCCGCATCGGATTGCGGATCGAACGGTTGAAGTAATCCATCTCTTTCTGGAGCAGGAATCCGGCCGCCGCCTCTTCCATCAGCTCGGGAACGCCGACTACCGAGGCATGGGCCCGGTGGGCGACGGCGAAGGCATCATTGATGTAGATGTCGCCCAGTTCGGCGAGCTTCCGGGAAAACTCGCGGTCGTTCTGCTGTTCCTCCCCATGAAAGCGCAGATTTTCCAGCATGATGACCTCGCCCGGCTGCATCCTGTCGATCATCGCCTTCACCTCGTCGCCGACGCAGTCCGGCGCGAGCTTGACCTCCTTGGAGATCAGCCGCGACAGCCGCTTGGCGGCCGGGGCCATGCTGAATTTTCCCATCCGTTGGCCCTTGGGGCGGCCCATGTGGGAGATGATGATGACCCTGGCGTTTTCGTCCAGGGCGTAATTGATGGTGGGCAGCACTCCACGGATGCGGGTATCCTCGGTGATATTGCCCTGCTCGTCCAGGGGGACGTTGAAGTCGACGCGGATCAGCAGTTTTTTGCCTTTGATATCAAGGTCTCTGATGTTCTGCAAGGATCAATCTCCGTGATATTTTTAAACCGCTTCCCGAGGTCCCCGGCCGCCGCCGGCCCTTAAACCATCTGTTCGGCGACGCTGACAGTGCGTTCGGCCAGCATGTTGGTGTAGCTGCCGAATTCATTGTCGTACCAGGCATAGATAACCGCCTGGGTCACCGGCACATCGATCCTCTCCGGCTGGCCCTCGCCGGCGCACACCCTGGCTAGGTTTACCTTGATGTTGGCGGTGCGGGTATGGGTCTCGGTGCCTTCGATGATCGCCGCGGCAAAGGGCATGCCGATGATGTCCGAAGAGACGTTGTGCGCCTCGGAGTAGAGCAGGTAGGGCGAGGTCGCGGCGAACTCCTTGTAGATCGCATTGATCCTGTCCCGCTTGAACGGGTCGGCAAGCTCGTCCTGAATGTTCAAGACCAGGACGATAATGGAGCCGGTGTTAGTCGGGATCCGCACCGACTCGGCAATAAAACCGATATTCTGCATCTCCGGAATAACCAGGGGCAGGGCCTGGGCGGCGCCGGTAGTGGTCAGGATAATGTTGTTTAAAATGGATCTGTTCTTGCGGAGATCGGTGGCGCCGCTGCCGGGCAGGCGGTCCAGGACCTGCTGGCTGCCGGTGGCGGCATGGACGGTGACCATCGAGGCGGAAAGCAGATTGTCGGCGCCGATATGATCGAGCAGCGGTTTGATCATGTAGGAGAGACAGGTGGTGGTGCAGGAGGCGGCGGAGATCAGGCTGTGTTTGCCGGGGATGTAGTCGTCGCCGTTGATGCCCATGACCGTGGTGACTGCGTCATCGGGCATGGCCATGCCTTTCTCCTTGATCTTGAAGGGGGCGGAGAGGATCGCTTTTTCGGCGCCGGCCTGGAGGTGGCCGCGCAGGGCGCCGCGCGGACCGTCGGGATCGGCGGTCGGATCGTTGAAAACTCCGGTGGTGTCGACCACCAGCCGGACATCGTTCTCTTTCCAGGAGATATCTTTCGGGTTTCTTGCCTCGCGGAGAATCTTGACGGGTACGCCGTTGATCCGCATGGTGCCTGCCCGGTCATTCAACTCCTCGATGACCCGGCGGTTCTGGCAGCCGCCGTAAAGGTAGCCGCTGAGCCGGCCGTACGTGCTGTCCCGGTCGATCGCGGCGGCGAGGTCATGGAGGCCGGTGCCGATCTCACGGCCGACGTTGGCAACTATTTCAGAAAAATGCTGGCGGCCGACATGATGCCACAGGGAAAGTTTGCCGATCCGGCCCAGTCCGTTGATTCCTAATTTCATTTTAAGTATATCTCCTTGCTTCATTTTCGGTCCGTGCAGACCGGTTTTTTGAGCGGTTTTCACGTGATTATAAGAAAGCTCGGGTATTCGGGCAAGTAAAAGTTGTCGACGGCGGGCGGTTAAAAACGGTTGGGGCAGGCGGGACGAATGATCGATCATCTTGCCGGTTCCGGGAAAAATGGCGAGGCAAACCGGGTTGGCCGCCGGAGTTTTCCCGGGTAAAGTTTATTCCCTCGCGGGTTTTTGCGATATCATCAAATTTGAGTTGACAATATTCGCTTCTCGATTAATATAACATGTTTCATTTGTGTGTATGGGCCTATAGCTCAGTTGGCTAGAGCCACCGGCTCATAACCGGTCGGTCCCTGGTTCGAGTCCAGGTAGGCCCACCAGTTTGAAGTTGCCGCTGATAATTTGGAGGTTGGGCATTGTCCGGCTGTTTGAAATTCCCATCGACGGGGAAAAAGATATGAGACTAAGGGGATACGGTCAGGGTAAAACCGGCTCTCTTTCAGTTAGATTGAACAAGAGGATCCAGGTCCCGGGATTCCAGGGTGAAAACCCTGCCGGGCCGTGAAAGGTGCAAACGCCGAGGCGTTGCACCTTTTTTTTATTTCAGGGTTTTGAATGACAACCGCACCACCGCTCTTAAAGGATTTACTGGCGGTTCTCGCCGAAATTGCCGCCCCCGCCCTGGCGGAGTCGTGGGATAACGTCGGCCTGATGGTCGGCGATCCGGCCCTGGAGATCAGCGGGGTGCTGGTTGCCCTCGATGCAAGCGAAGAGGTCCTTGACGAGGCGCAAAGGCATGGCTGCAATGTGGTGGTGACCCATCACCCCCTCATCTTCAAACCCTTGCAGTCGGTCAGAACCGATCAGGTAACCGGCCGTCTGCTGGCCCGGGCCCTGGCGGGAGGGATCGCGGTGGCCAGCTGCCATACCAATCTCGATAAGGCGCCCGGCGGGGTCAATGACGCCTTGGCCGCCGGTCTCGGGCTTCGCGACTGTCGGGTCCTGGTCGGCGGCTCTGACGGGGATCCCGGAATCGGCTTCGGCCGAATCGGCAAGATCAGCGGCGGCGCTCCCTTCAGCGAATTTATCGGGAAGGTATTGACGGTGCTTGATCTGGAGGCGGTCAGGGTGGCCGGGGCCGCCCCGGCAACTCTTTCAACGGTGGCGGTTTGCGGCGGCAGCGGATCGGAGCTGGCGGCGGCGGCCATGGCGGCGGGCGCCCAGGTTTATGTCACCGGCGAAGTGAAGCATAGTGTCGCCAGGTGGGCGGAGGATGCCGGGTTCTGTATTGTCGATGCCGGGCACTTTGCGACTGAAAAAATCATGATATCCGGCCTGGTCGGGGCCATCGACAAGCTTTGTGCGGCAAAGGGGTGGGCGCTGGATATCCGCGCCTCCGGCAGCGAGGCCAGCCCGTTCCGCTATTATTTCCGGAAATAGTCCCGCCGGCAACCCGCCGCCGGGTTTAAAGTTTTGGTTTGTTATTTAATTATGAATACTTAAGGAGTGGCAATTGAAAGAAGAAATTCAAAGGCTGAAGGATTTACAGGAGGTTGACCTGAAAATCGGCGAGATCGAAAGGGCGATGGCGGCCGGTAAGGACAAGCTGGAGAGCCGCAAGGAGTCGATTGGGAAGCAGAAGGCCGAGATCGCCGAATTTCAGGCCAGGCTTGCCGAGGGCGAGGCGCGGCGGCGCGAACTGGAGGCGGAAGTCGAGGACGTCCAGCTGATGATCAAGGATCGGCAGAACAAGCTGATGAAGGTCCAGACCAATCGCGAGTACCAGAGCATCTTAAAGGAAATCGACGATGCCAAGAGCGCCAACCGGCAACGGGATGACGAGCTGGTCCGCCTCCTGGAACAGAGCGAGTATCTGCAGAAAAAAATTGACGATCAGGCCGCCCTCTGCGCGGAAGAGGAGGCCCACTATAATGATGACTCCGCCCAGCTTGAAAAAGCGGCCGCCGATCTTGAGGTCAGGATGGCCAAATTGCAGAAAACCCGGGTCGCCAAAGTGAAGAAAGTCAAGGCGGCCCTGTTGCGCAAGTACGAGCAGATCCGGGAAAAAAGGGGTGGAGTGGCCATGGTCGGCGTGAACCGCGGTGTCTGCCACGGCTGCTTCATGAACGTGCCGCCCCAGCTCTATAACGAGCTGCTCCGGGAAGATAGGCTGCACGCCTGTCCCACCTGTAATCGTTTATTGTACAATCTCCCCGATCCCGAGGAATCGGCATAGCGGGATAAAGCTTTGACTGGAGCGGGCGCATGATCGCTCCGGCCTCGGCCGGAGAGGAAAGTCCGAACTCCGCAGGGCAGGGTGGTTCGTAACGCGAACTGGGGGCGACCCCGAGGAAAGTGCCACAGAAAATATACCGCCCCGGTTCACCGGGGTAAGGTTGAAATGGCGAGGTAAGAGCTCACCGCTTCCATGGCGACATGGGAGGCACGGCAAACCCCACCCGGAGCAAGACCAAATAGGGGAACTGTGCTGTATCCTGGATACAGCTAAGGGCGGCCCGTCCGAAGTTCCCGGGTAGGTTGCAAGAGGTGGCGGGCGACCGTCATCCCAGATAAATGATCATGGCCTTCTTCGGGAGGTACAGGATTCGGCTTACAACCCGCTCCAGTCTTTTCTTGTGTAAAATATGACCACTGCCGCAGCCATAATCCCCGCCGGTGGGGCCGGCCTTCGAATGGGGCTTGATCAGCCCAAGCAGTATCTGGAGCTGGCCGGTTTGCCGATCCTGGCCCATACGGTCCGGGCCGTGCAGCGTTCCGCCCTGATCAATACCATTATCATCGTCGCCCCCGCCGAGCATCTTGAAAGGACCCGTGAGATGGTCGGGCGCTACGGGCTGACCGGAGTCGAAGCGGTGGTGGCCGGCGGCCGGACCAGGCAGGATTCGGTCGCGGCCGGCCTGCGTTGCGTTGCGGATGGGATCGAGCTGGTCGCCGTCCACGACGGAGTGCGTCCGCTGATCGACCCCGGCTTGATCGACGCCTGTCTGTCGCGGGCCGGGGAAACCGGGGCGGCTATGTTGGCCGTTCCCGTCAAGGATACCCTGAAATCCGTGGGCGGTGATCTTGTGGCGGCCAATCTCGATCGTGCCGGTCTCTGGCAGGCCCAGACCCCGCAGGCCGCCCGGCTTGCGCTGTTGCGGCGTGCCTTCGAGGTCGCGGCGGCGGACGGTTTTACCGGCACCGACGAGGCGGCGCTGCTGGAGCATATCGGTGTTAAGGTCAGCGTGGTGACGGGTGCCGCCGCCAATTTCAAGGTGACGACGGCGGATGATCTGGTTTTGGCGGAAGCCCTGTTGAAAACGGATCGGCAAGGAGAGGGCGCGGTGACAGGTTTAAGAGTGGGGCACGGCTACGATGCCCATCGCCTTGAAGAGGGCCGGAAGCTGGTGCTCGGCGGCGTGGTCATCCCCTTCGAATGGGGCCTGGCGGGCCATTCCGATGCCGATGTCCTGCTCCATGCCCTTGCCGATGCGATGCTGGGCGCGGCCGGGCTGGGCGACATCGGCCGGCATTTCCCCGACCGCGATCCCGCCTATCGCGGCATTTCGAGTCTGGTTCTGCTGGCGCGGGTAGTCGAGAAGCTTGCCAGCCGGAATCTGCGCCTGGTCAATGGCGATATCACCGTTATCGCCGAACGGCCGCGGCTGGCACCCTACTTCGCTCTGATGCTCGAAAATATCGCCGAAACCGTCGGGGTCGATTCCTCGTTTCTCAACCTGAAGGCGACGACCACCGAACATATGGGATTTGCCGGGCGCGGCGAGGGGATTGCCGCCCATGCCGTGGTTTGTCTGGCCGGGGGCGATCAGGCGGCGGGCCGGCGGTGATCCTCGGTTAGTGGTCGTTTCCGCAATACCCCGAAACCCCTGCATTAATTTCCTTCCTCCATAAAAAAATCCGCCAGGTCATACCGGCTGTGTGCCGGCATTTTCGGCAAGGGGAATGGGGTATGACGCCTCCCGTTGGTGGATCGCGCCGTCGGCGGTGATTTTGCTGGAGTAGAGGTGGAACGCCCCGACCGGAAACGGCGGGAGTTCGAAGCGGCTGTTGGCGGCGATGAAATCGATCAAAAGTTGCCGCGGCGGCATTTTTTTGAACCGGGCAAAAGTGAGGTGGGGCGAGAATCCGCGGCCTTCCGGAGCAAGGCCGCTTCGGAGCAGCGCGGTCTCGATCCGATTCCTGAGCTGGACTAGGCGGTCGTTTTCCGCCAGGCCAAGCCAGAGGATTCTGGGGGCGCGATGGGGCGGGAATTGGCCGAGCCCCCTGATCTGCAGGGTCAGCGGTTCCGTTTCGATCGCGGCCAGGGTATTGCTGATTTGCCGGAAAAGGGCTTCGTCCGCCTCGCCGATAAAGCGCAAGGTCAGATGGATCTGTTCGGGGGCTGCCCAGCGAACGCCGGGCAGGCCGGTAAGAATGGCTCTTATCCGCTCCCGCTGCTCCGGCGGCGGATCTATGGCAACAAACAGTCTCAGCATGTGACAACCCCCCCACCGGTCCTGCTTTAATCTTCCTGAATCCGTGACGGCTTAGTGTATTAATTCACGATATGTGGTTGTTTTTACGTCAAATATAGGCAGTGATCCGTGGTGGGTGGAATTCACCCGCCGCCCTGCGGGGCGCCCGAGAACGGATTCAGAGATATGGCGAAAGAACCGGCCTGGTTTTTTCGCTTCCCGGTCACGGCTGTTCGGCGCGGCAGGCCCTTGATTCACCATCAAAAAAAGAAAAAACCTCGTTGGCCCAATGAACTTGGGAGGATAGAATGAGTTTGTCAACCACAAACCATCACCAACGAGGTGAAGCTATTATGCCACAAGGAACCCTGCCCTTCAAGTACGAAGCTGAAAGCACCCGCACCGGGATGGCGAAGGTCAATGGCGACCTGCTCGCCTTTCTCCAGGCCAACCGGAA
>JARGFN010000098.1 GCA_029210665.1 Desulfobulbales bacterium
AAAACAGGATGAATCCGGTCGCCGAAAATCAAAAAAAGACGGCACCGATAACTTGCCGACCCGAACTGCCGCCCGCCAAAAAGTCAGGGGATGGCTTAGCAAAAATCGTCAGATCGAGGGCGCGCACATTTCGAGGAATGAAGCGTCCTCGCATACGCTGCAACGACGTGACAATTTACCGCAACGCGGGAACCGGCGATTTATGCCCCTGGTGGTGCTTTCCGCGCCGCCATCGATATTAAATCACATTGCGGCCATGACAGTAAAGCAAATAATCAGAAAACCACTTGGGCCGCTCCGGGCCAGGCCACCCTTCCCCGCCGCCTTCACCCCTTTTGCATAGCCAACTCAAGGAGTCTCTCGATAAGCAGCGGAAAGGACAGGCCATGGGCCGCCGCCGCCTGGGGCAACAGGCTGGTAGGAGTCATGCCGGGAATGGTGTTGGTTTCCAGCACGAAGATCCCCGCCTCGTTGACGATCATATCGGTCCGGCTATAGACCGCAAGGTTTAAAACCCGATGGGCGGCCAGGGCGCATTGCTGGGCTCTGGCGGTGGTCTCCGGATCAAACTCGGCCGGGCAGACCTCCTTTGATGCGCCGGGCCGGTACTTCGCCTCATAGTCGAAGAACTTATAATCCTCGCCGGGGATTATCTCGACCAGGGGCAGGGCGGTCAACTCATCGTTGCCGAGAACGCCGCCGGTTATCTCCCGGCCCCTGATGAACTCCTCGACCATCACCTGGCCGTCGAACTCGAAGGCGGTTCGCAGCCCTTTGCTCATTTCCCCGGCGGTAGCCGGAATACTCATGCCCAGACTGGAGCCCTGATGGAGGGGCTTGATCACCGCCGGCAGACCAAGCTGTTCGATAAGTTCGCCCGGCGAATCGATCTGGCTTTTTTCCGCCATCCGCCAATCGGGAACCAGCAAACCGGCCCGGCGATACATGACCTTGGCGATATTCTTGTCCATGGCCATGGCGCTGCCCATGACCCCGGCCCCCTGATAGGGAATGCCGAGCATATCGAGAAAACCCTGCATGGCGCCATCCTCGCCGAAGGGGCCGTGCAGGATGATGAAGGCGACATCGATTTCGGCGGCGTCGGCCGCCAAGCGGACCAGGTCGACGGCCGGATCGTAGCGCCTGACCTCGTAACTATTCCGGTCGAGGGCCCGGTAAACCTCCTCGCCGCCTTTAAGAGAGACCTCCCTTTCGCCGGAGCGGCCGCCTGCCAGTAACGCCACGCAAAGTCTTTTTGCCATTTATCGAACCTCTCTTTTGCCCACAGGGCATAAGTTTCGTACGAGCAGACGAGCTGCTCAACTCAGCTTTATACCCACGGGGCATAAGTTTCGTACGAGCAGACGAGCTGCTCAACTCAGCTTTATACTTATCGCCGAATAAACACGCTCCGCCCGCCAAATTAGCGGCCGGTTTCGGTAGGATCAAAATAAAGGGTTTAGCCGCCCGCGACAAGGTTGTCCGTAAAAAATATTTGCAGGCCGCTTTTCTGCGGGTACTATCATCGATATGGATAAACGAACCCTGAAAAAACTGGCCGCGATCGTCGGGCCGGATCATTTGACCACCGCCCGGGAAGACCTGCTCTGCTACTCCTACGACGGCTCGGCCCTCGAATATCTGCCGGCGGCGGTTATTTTCCCGGCTTCGACGGCCGAGGTCGGCGCGATCATGCGGCTGGCCAGCACGGAAAGATTTGCCGTGGTGCCGCGCGGAGCCGGGACCGGAATGACCGGCGGCGCCCTGCCGGTCGAGGGCGGCCTGGTCATGGCGATGAGCCGGCTCAACCGGATTATCGAGATCGACCGCGACAACCAGATCGCCGTGGTCGAACCGGGGGTCATTACCGGCCGCTTCCAGGAAGAGGTCGAACGGCTCGGCCTTTTCTACCCGCCCGACCCGGCCAGCCGTAAATTCTGCACGATCGGCGGCAACGTCGGCGAATGCGCCGGCGGTCCCCGGGCCGTCAAATACGGGGTGACCCGCGACTATGTTCTCGGTCTCGAAGCGGTCCTGGCCGACGGCCGGATCATCAAGACCGGGGTCAGAACCGCCAAGGGGGTGGCCGGTTACGACCTGACCCGGCTCTTGGTCGGTTCCGAGGGGACCCTGGCCATTATCACCAAAATCACCCTGCGGCTCCTCGCCAGGCCGACAGCGAGCACCACCTTCCTGCTGCTCTTCGACACCATCCACAGCGCGACCGGGATGGTCGGCACGATCCTTTCCAACCTTACCCCCTGCACCCTGGAATACATGGACCGCACCGCCCTGCGGGTAGTCGCCGGCAACATTCCCTTCAAGCTTCCCGAAAACACCGAAGCGCTGCTGCTTGTCGAACTGGACGGCAACCCGCGGGTCGTCGAGATCCAGGCCGAGGAACTGACCGGGATCGTCGAAAACCGGCCCGGCCTCCTGGAAATCCGCCGGGCCGGGAACCAGGCGGAAGCGGAGCGGCTTTGGGAGGCTCGCCGCGCCATTTCACCTTCCACCTTCAAACTAAAACCCCACAAGATCGGCGAAGACGTGGTCGTCCCCCGGACCCGGATCCCCGAGCTGGTTCGATTTACCGAAGAACTCGCGGCCGAACTCGATCTGATTATTCTTACCTTCGGGCACGCCGGCGACGGCAATATCCACGTCAACATCATGCTCGACCGCGACAACCCCCGGGAGCTGGCCGCCGGGCGAACCGCCACCCACCGCCTTTTCGAGGCGGTGCTCAAGATGGACGGCACCATCACCGGCGAGCATGGCATCGGCATCACCAAGGCTGCTTTTCTGGACCACGAGATTGATCCGCCCTCCCTGGCGGTCATGCAGGCGATCAAGCAGGCTCTCGACCCCTTGAATATCCTGAACCCCGGTAAGATTTTTCGCCCAGCGGCCAACCGGTCCGCCGGGATCGCCTGAAACAACCGGCAATATCAACAAGTGGCTGGCCGCGGACCGGGATTTTACCGAGAACGGGAAACAAGGGGGGCGAGAAAGCAGACAAGATGCTCAACTCAGCTTTATGGACAGCCACCAACCAGAAAAGGTTTGACAACTGCCGGTTGCTTCAGATATATATACGTGTTTCAATTAACGAATCAGTGCGGGGTCCCTGCTTTTCGACCCCGCTATACCAGCCAGAGCAGGATAGGAGAAGACATGATCACAGTTGATGTAAGAGGCGACGTCGAACAGGCCCTTCGCTTTCTCAAAAAGAAATTACAGCTCGACGGGGTGAAAAAAGAACTGAAACGCCGCGAGTTTTACGAGAAACCGAGCGCCAAGCGGCGCCGCAAACAAGCCGAAGCCAAGCGCAAGATCCGCAAACTGTTGAGCAGGTCATCCAGCTGATCGGATTTGACCGCGTCTTTATCGATCTGCATGAAAAAACCGGGTAAATCCCGATTCAACCCACCGCATTTGAAGAGGGGCGGCGCCCGTTCCTTCGGCAAAGCCGCCCATTCATTTGAAAAAGAACTGGACCTGTTTCTCCACTACCTGGCCGCCGAGAGACGACTGGCCGACAACACCGTCAGTGCCTATCAGGCCGATCTGGCCGCCTTTTTTTCCCATCCCGCCGTAAAAAAGGTGCCAACCCTTCAGGCCATTAGAGCTGAGCATATCCGTGCCTATCTAGCCTCCTGCCACCATGACGGCATCGCCGCCCGCACCAACGCCCGGAGAATTTCGGCCCTGCGCGGTTTTTTCCGTTTCCAGGTCGGCGAAAAGACTATCGTTGAAGACCCCACCGCGGTTATCGACCTGCCCAAACCGGGCCGCGCCCTGCCCAAGGCATTGAGCGTCGCCGAGGTTTCGCGGCTTCTGACCATCCCCGAAACCGCCGCCCCCCTCCATCTTCGCAATCAGGCCATGCTCCAACTCCTCTACGCCTCGGGGCTCCGGGTCACGGAACTGGTCGGACTGCCCTTGGCCGGTTTGAACCTGACCGGAGGCCACGTAAGGATCTTCGGCAAGGGCGCCAAGGAGCGGATGGTCCCGTTCGGCGAAAGGGCAAAAACCGCCCTGGAAAACTATCTGAGCCGGGCTCGCCCCCTGCTCCTCAAAAAAAGGCGCAGCGATTTTCTCTTTGTCACCAACCGGGCCAAACCGATGACCAGGCTCCGCTTCTGGCAGATCATCCAGCAAACCGTGTTCCTGGCCGGGATCGACAAGAAAATCAGCCCCCACACCCTGCGCCATTCCTTTGCCACCCATCTTCTCGAAAACGGCGCCGACCTGCGCTCGGTCCAGATCATGCTCGGCCATTCGGACATCGCCACCACCCAGATCTACACCCATATCGACACCAACCGCCTCAAGGCGATTCACCGCCGCTTTCACCCCCGCGGTTGACCGGCGATCACCTATTCCGGTTGGTTTTCGAACCGGCCGGTGTTAGAATCTGCAATGACAAGCACGGCGGATGCGCCGCCCCGGGATAAACTGATATGGAAATCATCACCACCCACCTAAACGCCGACTTCGACGGGCTGGCCTCGATGATCGCGGCCGGAAAGCTCTACCCGGAAGCGGAACTGGCCTTCGCCGGCTCCCAGGAAAAGAACCTGCGTAAATTCCTGGCAAATTCTACCCGGGTCTACCAGTTTCAGCGCCAGAAAAACATCGATCTCGCCAAGGTCACCCGGCTGATCCTGGTCGACACCCGCCAGCCGGGCCGGATCGGCAATTTCGCCAAATGCCTCGACAATCCCGGCCTCACAATTCACATCTACGACCACCATCCGGAACTGCCCGGCGATTTAAAGGGCGACTACGAGGAGATCCGGCCGGTCGGCTCCACCGCGACGATTTTCACCCAGCTCTTCCGGGAAAGGAATATCGAGGTGGACCGGGACGAGGCCACGATCCTGGCCATGGCGATTTACGAGGACACCGGCTCCTTCACCTTTTCCACCACCACCCCGGCCGATCTTGAGGCGATGGCCTGGCTTCTGGCCAAGGGGGCCAACCTGCACGCCGTCGCCCAATTCGTCTCCCAGGAGCTTACCGGCCAGCAGGTCTCTCTCTTAAACGAACTGATGCGCTCGGCCGTCACCTACACCATCGAGGGAATCGACATCGTGGTCGCCAAAATCAACCTGCCCGAGTACGTCGATGAATTCGCCTTGATCGTCCGCCGCTTCATGGTCATGGAAAATCTGAACTGCCTTTTCTCCCTGGCCGCCATGGGCGAAAAAACCTATCTGATCGCCCGCAGCCGCATCCCGGAGGTCAATGCCGGCGAGATCGCCCTGGATTTCGGCGGCGGCGGCCACGCCTCGGCCGCCTCGGCCACCGTCCAGGACATGACCCTGATCGAGGCGGAAGAAAAACTGGTCCACCTCCTTCACAAACATGTGCGGCCGGCCAGCATCGCCGGCGAGATCATGTCGGCCCCGGTGATCTCGGCCCCCCCCGAAATCACCATCAAGGAAGCCAGCCGGATCATCGACCGCTACAATATCACGGTCCTGCCGATCATCTCGGAGGGGGGAAAGGCCGGCGGCGAGCTGAAGGGGGTCATCTCCCAACGGGTGCTCGGCAAGGCCGTCTACCATGGCCTCGGCGACCTGCCGGTCAGCGAGTACATGACCACCGATTTCGCCGTCCTGCCGCCGACCGCAACCCTGGCCGATATCCAGGAGCTGATTATCGGCAATCGCCAGCGCTTCATTCCGATCGTCAAGAAGGGCAAGGTCCTGGGCGCGATCACCCGGACCGACCTCTTAAGCCTGCTGGTCAAGGACCCGGCCCATCTCCCCAGGCACATGCTGGAACCGCTGAACACCCCCTCGGTGGCCCGGCAGAGAAACCTCAAAACCCTGATGATCGAGAACCTCTCCCGGGATATCGTGGTCCTGCTGAAAACCATTGGCGAAGTGGCCGCCGAAAACGACTACACGGCCTATGCGGTAGGCGGCTTCGTCCGGGATCTCCTGCTCCGTAAAGTCAATCTCGATCTCGACATCGTCATCGAGGGCGACGGGATTAAATTCGCCGAAAAACTGGCCAAAAAGCTAAAGGGCCAGATCCGCACCCATGAAAAGTTCAACACCGCCGTGGTGATCCTGCCGAACGGCTTCAAGGTCGACATTGCCACCGCCCGCCTCGAATATTACGAATATCCGGCCGCCATGCCAACCGTGGAACTGTCGTCGATCAAGCTCGACCTCTATCGCCGCGACTTCACGATCAACGCCATGGCCATCCACCTGGGTCCCGAAACCTTCGGCACCCTGCTCGACTTCTTTAATTGCCAGAACGATCTCAAGGACCGGCGGATCAGGATCCTCCACAACCTGAGCTTCGTCGAGGACCCGACCCGGATCCTGCGGGCGATCCGTCTGGAGCAGCGGATGAGGTTTGCGATCGGCAAGCACACCGAGCGCTTGATCAAGAACGCGGTCAAGATGAACCTCTTTGCCAGCATCACCGGCACCGCCGGAATCCTCAAACCCAACAGCCGGACCCGGCTGGGCTTCCGGATCTTCAACGAGCTGAAACTGATCCTCTCCGAGCAAGAGCCGCTGCCCGCGATTAAAAGGCTGGGCGGCTTCCAGCTTTTGAAACTTTTTCATCAGGCCATGAAACTCGATCCGCCCCTGGAGGAGATTCTGACCGATACCCAGCAGGCCGTGGACTGGTACCGGCTGCTCTATCAGGAAGAACCCTTCCGCCCCTGGATCGTCTTCATGCTGGCCCTGACCTGCCGCCTGACGAGCCGGCAGCTCAACACCCTCTATCGCCGTTTGGAAATCCCGGACCGTTATGTCGACCTTCTGCTCGCGGAGAAAAACCAGGCCGACCGACTGCTCCGCACCCTGAAAAAACATCCGGCCCCGAAACCGAGCGAAACCTACCGGCTGATGAGCAGACTGCGCCTGGAGGGCCTCGTTTTCCTGATGGGCTACGCCAAAAAGGACGAGACCAGAAAAGCCCTTTCCAATTTCATCACCTACCAGCGCCACGTCAAGACGAGCGTCACCGGGAGTGACCTGAAAGAACTCGGTTATGCCGAAGGCCCGATCTACGGCCGCATTCTGGAGCGGCTTCTCTACGCCCGCCTCGACAACGAGGTTGACAGCCGCGAGGCAGAGCTTATTTTCTTAAAACGACACTATCCGCCCGGCCGCTACCGGACCGGCGCCCGCCTTCAGGCAAGGAAAAAACCATGATCAATAATATTATCCAGCAGATCGCCATCATGGCGCCGCCGTTCCTGCTGGCCATCACCTTCCACGAATTCTGTCACGGTTACGTGGCCTGGCGGCTCGGCGACCCGACCGCCAAAAACGCCGGCCGGCTGACGATGAATCCGCTGAAACACCTCGATCCCCTCGGGGTTCTGGCCTTTATTATCATGCGAATCGGCTGGGCCAAACCGGTGCCGGTCAACGCCACCTATTTCCGCAATCCGGTCAAGGACATGATGTGGGTGGCGGTCGCCGGCCCCGTCGCCAATCTTGCTCTGGCCCTCGGCAGCGCCGTCGCCATGAAGCTTCTGGTCATGACCGAACCATTTGTGCCAAACATTGTCCTGATCCCGCTCTACAACATGGTGGCGGTGAGCATCTGGTTCAATCTGGTCCTCTGCATCTTCAATCTCCTCCCCATCCCGCCCCTGGACGGCAGCAGGATACTTGCCCATTTCCTGCCGCTCCGAAGCGCCATGCTGTTTTATCGGCTCGAACCTTTCGGGTTTATTATCCTGCTGTTGCTGTTCTACCTCGGCATCATCCCCAAATTGATCATGCCGCTGACCAGCTTCGCGCACAACCTGATTACCGGTTAGGCCTGCTATACCCTGTGGGTGTAAACAATTGCCATAAGGGAGCCGGCCCGGCGACTATGGCACAGGAGTAAAAAACATGAAACGCCTGCTTGTCATCCTCATCCTCTTATTTCTGATGGTGGCGCCGCCACCGGTCCTGGCCCGGGAAAGCATCGCCGTCATCGATCTCAAGCCGATCGGGGTCAGCCAGTCCCTGGCCGAGGCCGTTTCCGAAAATCTGCGGACCATGCTGATCATTTCCGGGGCGTTCCGGGTGGTCGAGCGGAACCAGCTCGAAGAGATCCTGACCGAATACAAACTCGCCCAGGGCGGCATCACCGAAAACAGCCACGCCATCAAGATCGGCACCCTGGCCGAGGCGAATCTGATCATGATCGGCAGCATCACCAAGATGTTCGAAAGCTACATCATCAACGCCCGCCTGCTCAATGTGGAAAGCGGGGTGAGCGTCCTGGCCCAGCGGGTCGAAATAGGCGCGGAAGCGGAATTCCCCGGCAAGATCGACGAACTGGCCGCGTTTTTCAGCAAGAAATCGGTTGAAGCCCCGGCCCCGGACGCCCTTGCCGACATCAGCGGAACCTACCGGGTCAAGGGCGCGGACTATGTCGGCAGGTTACGGGTCCAAAAACACCGGGAAACCTATCAAACCACCTGGCTGATCGACAATGCCGAAACCGGCGCGGCCGACCAGGCATTCACCGGGGTCGGTATCCTCCATAACCGCATGTTTTCCGTCCACTACAGCGAACGGGACGATAAGGCGAACAGCGGGGTCGCCATCTACGACGTCCTCCTTAACGGCGAGCAACTGCGGGGACTCTACACCAGCGTCGAAAATTCGACCGCCACCGGCAAGCTCCGCTTTGAAAACGGCGAGAAGATAAAGGAGTGATCCGTATTTCCCGCCCCGAAGCGGAGTAACGCATGGATTCCACAAGGGCATGAAACACCTAGGTTC
>JARGFN010000099.1 GCA_029210665.1 Desulfobulbales bacterium
CACCCACAGGGCATAAGTTTCGTACGAGCAGGCAAGCTGCTCAACTCAGCTTTATCCCGCCGCCACCGCGACCGTTCCCCGGCGCCGGTCGTCTTCAAAAATCAGATCGACATTATCGAATAACCCTTTGGCGGCCAGTCTTTTCAAGTTGACATTGCCCGGACCGCGCAGAACCGATTGATCGGCGGCGGCCACCCGCAGTTCAAGACGGGCGGATTCTTTCGCCGCCGCCAGGGCCGAACGAACCTTGCGATAAAGATTTCTCGACAGGACCATTTCCCCGAAAGCCGGGTGATAGGGGCCTGCGACAATATCATCCTGGATGGTATCGGTCGCCTGCAAGCCGATCCGCACCACCCTGACTCCGCCGCCATCGAAGATCTCCTTGACCCGGCCGCTGACCGCAACCGCCCGGGCCAGGGACATGGGCCGATATTCCCCGGCTCGGTAGCGGCGCTCAAGCCCGCTGCCCCTTAATACCACGGTCGGATAGATCCTGACCAGATCCGGCCGCATGGCGGCCAACTTCGCGGCGCCCTTGAAGAGCAGGCCGGGGCGGTCGCCGGGCAGGCCGACCATCAACTGCACCCCTACTTTAAGGCCGCCGCCCCGGACGCATTCGATCGCCCGTTCGGAATCCTCAACCGTATGCCCCCGGCCGCCGGCGCGCAGGACCTGATCGCTCATCGACTGGATACCCAGTTCGACGGTGCCGACTCCATGTCTTTTGAGAAAATCAACGATGCCAACATTAATATAATCGGGTCTGGTCGAAAGCCGGATCTCGTCCACCACCCCCTCGGCCAGAAAGGGCCGGACCGCGCCAAGCAATTCCCGCTGCCGCGCTGCGGGCAGGCAGGTGAAACTGCCGCCATAAAAGGCGACCTGCACCCGGCCGCGTTCCGCCCGGCGGGGCCGCGCCAAAGAGGCGGCGATTTCTTGCCCGAGCCGCGCCACGTCCGGGAACGACCCTGCCGATTGGCCGGTGATCGCGTGCTGGTTGCAAAACACGCAGCGATGGGGGCAGCCCTGGTGGGCGATAAAAAAGGGAATTACCAGAGGACGGGTCATCGGGCGCCTCTCAAGGAGCGCCCGGGATATCGGACCCCGCCAGCTTAAGCAGGGCCGCGGCAGCGCCCTTTTGCTCGGCTTCCTTTTTGCTGGTCGCCCGGCCGTAGGCAAGCACCTCGTCCCGAAACCGCACGGAGACCGTGAAGACCTTGCAATGATCGGGACCTTCGGCTTTTTCGAGAACATAGACCGGGGCCTCGTTATATTTTCCCTGGGTCAGCTCCTGTAAAGTGCTTTTGGCATCGGCCAGAGGCAGCTGCTCTTTCCGGGCGTCAAGGCGGGGCAGGAAATGGCGCCGCACGAAATCGGAGGCCGCCCCGTAACCGCCGTCATGAAAAATCGCCCCGACCACCGCCTCGTAGGAACAGGAAAGAATCGACGGCTTGCGCCGGCCGTGGGAGCTGTCCTCGCCCTTGCCGAGATAAAGAAAGCCGCCGAGGGAAATATTCTCGGCCATCTCGGCCAGATGCGCTTCATTAACCAGCATGGCCCGCAATTTGGTCAGCTCTCCTTCCCGCATTTCCGGATATTTTTCAAAAAGAGCATAACCTATGATCAGGTCGAGGACCGCGTCGCCCAGAAACTCCAGCCGTTCATTGTCGACATCCTGCCGGGCGTCATGCTCGAAAGCATATGAACGGTGGATCAAGGCGAGCTGCAACAGGCCAAGATCCCGAAAGCTGTGGCCCAGGGTCTTTTCAAGCTCTTCAAGTCGGTCTTTATTGCTGTCGATCAGCGTACTTAACAGTTCCATAATTCCACACTATTTGCTTAGGGGCCGTCGAGAAACAACTGTTACATGAATAGCCGCTTGGATACGGCCCCTTATGCCGTTTACAGCCTCCAAATGTGACAGTTATTTTTGAACGACGGCTTAGCCATCCTGTTTGATTGATTACCGAAAGAGCACGCCGCCGCCGGTCCATTCTTTTCCGTATCTTTACCCTTGTCAAAAGCCCAAAACTATGTTTAGAATTGTCCCGCGCTTAACTTTAGACGGCGGCGTAGCCAAGTGGCTAAGGCAGAGGTCTGCAAAACCTTTATTCATCGGTTCGACTCCGATCGCCGCCTCCAGAAACCATAAAAGGCTGGTCTTCCCAGACCGGCCTTTTTTTATTTTACCGGACCGCGGAGATCGGCCAAAGGCCATCTCCGGCCGAACACTATTTCAGATACGGCAACAACTCCCTAAACTCCGGGGTTCCGGCCCGATGGAGCAGGTCATAAATGATCATCTCGGTGCTGCCGACCGTCCCTCCCAGTTCCCGGATCCGGGCCAGACCGATTTCGGAGTTGCGTGCCGTCCTGGAGGAAACCGCGTCGGCCGGAACCCAGACCTTGTATCCCTCCCGCAGAGCGCCCAGCACCGACTGATAGATGCAGATATGGGTCTCAACCCCGCAGACGATCAGGGTATTGACCTCCCGACCCAGCCCCTTGACCCTCTCCCTGATCACCTGATCGGCAAAACAGTCGAACTGCATTTTATCAAACGGGACCACCTCGCCGAGCTCCGCCTTGATTTCCGGGAGCAGCTCACCGATCCGGGCCGCGTATTGGGTGGTGGCCGCGACCGGGATATTCATGACCTTGGCGGCTTTCAACAACCGGGCCGAGTTCCCGGCGACTTCCGCCCCGCCGCTGATCACCGGCATCAAACGTTCCTGAATGTCCACCGCCAGCAAGGCGCAGTTCGCCGGGTTGAGATGGGCCGGTTCTTTCATTATTATCACCAAGGCCGTGAAAAGTATTGAGACAAATCGATAATTGTCATTAAATTGCTGCACTTTAAAAAAATGCGGGATCAACGAAAAATACCGCGAATCAGCCAGGGGAGCAAGGCCAATATGCTTATCAGGGAAATTCTGAAAACCGCGCCGGCGGCCGCGGTTATGGAAGTAAAGGGATGGGTCCGGACCCGACGCGACGCCGGGGGGCTCTCCTTCATCGAGATTAATGACGGCTCCTGCCTCGGCAATTTACAGATCGTCGCCCAGAGCGACATGGATAATTTCGAGACCCTGATCCGGAAGCTGACCACCGGTTGCGCGGTTCGTTTTACCGGAAAACTGGCCGCCTCGCCCGCCAAGGGACAGGATGTGGAATTTCAGGCCGAAAGCGTCGAGGTTTACGGCTGGTCCCCGGCCGAATCCTATCCCTTACAGAAAAAACGGCACTCCTTCGAGTTCCTGCGGAACGTCCCCCATTTGCGCCCGCGGACCAACAGTATCGGCAGTGTCATGCGAATCCGCGGCCGCCTCGCCATCGCGATCGGCCGCTTTTTTGAGGAACAGGGCTTCGTCCAGGTTCATACCCCGGTAATCAGCACCAGCGATTGCGAAGGGGCCGGCGAGATGTTTTCCGTCACCACGCCCGGTCCAGGTTCCGGAGGGGGAGAGTCGCCCTGCTCCACCGATTTTTTCGGGCGGCCGGCCGGCTTGACCGTCAGCGGCCAGCTTGAAGCCGAGGCCTATGCCCTGGCCCTCGGCCGGGTCTATACCTTCGGCCCCACCTTTCGGGCTGAAAATTCACACACCAGCCGCCACCTCGCCGAATTCTGGATGGTCGAGCCGGAAATGGCCTTCTGCGATCTGGATGAAGACATCGATCTGGCCGAGAAATTTCTTAAGTTTCTGATCGCCGACGTCCTCGATAACTGCCGCGAGGACCTGGAGCTGTTCACGAAATTCGTCGACAAGGATCTCCGCAACCGGCTCGAAACCGTTACGGCCCGGGCTTTCGCCCGGACAACCTACGGCGAGGCGGTGAGGATTCTCGCAAAATCGGGGAAAAAATTCGAGTACCCGATCTCCTGGGGGGCCGATTTCCAGGCGGAGCACGAAAAATTTTTAACCGAGGAGGTCTTCGGAAAACCGACGGTGGTGACCGACTACCCCGCTTCGATCAAGCCGTTTTACATGCGCCTAAACGACGATGGAAAAACGGTGGCGGCCATGGATGTCCTGTTCCCCGCGATCGGCGAGATCATCGGCGGCAGCCGGCGTGAGGATCGCTATGCGGTTCTGGAAAAGAGGATGGCCGAGCGCAACATCGACCCGGACGCCTACCGGTGGTACCTTGACTTGCGGCGCTACGGTTCCGCTCCCCATGCCGGGTTCGGCATGGGATTCGAAAGACTCGTGCAGTTTGTTACCGGGATGGCCAATATCCGGGACGTCATCCCCTTCCCGCGCACGGCTGGCCGGGCCTGAGCCGTGCTTCGCCGGCTCCGCGGGAAAAACATTTATCATCATTAACCTGAATCCGATTACTACGTAAGCTGGTCGACTTTGACTTTTTACGACGCCATCAATTTTCGCAAAACGGCCGTTGCTGAATCATGGCCCCGGAGAAATTCCCGATCCGCCTTTTCCGCCAACTCGGGCCGGTGCCGGAGGATAAGCCGCACCGCCTCGCCGGTGCTTCGTCCGGTGAGTTCCCGGCAGAAAGCGCCCTTGCCCTTGCGGTCCTTTCTGAAATCGGCGATCAGATCGCGACAGCAAACCGCCCCCGATTCCTCCCGAAAGGCCTCATGGTAAGCGGCAACCAGCTTTCTGAACGATCGTTTGCCAAGGCCGTTCGGGCAGACGGGACCCAGAAAAAGCCCCAGGGCCATGACCGCCCCGGAAAGAGCGCCGCAGACGCAGCCGGAGCCGCCGATCCCGCCGGCGAAGCCGCTGCCGAGCCGCAGAACCTGGTCGGCACTCAGGTCACCGCCGAAACCGGAATTGATCACCAGCAACGCCGCCTCGGAACAGCTCAGGCGATGCTCCTGAAAATAATTCTCGGCCCGCCGTCCGGCCAGTTCGGCCAGCTCATCGATCCGCGCCGACGCCGCCGCTTTCCTCCCGTCGATTTTACCGAATATTTTTTTCAAGATTTTCATCGTTACCTATTTTGATAAGTTCGCAAAAAGTCACCATAAATTAGTGGAGCGCACTTAGGCAAGCCCGGCACGAACGATAGATCAATAAGTTAATTCGCTCATCCTGAGCCTGTCGAAAGAAGGGTTTTTTGACTTTTGGCGAATTTATCATTTTTTAGCGAAGGTCAACTCGCCATCCCCCCGGCCCACCTTGATCCGATCGCCCTCGCCGAAATTGCCTTCCAGGAGCTGGATGGCCAGACGGTCCTGGATATGGCGCTGAATCGTTCTTTTCAAGGGGCGGGCGCCGAAAGCGGGATCATAACCGACCTCGATCAGAAAATCACGGGCCTCGGCGGTCAACTCGATCTCCAGTTTCTGATCGGCCAGCCTTTTTTTGAGCAGGGCCAGCTGGATATCGACGATCCGGCTCAGATCTTCCCTGGACAGGGAATGAAAGATGATGGTTTCGTCGATCCGGTTTAAAAATTCCGGCTTGAAGTTGGCGTGGAGGATCTCGTCGACCCGGCGGGCCGCTTCCTGCCGATTTTTCTCGCCGAGTTCCATGATCATCTGGCTGCCAAGATTGGAGGTCATGATCAGGATGGTATTCTTGAAATCCACCGTCCGCCCCTGCCCGTCGGTAAGCCGGCCATCGTCAAGGATCTGCAGGAGGATATTGAAGACGTCGGGATGGGCCTTTTCGATCTCGTCGAACAGGACCACCGAATAGGGGCGCCGCCGGACCGCCTCGGTCAAATAGCCCCCCTCGTCGTAGCCGACATAGCCGGGCGGCGCGCCGATCAGCCGGGCCACCGAATGCTTCTCCATGAATTCGGACATATCCATCCTGACCATGGCGTTTTCGGTGTTAAACAGAAAGGCGGCCAGGGCTCGGGCCAACTCGGTTTTGCCGACCCCGGTGGGGCCGAGGAAGATAAAGGAGCCGAGGGGGCGGTCCGGGTCCTGAAGACCGGCCCGGGCGCGCCGGACCGCGTTGGCTACCGCCCTGATCGCCTCCTCCTGGCCGACGACCCGGCTGGCCAGTCTTTCCTCGGCATGGACCAGTTTGTCCCTTTCCCCGGCCAGAAGCTGATCGACCGGGATGCCGGTCCACTTGGCGACCACCCCGGCTATATCGACCTCGCCGACCTCTTCTTTGAGCATCTGCCGGTCCTGCTGAATTTCAGCAAGATGAGCGCTCTCTTGGGCCAGGGCCTTTTCCAGATTGGGAATCGTGCCGTGGGTGATCTCGCCGGCCCTGGCCAGATCGCCGCTTCTGAGGGCCTGTTGCTCATTAATCCTGGCCTCGTCCAGTTCGGCCTTGATCCGCCTGATCTTCTGGATGATATCCTTCTCCAGCCGCCAGTGCCCCTTCATGCTGTTCAGGGTCTCGTTGATATCGGCCAGCTCCGCCTCGACCTTTTCCAGCCGCTCCCGGGAAAGCTTGTCCTTTTCCTTCTTGAGCGCCCCCCTTTCGATTTCGAGCTTGATCCGCTGCCGGTCGATCTCGTCGATCTCGGTCGGCATGCTGTCGATCTCGATCCTGAGCTTGGAGGCCGCTTCATCGATCAGATCGATGGCCTTATCGGGCAGAAAGCGATCGGTGATATAGCGGTTGGAAAGGGTAGCCGCCGCCACCGTCGCCGCATCCTGGATCCTGACCCCGTGGTGTACCTCGTATTTTTCCTTGATGCCCCGGAGAATGGCGACGGTATCCTCCACCGAGGGCTCCTGGACCAGAACCTGCTGGAAGCGGCGCTCCAGGGCGGCGTCCTTCTCGATATACTTGCGGTATTCGTTCAGGGTGGTGGCGCCGACACAGTGCAAATCGCCTCGGGCCAGGGCCGGTTTCAACATGTTGGAGGCGTCCATGCTGCCCTCGGCCGCGCCGGCCCCGACCAGGGTATGGATCTCGTCGATGAAAAGAATGATCTCCCCCTCCCTGGTCTGAACCTCCTTCAGGACCGCCTTGAGCCGGTCCTCGAACTCGCCCCGGTACTTGGCCCCGGCGATCAGGGAGCCCATGTCGAGGGCCACCACCTCCTTGTTGCGAAGGGTCTCCGGAATATCGCCGTTGACGATCCTCTGGGCCAGCCCCTCGACAATCGCGGTCTTGCCTACCCCCGGTTCGCCGATCAAAACCGGGTTGTTCTTGGTCCGCCGGGAAAGGACCTGGACAACCCGCCGCACCTCGTCATCGCGGCCGATAACCGGATCGAGCTTGCCCTGCCGGGCCACATCAGTGAGGTTGCGGGCGTACTTTTCAAGGGCCTGATATTTGCCCTCCGGATCCTGGTCGATGACCCGCTGATGGCCCCGAACCTCGGCCACCGCCTTCAGGCACAGGGATTTATCAATCCCGTGTTTCTTGAGAAGCCGGGCGACACCGGAATCCCCGGCCTCGGTCATGGCGATCAGGATATGCTCGATACTGACATACTCGTCCTGCATCCCCGAAGCTATCTTGAAGGCGTTATCGAGCATTTTATGGGTAGCGCCGGAGAGAACAACCTGACCGAAACCGGAGCCGCTGACTTTCGGCACCGCCTGCAGCAACTCTTCGACCTCGCCCTTTAATGTGGCGGGACTCACACCGATCTTCCGCAGAATGGGCGTCACCACCCCTTCCGGATCGGCCAGCATGACCATCAGGAGATGCTCCGGGACGATCTCCTGATGGCCGCGCTCGTAGGCCAGGCTCTGGGCCGCCTGCACTGCCTCTTGCGATTTGTGGGTAAGTTTATCTATCTGCATATGCTTGTTTCCTCCCTGCCGTTAATCTGGATTCGTGAAGGCTATCGGGCGGTTTGCCCCTATCGGCCGGTAATTACCTGTTTGCCTGTCCGGGATCGCGGTGGGAAAATCGTAACCGTTCACCGGTATAGCCGCCAAAGCCCCCACAATCGCCGAAATGTAACCGTTCTGCAGTGCCGCCCACCGATTCGAGGTTCACAAAAAACCCACCTGATAAAGGGTATACCCGGGCACGGAAATATGGAAAAAAAATTATGAATATTTTTCGCATCTCCACCCGGCCGACAAAACCGTAAGATTGACCGGGATTACTGTCAAGTGCGGCGCCCCAAGGCGGAAACCGCCGGCCTCGCCTTTTTTTTAATATTTCCTGTACCACTTTGTGGTATTTGTGTTAAGATGAGAAACGTGTTGCAATCTTTCAGCAAAACAGAACCGTCAAATTTCAGCCGGAGTCCCTGGTGGATAGCGAAGAGTTCCTCAAGGCACGCAAACTATTGGACAAAACCCAGAAAGAGGTGGCGCAGCTTCTGGGTATTTCGATAAAGGCCGTGCACAGCTACGAACAAGGCTGGCGGAAGATCCCTTCCCATGTGGAGCGCCAGGTATTCTTCCTGCTCTCCAGAACCCGGGCCAACGAAAAATCCCTTAAACCCTGCTGGATCGTGAAAAAATGCCCCCCCCAGCGCCGGCAACACTGTCCAGCCTGGGAATTCCAGGCCGGCAAGCTCTGCTGGTTCATCAACGGTACCATCTGCGAATGCAAAACCCAGAAGAACTGGCAGGAGAAAATGAAGCTCTGCCGCGCCTGTGAAGTGCTGTCTGACTTGCTTTAATCCTCTCTTATCCTGTACAAGATATATAATGGTTCAGTTAATCCTGAATCCGTGAGCGTTCGAGAACGGTGCAGATGCAAGGCGGCAACGATGT
>JARGFN010000100.1:0-6160 GCA_029210665.1 Desulfobulbales bacterium
TCAATTCCCCATCTCCCGCGCCGCCGAGACATACGACCCCGGAAAAATCTCCTTGATATCGAGCAGCCGGTCGGCATCAGCCGGACCGACTCCGCCGATCTTTAAGCGCTGGACCTCGCCGGCGGAGAAAACTGTTTGCCCGGCCTGGACCGCCTTGACCCAGGCCGCCCTGGTCCGGGCAACCATAAAGGCCCGCCCGGAGCTGGTGGCGGCGACAAGGATGTCAGAGTTTCCCGCTTGTTCGGTTTGCCCTTCTTCTGACGCACCACCTTCCGCCACCCGCCGATCTTCGCCATGTTCCTTCAGCGCCGCCATCTCCTCGCCGCCAGAGTGAAAATCGCCGGATTGTCCGGAAGCCTCTTTTTTTCGGGCCGAGCCGTCAGGCCCCGCGTCGAGGGTCAGGACCGGCGGCAGGCCGAGTTTGATCCAGATGGCGAGGTCTACCCCGGCCTCGGCGGCCTCGCCGGGATCCTTGCCCTCGGGGACCGGCCAGCGCCGATATGTATCGGCAAACTGATCGCGCCACCACTGGCCGGCCCGTTTGCCGACCTTGGTCATGGCGCCGTCCTCGCCGATCTCGAAATCGAGGGCGCCTAGTATGACCCTGGCTTTCCGGAGGACTGCCAGAACATCGGCATCCGGCTTGCCTTCGATAGTCATCACCGAAACCGCCCCGGCCAGATCGGTTGCGGCGGCGCAGGCGATGGCGTCGAGCTCGGCCTCGACGATAACGTGGGCCTCGCGATCAGGGCCGAGGAGCATGGTGCCCATGTAGGAGCCTGGCAGCACATAATATTTTAAATTTTCGATAGCCTTGGCACGCTCGGCGGCGGGCCGGCGGATCCTGATCCTGACGACCTGGCGGTCGATCGAGTAGGGGATCACCAGGCCGACCGGGATCCAGAGTGGCTTGTTTTTGCCGCTGTCGTTAGCGACCAGGGGCAAGCCCCAGTCGGCCCGGGATTTGTAGCTGGGTTTGCCGCCGTTGCCGCTGTTCCAGCCGAGGCGGTAGCGGATCACCGCCGCTCGATCGACCCCCCGCTTGGCGAGCCATGCCATAGCCTTGGGGTAGGCAAGGAGATCGAGGTGGCACTTGTCGACCAACTCGTTGGCTTTAGCGGTCCACTGGCCGGGCGGGAGGTCGTAGGCGGTGGGAACGAATGGCGCGACGGCAACCGAGCGGTTTGGAGAGCACAGGGGTTTCGGCTTGCGGTAGGATGGTCGGGGGTTGTTGTCCTGGCCGAGGAGATCGCGGCGGCCGCATTTTTCAGCAGCGGCGCGAAAATCCATCCCAAGGAAATCCCGGCAGTATTGGATATTGTCGCCCTTGAGTCCGCAGCCGGATCCGCCCATACAGTTGTAAGCACCAGCGCCGTTATTGTCTTCGGGCCAGATCCGGAACCGATCGAAACCTCCGCAGGCGGGACAGGCGCAATGGTGTTCCCGCTTGCGGCCTAAAGTGCGGCCGGGATTAAAACCGCCTTCCAGATACAGCTCTAAAACGTTCATGGTTTAACCCTCTATACTCTCTACTTCTTTTTTTTAATAATATTAAATAGTTAGATATTTAGACAGTTAGTACAGGGTTCGGTGCGGCAAAATATTTATCCTCTAAAAATAGGGCTGAACCTTGGGGCAACCGTCTAAAGGTCTAAACGGTCCAGCCCCTTAACCATTATAATCGCTCTGGAGCGCCACCCCGTAGTAGACCACAGTGCCCTTCGGCTGCGCCTTGTGGAATCGCATGGTCATCAGATCGCCGAACTTGCGCTGCGACAAGGGCTTCGGGTTGACATTGTCTTTCCACCAGATTTTGAACGCTTCATACAGGGCGGTGGCGCCGGTCTGGTAATTGGGGTCGAGGACGCAGCACTGGGCGACGAAATCGGCGATCTGATCCTCGTCGCGGCGGTACTGGGCGGTGGCCTGCTTGACTTTATCCGGCGTCTTCAGCCCCTCCTTCTGCCAGAGCAGGCAGCCCCGGATAAAAAAAGCCAGGATGCCTGCGGTCTCGGCCTTGAGAAATTCGATCAGGCCGGGGACCGCTTTTTTTTCCCACTCCTCTTCCGGGTCGTCGACAAAGGAGAAGGGGAACTCGATTAGTTTCTGCCGGATCCAGAAGGCGTTGTCGTTGGCCGGCGCGTGCGGCTTGTTGTTAGTGAGCAGGAACAGGGTGTGGGACGGGTAAAACGTGGTCTGGTGGCGGTCGTTCGGATTGCGGCCGACCAGGGGATCGCCGCCGGTGTAGAGCTTAACCTTGGCTACGGCGAAACGCTGGCCCTCCTCGGTCTCGGAGGCCCAGACCAGGCGTTTGCCCTTGAGGTCCATAATATCAGGCGAGGGGCCGCTGGAGCTCTTAGTGTTCCTGGTGGCGGTGAGCATCTCCGACTGGATCGGCCCGGAGAGCGGCCCGAGCAGATGGAAAAGAATTTCGAGCAGGGTTCCTTTGCCGTTCTGGCCGCGCATCCCATAAAAGACGGGGAAAATCCGCAAGGTGGTGAGGCCGGTCATCGAGTAGCCGATCAGCTTCTGCAGGTAGCGGATAATGTCGTCGTCGGCCAGGGACTCCTGGAGAAATTTAAGGAAGGCTGGGCACTCCTCGTCGATACCGTTGAACTCGACCTGGCAGGCGCGAGTAATCAAATCGCCCGGCCTCCCCTCCCGCAACAGACCAGAGCGAAGGTCGATGACCCCATTTTTTACGCCGAGAAGCCAGGGATCCTGGTCGAGCTCGTCGTAGTTGGTGGTCAGCGGGTCCATATTGGTGGCGGCGCATTTCAGGCAGTTGTCGCGCCCTGATACCGAGCGGAGCTTGCTGGCCCGTTTCTCCAGGGCCGACTTCATGCCCTGCAGGGCGGCGATGGTCTCCTTGTTCTTCTCGGCGGCCTTGGCCTCCCTGATCTCCTGCTCCTTGCGGGCGGCTTCCTCCAGGTAGAGCAGGGCGACATCCTCGACGGCGGCCAGGGCTCGGCTGGTACGATCTAGCTTCCATGAGTGGTGCTCGAAGATCAGCCATTCGCCTTTAGTGCTGGAGTTGTGCAGGTATTTGCCGCGGTTGATCGTGTTGTAGAGCATCGAGTCGCCGACCTCGTTGGCCTGAAAGCATTCCCAGATAAACTCTGAAGTGATCTCGGCCGGGGTGGACGATTCGGCTGCGGACCGCTCCTCGAGGCGGCGGCGCTCGATGGCGGCTTTCATTTCCTGCGGGGTGGTCAAGTTTTTGACTCCAGGGCTGATTTGCGGTTGTAGATCGAGCGCTCGCCGATGCCGGTGGCGCGGTGGATCGTCTTGACCGGGACGCCGGCGCGGATCAGGGTGTCGACGATGGCCCAGGTCTGCGGGCTGATCCGCCGGCGGCAGAGATCGGCGACAAACTGCTTACCGCAGCCGCCGCAGAGGTAGTTCTGTCGCCGGGATTTCGTCTTGCCGTTCCTGGCCACGCAAAGGCTCTCGCATCTCGGGCAAGGCGGCGGCAGCTGCCTCCGGCAATGGGGGCAGTGCCGGGCGCTCATGTTATTTTCATTTGCGGCAGGCATCAGCTCGCCGCCGCCGGGAAAACATTAATAGCGCAAAAATCGGCGGCGGCAAGGTCGCCGGGGATAATCACCCGCACCCACTGGGCCGGGAAAATTGCTCTAACTACCACCCTGACCATCCCGCTTAATTCGCTGTTTCCAAATTTCCAATGCAAAATTAAAATCAAACTCGCACAACAATCGAGGTCAGCGCACCCGTGTGGTATTTGATATGGCCAGGAGGACCCGCGACTTGTGGTGGCCCCTGGGGTCTGCTCCGGCTTCTCTCCGACCCTTTCTGACCTTTGGCCGGTCTCCAGGTATGTGGGGGAGGGGGGGCAGCGAGGCGGGAAGGACTCATGCTGTACGCCCGGCGCGGTGGCGAGTTGGTTGGTTGCCATTAATCCATTACGAGTAGATCGGACGGCAGCAGACCCCAAGGCCGGCCGGGCTACGGATAGATGCAAGCCAGGGATAAAGCAGCAGACAGCCGATAACACCCCCCCCATTTTGATTCCCCTAATCCGCATCACCCGCAATCCCATACTTCGCCAAACTCGTCCACAAGGCTGCAGTAGTCGCTTTCGGAGCGGCAAATCGCCCCGCGGTTTTGGCCAAACAGGCCGGTAAATCCCTGCTGACACGGAACCTCTTGCGTCGCTTTCCCTTTGGCTAAATCAATCGTGTCGCCCATGGAAACCCCAGCCCCCGCGTCATAGTAGTGCTCATACAGCGCGATCAACTCGGCCTGGCCGTCAATCCCGCCGCATTCGCCGAACTGGGCGCTCAGGCGGTCGATGGCAATCTTCAGCCCCGCCTGCCGACCGGCCTGTTCGGCCAGCGCCGCGATCCGGCCGACCGCGTAGGAAACATCCGCCATAACCTCAACATGCAAACCCGCCGCCGCCATCTGCCGCGACACCCTGTCCGCCATTCTTTTAATTTCACACATAATTCGCAGCCTCCCGTTATTCCTTGGCGCCCCGCAGAACTGCCGGGACCAGACCGCCCTTGTAAAACAGCGCGGAGAGATGCGTACCCTGTCGGGCCGAGCAGATCAGCAGCTCCACCCGATGGTTGGTCGCCCAGCCCCTGGACTCGATGGTCTTGACTCCGATCAGCGAGGCGAACGGCGGCCAGATGGTCAGGGCCTTCACGCGCCATCCTCCAGATCATCAAGAATCCCGGCATAACCGGTCAAATCGATCAGGTTGTCGCGCTTCGGGCTTCCGCACTGGCGGGCGACCTTAAAATCTACCATCATCATGACGACATCCTTGGCATTGAGGTTCGGGGCGGCCGGCATCATGATTCCCCTGCCCTTGAGGTACTGGGTCCAGCGGACCGCAATATTGGCGAAATTATCCTCGGGGGCGCCGTACTGGTCCTGACGATCACCGTTGATCACCTGCAGGGCAGATAAAAACAGTCTTTCGCCGCGTTTGATTTTCATAACCCCCCCTTTTTGCCCGCCGCCCTGATACAGTCGACCAGGTCACCTACTGTGATAATCTTCGCGCATGCCTCATCGCTGATCTCGATCGCAAAGTCATCCTCGACATCGACGATCAGCTCGATCAGATCCAAAGAATCGGCGCCGAGATCATCATTGAAATTGGCCGTCGCCCGGACCGCGTCGAAACCGACGCCCAGCACCTCGGCCACGAGATCAAATGTTTTCTGTTCGATTTCCATATCATCCCTCACCGCCCAATCTCATTTAAAAACCGCCGACCCCGTCTTGTGTGCTCCGCGCTTTCCCGCTCTCCGCCGCCGAGCGGTGTCGAGCCGGGACTTCTCGCGCAGATGGTCGCTGATACTGCCGCCCTGCGCCCTGATCATCGCCGCCTGGTTAGCGACCGACAGCCCCTCTCCGACTCCGAGCAGACGCTCGATCCGCTGCTCCAGTTCGTCAACCCGCCGGGACAAACGTTTTATTTCGGCGTCGGATGCCATTATTCAGACCGTCCCGATTTCCCCGCCGAGCAAAACTCCCGGCGCGATGGTGGGGAAATGACAAATCTTCGCTTCGCTGATCGCTCGGCCGTACCTGACATGAGTGTAGCCGCCCTCGACGAACCGGGCCGCAACATCGCCAACCAGCCAGTCGCCGCACTTGTCGAGATCCGCATCGGTAATCCTGAAAGGCTTTATTTCCCCGGCGGCAATCCGCCTTTTCAGCTCGCGCCGGTTTACGCCTGAATTTCCGGTCATCATGCCCCCCCGTTCTTTTCCGGCCGGTGATGGCCTTTTCTTTCGCACTTTGCCTGCTGCCGGCGGTAAACCTGCTGGATATCCTTGCTTGAATGGACCCCGAGCATGATTAGCTGGTGGGTAAGGATCTCGATACCCCGCTGGACATCGAGGATCTGCTCCATATCACTCTCGAAAGCTTCCTGGTAGCCGAGGCGGTTTTTGAAATCCTTATCCGAGTAACGCTCCGCAAGGCTTTCGGTGGCCGCCAGGGCCTCGCTCATTTCCTTGCGGAGCCGCCCGAGGATGATCGCCGGTTGCGAATCCATGATGTTGTTGAGGTCGGGAAACTGTTTGATGAAGAGTTGCCGCCGAACGGGGCAGGCCTGGCAGTGATCGGCCAGGATGGAAAGGTCGTTCAAGGCGTCGGCTATCTTCACCAGGGTTAAAGG
>JARGFN010000100.1:6260-8347 GCA_029210665.1 Desulfobulbales bacterium
AAGATCGCCGAATTCGGCGGCGTCAGCCTGGACTGGCTGATCACCGGGCGGGAGCAGACCAGGGCAAACGGCGAGATCGCCGCCACCATCGAGCCGGGCAGGGCGGATATCCGTGAGCAGCTTGCCAGGGTAGAGCGAGGCAGGGAGTCAAGCCGCAATGTTTTTGTTAAGCAGATCGTGGCCTGGATGGATGAGGAATTCAGCGAGGAGGACGAACGCGCCCTGTTTTTTTACGAGGACCTGAAGGACCGCTATCCGAGTTTTGCGAAGTTTATGGAAAAAAAACGGCCGGGCGCCGATTATCAGGTTGCCGAGCCGCCAAACAAATATAACAGTAACGGGTAGCAATTTAAACAAAATAAATAATGACCTGAAGGTATCAAACAACCCGAAGCCTCCAAAGTAGGGGCCGGGTAATTTTCTCAACCCGAGATGATTAATTAACAATCAACAAGGAGAAAGCCATGAAAATTTTGTTAATTGCAGTCGCACTGCTGATCTTTACAGCCGAAACATCAGCCGCCGCCAATATCGCCTGTCGGGTTTCCACAAACCGGGCAAAGAAGGATCTGGCCGCGAGTCTGGCCAGGAGATATCCGAGCTCTTACACTACGCAAAAAAAACTGCTCGATCAGGGCATGGAAAGCTATTCCGCGATCTGCCGGGTGCCAAGCAATAAAATCAATAACGGCATCCTCGAGAACCTCAATGATCGATATTATCCTAACTTCAACACCATCTGGATACTATATCAAAGCAATCTCAAATCATACAAAGCCCTTAACCCAAATACCTGGCGCTGAGCCTGGACCGGCCTCGGAAATGAGCGTTAAACCGCACCCGACCAAGGGCCAGGGCTGGTGGTATATCATCCTCCGGCCTCAGGGCCGCAAAGGGAAAATGGTTTACTTGCCTTTCGCGGGTACCGAAATCGAGGCGCGGACCTGGGAGGCGGAGATACGCAAGGAGGCCCGGGGCGAACGGAGCCTGGGGATCGCCCCCCGGATCAACGAGGTGCTGCCCCACTTCATCGTGAGCTATCGGCTCGACCACCAGCCGGCCGGGACCGCCCGGACCATCCGGAGCTTCAAGAAACTGATCCCTCACTTCGGCCCCCGGCCGCTGACCGCCGCAACCAGGACCGCCGTCGAGGAATACAAGAAAATTCGCCTGGGGGAAGGGGTCAAGCCGACCACGATCAACAAGGAACTCGCCGCCCTGTCGAGCCTGCTAAAGTGGGCGGCCGAGCAGGGCTACTGCCAGCCGATTAAGATCAAGCGCTTTCCGCCCAAGCTGACCCGCGCCCCGGCGCCGGACGTGCCGAGCCGGATAGAGGTGCTGGCCGTCCTCAACTCCGCCGACTGGCCCAAGTGCGGCCTGCTGGCCTGCCTATACTTCGGCGGCCTACGCAGCACAGAGGCCAAGAGCCTGACCGCCGAAAACGTCCGGCTCGATATGGAGGTAATGGTGGTCATCGGCAAGGGCAACAAACAGCGGGTGGTGCCGATCGTCAAACCGCTGGCCCGGATCCTTGCCAAGCGGATCGTCGAGGTCGGAACCGGCCTCCTCTGGGACTGGACAGGCCGGGGCCCGGTCAAAGACCTGCGGAGCCTCCTTGAGTGGTCCTGTAAACGGGCCGGAGTAAGACGCCGAATTACACCCCACACTTTCCGCCACGCCTTCGGAGTCCACGCCACCATCGCCGGGGCCGGCCTCCGGGGCCTCCAGCAGATCATGGGCCACTCGACCAGCACCATCACCGAGATATACACCACCCTGGCCGCCGAAAACCTCATCAAAGAATTAAAGAACTTCGGAAAATAGTTACACACATGATGTAATTTTATAACAGAGATTCCCAATAAAAACGGCAATCTACCAACTAACACCAAGCACTTAAAATCCCTCGGGGTTCGCCCCGTGCGAGTTCGATTCTCGCCCTAGGCACCAGTAAAATAAGGGGTTCGGGTTTTTTGGCCGGACTCCTTATCTGTTTTTTATTACACACAAATACACACATTCTAGGGCCGCCGCTACCGGGCGGTTGATGGCAAAAGAAAACCCCGGCCGGGGCCGGGGTTGGTGGG
>JARGFN010000101.1 GCA_029210665.1 Desulfobulbales bacterium
CAAGACAGTGCTCCGCATCGCTTACAGGATGGGAGAATGGCCGAACCTGGCTGGGCGTCTCATCCCATGATTGGTGACGGATCAGTTGCTATTGCCGGGACGTGTCCTGCCGGATTATTGCGGCCTTGCGAAGCCCGGCGCAAACAAAAATGGGGAACCAAGCCTAAGTGCCTGATTCCCCTATATGTAAAACTGGCGTCCCCAAGGGGATTCGAACCCCTGTTGCCGGCGTGAAAGGCCGGTGTCCTGGACCTGGCTAGACGATGGGGACGCAATGTGGACCGGATCTTTTCCAGAAGCAGTGGTGGGTCGTGTTGGGCTCGAACCAACGACTCTCTGCTTAAAAGGCAGATACTCTACCGACTGAGTTAACGACCCGCCATTGGAAGGTGCTTTTTTACACTAATCATCCTAGCCTGTCAACAATTCAGAAGCAAGTTTTTACGCTTTTCCGCCAAGGGGGCGGCTCGGTTGTTCCGTCCCGGTGAACTCGCTGAAAATCCGGCCTAATCGCCCGGACCGGTTCCGGTGCCATCCCGGCAGAAATTAGCTTGTCGTGGCCGGACAGGTCTGCTATCTTCCAATTCCATTGCACGGCTGCGCAACCGGCAACGGCAACGGCCGGCCGCCGCATTTACCAACGGCATCTCACACCTTAAAAGATCAGACCGAGGAACCCCATGGGACTCTTAACCAATTCGGCAAGCTTTGTCCGCTTCAACGTTGAGGGCGAACCGCCGGCCGATTTCTGGAATTTCGTGGCCGAGCGCGTCACCGCCCACGCCTTCCGCGACATCGACGACAACTACGATGAACGCTCGGTGGGCTGGGTCTCGGCCCTTAATATGTTCGACAGCGAGTTCGCCTCATCTTCCTACGCGGCCGGCGACTATGTCGTGCTTTCCCTGCGGATCGACGAACGCAAGGTGCCGCCGGCGGCCTTGAAGAAGTTCGCCATGAAAGAGGAGGAGCGGATCAAGCGGGAGCGGCAGGTTCCCAAGTTGAGTCGTGACCACCGCAGCGATATCAAGGAGAGCGTCCGGTTGATGCTCCTCAAACGGGCGGTGCCGCTCCCGGCGGTCTACGATCTGGCCTGGAGCCTGGCCGACAACACGGTCCTGTTCTTTTCGACCAGCCAGAAGGCGATCGGCGAAATCGAGGAGTTTTTCAAGGAATCCTTCGACCTCCACCTGATCCAGCAGATCCCCTATCTGACCGCCGGCCACCTGCTCGCCCCCGAGCTGGCCGACCGGCTTGCCGATATCACCCCCGAAATCCTGATCTAAAGGAGCATCATACGATGGATTTAGTTGATCTGATGGCTGAAAAAGGCTTTCTCGGCCAGGAGTTTATGACCTGGCTCTGGTACAAGAGCGAGGAGCGGGGCGGCGCGATCTTTCTGGAAAATTCCGGTACCGATGTCGAACTGATTTTCGAAAAGCATATCCTCCTCGAATCGGGCGAGGGCGATTCCTACGAGAAGCTGATCTGCCAGGGATTGCAGGCCGAATTACAGGAGGCCCGAACCGGCCTGGCCATGGGCAAGAAGATCGAGCAGGCCCGGATCTCGCTGACCCGGGACGACCATCAGTTCTTCTTCAGCCTGAAGGGCAGCCTCTTTGAGTTCCGCTCGGTCAAACTGCCGAAAACCCTGACCGACTCGGACGAAAGCGGCGATCCCGAGGCCGCCGCGGGCCGGCTCCTCGACCGGATCGGCTTATACGAGATCCCGATGCGCACCGTTGACGAACTGTTCGGCATGTTCCTCAAAAAAAGGGTCGGCGGAGAGTGGCCGGCCGAGCTGGACAAGCTGCGGGGCTGGATCAAAAAGGCCAATTAGGCTATACTCCCGAATGGTACAATGCACGGAGCCACCGATGGAATTTGAAACAGTAATCGGGCTGGAGGTTCACGCCCAGCTCAGTACCGATACCAAGATATTCTGCGGCTGTTCGACCGAGTTCGGCAAGCCGGCCAACACCAACACCTGCCCGCTCTGCCTCGGTCTGCCCGGGGTTCTGCCGGTCCTGAACCGCAAGGCGGTGGATTACGCCGTCAAGATGGCCCTCGCCACCAACTGCCGGATCAACCGGACCAATATCTTCGCCCGCAAGAACTACTTCTACCCGGACCTGCCCAAGGGTTACCAGATTTCCCAGTTCGACCTGCCCATCGCCGAACACGGCTGGGTGGAGATCGAGGTCGAAGGCGAAGTCAAACGGATCGGCCTGACCCGGATCCACCTGGAGGAAGACGCCGGCAAGCTGATCCACGACGAACGGGAGCCGCTCAGCTATGTCGACCTGAACCGGACCGGCACTCCGCTGATCGAGATCGTCAGCGAGCCGGATCTCCGCTCCGGCGAGGAGGCCGCCGCCTACCTCAAGAAGTTGCACGCCATCGTCCGCTATCTCGATATCTGCGACGGCAACATGCAGGAGGGCAGCTTCCGCTGCGACGCCAACATCTCCCTGCGCCCCAAGGGCCGGGAAGAATTCGGCACCCGGACCGAGCTTAAGAACATGAACTCCTTCCGCAACGTCCAGCGGGCCATCGAGTATGAAGTGCGGCGCCAGCGCGATCTTCTCCTCGACGGCGGCAAGGTGATCCAGCAGACCCTGCTCTGGGATCCCGACGCCGGCAGGACCAGCCCGATGCGCTCCAAGGAGGAAGCCCACGACTACCGCTACTTCCCGGACCCCGACCTGATCCCGGTCGAGATCTCCGAGGAGTGGATCGAGAAGGCCGAGAAGGAACAGCCGGAACTGCCCGACCAGCGCAAAAAACGGTTCATGGAGGAGCTGGAACTGCCCGCCTACGACGCGGTGATCCTGACCGGCGACCGCGAACTGGCCGATTATTTCGAGGCGGGCCTGGGCCATTACCGGGACGCCAAGAAACTTTCCAACTGGATCATGACCGAACTGATCCGCGAACTGCGCGACCGGGAGATGGAGATCACCAGCTGCCCGGTAACTCCGGTTAATCTGGCAAGGCTCCTCGGCTTGATCGAGGCGGGGACCATCAGCGGCAAGATCGCCAAGACCGTTTTCCAGGAGATGCTGGCAAGCGGCAAGGATCCGGATATCGTGGTCAAGGAGAAGAACCTGGTCCAGATCAGCGACGAGGGCGAAATCCTCAAGCTGGTCCGGGAGATCGTCGCCGCCAACCCCGAGCAGGTCAAACAGTTCAAGGAGGGCAAGAGCAAGGTCATGGGCTTCTTTGTCGGCCAGCTGATGAAAGAGACCAAGGGCAAGGCCAATCCGAAGATGGCCAACCAGTTGTTTATCGAGGAGCTGAACAAGTAAGCGGCGCCGAATGGAAGAGGTAACCTGGAAGCCATCTCCGGGTGTTAATTGCAGCCGTCATTACGCCATCTCGCTGCCCGGAAACCAGCTCCCTTTCACCTGACAATCGTTTCCGGGTACCGGACCAGATCCGATATGGCGATGGTTTGGGCATTTCTCCTCTAAGACGTTTTCCTCATTTAAGGGAAACACATGAAAAACCGGACAACCGATCTTGACCGCAACCGCGGCCACCGCCAGCGGCTCCGTGACAAATTCCAGGAGCGCGGCATCGATGCCCTGACCGATTCCGAGGTTCTGGAACTGCTGCTGACCTTCGGCACCCCGCGCCGGGACTGCAAGGACAGCGCCCGGGCCGCCCTGAAGCAGTTCGGCAGCCTGCCCGCGGTTCTGGAGGCCACCGCCCCCGAACTGCAGGAGGTGGACGGCATCGGACCGATCAACTCCTTCGCCCTGACCTTTATCCAGGGAGTGGCCCGCCGCTTTCTCAAGGAACGGTTGCAAAACCGCAACTACCTGCGCTCTTCCCGGGAGGTAGCCGACTACCTGATTCATTCGATGCGCGACCTCAAGCGGGAGGTGTTCACGGTAATCTTCCTCGACGCCTCCCACTCGATCATCGATACCGACACCATCGCCGAGGGCACCCTGACCTCGAACACCATCTACCCCCGGGAACTGATCAAGCTGGCCCTGGCCCGACACGCCGCCGCCCTGGTCATCGCCCACAACCATCCCTCCGGCTCCCTGACCCCCTCCGCGGACGACATCCGCCTGACCAAACATCTTTTCGCCGCCTGCCGCCTGGTCAACATCAACCTCCTCGACCACCTGATCGTTGGCGGCTCCACTCCTCCCTACAGCTTTGCCGACCATGGCCTGATCGCCGAAATCAGTAATGAACACCGACAGAACCGGCAATGAGCGACCGCAAGGGCCTCTATATCCACATCCCCTTCTGCCTCTCCAAATGCGGTTACTGCGCCTTCAACTCCTATCCGGTCGCCGCTTACGATCCACCCCTGTACCTTGCCGCCCTCTACCGGGAGATCGATTTCTGGAGCGGCCGCGCCGGGGATGAGATCTTCGATTCGCTCTTTATCGGCGGCGGCACCCCGACCATCCTGCCGACCAGGGAACTGACCGGCCTCCTGACCCTGCTCCGGGAAAAATTCGTCATCGGCGCGGATGCCGAAATCAGCGTGGAGACCAATCCAAATACCGTCGATCCGGGCAAGTTGCGCGAACTGCGACAATTCGGAGTCAATCGCTTGAGCATCGGCATCCAGTCTTTCTGCGATTCGACCCTGCAACTGATCAACCGCAGCCATACCGGTGCGGACGGCCGGAACGCCATCGCCATGGCCCGGGAGGCCGGCTTCGCCAACCTCAATCTGGACCTGATCTATGGCCTGCCCGGCCAGACTCCGGCGACCTGGCGGGAAACCCTGGAAGAGGCCTTAAGCCTTAATCCCGAACATCTGGCCGCCTATCAGTTAAGCATCGACCCCGGCTCCGGTTTCGCCGAGCAGGTCGAAGGGGGCCTACTGCGCCTGCCCGACGAGGAAGCGACCGCGACCATGGCCGAACAGACCCTGGCAACCGTCTTCAGCGCCGGCCTTGAGCGCTACGAGATCTCCAACTACGCCCGGCCGGACTGCCGCTGCCGCCACAATCTGATCTACTGGCATAACGGTTCCTATCTCGGCCTCGGGGCCGGGGCGGTCTCGAACTGGTCGGGTCTTAGAATCCGCAACCTCGCCGATCCGAATCACTACGTGAAGAGACTGCTGAACCGAGAGCCCCCCTGGCAGGAGGCTGAAGCCCTGGCCCGGGAGCCATCCTTCCGGGAGACGGTGATTATGGGACTACGGCTCCTTGAGGGGCTCGACCTGTCCGGTCTGCAAAAAAGGTTCGGGATCAATCCGGAGGAGTATTATGGCGAGACCCTCCGCAAACTGGTAAAACGGAACCTGTTAACCATCGAAGGCGATCGGCTCCGCTTGACCGAAACCGCCCTGCCCTTTGCCAACCAGGTCCTGGCGGAGCTGGTCTGAAAAACCTGAATCCGTGACGGCTTAGTGCATTGATTCACAATATATGATTGTTTTTGCGTCATATATAGACAGTGATCCGTGGTGGCTGGAATTCACCCGCAGCCCTGCGGGGCGCCCGATAACGGATTCAGGAAAAAATATTCAAGGCGTAAAAAATGGCAAAAGAAAAAATCAGCTTCCTCTGCACCAACTGCGGCAACGATTTCGGCCGCTGGCACGGCCAGTGTCCGGACTGCGGCGAGTGGGATACCCTGAAGGAAAACCGCCTGCCGCCGGTTGCGGTTGCCGCGAAAGGCAGGCGGCGCGGCTATGCCGGCGAACACTCCGAGGTCAAGACCATGGCCCAGGTCGAAACCGCTTCCGCGCCCCGTTTCACCACGGAACTGGCCGAATTCGACCGGGTCCTGGGCGGCGGGGTGGTGCCCGGTTCGGTGGTCCTGATCGGCGGCGATCCGGGGGTGGGCAAATCGACCATCCTCCTCCAGGTCTGCTCGAAGCTGGCCGCCAAGATGAAGGTTCTCTACATCACCGGCGAAGAATCCCTCCAGCAGATCACCATGCGGGCCAAAAGGCTGGGGTTGCCCTTGAACGACCTGCTCCTTCTGGCGGAGACCGGGGTCGAGGAGATCTGCGAGACCGGCCTGCGGGAGCAGCCCCGGGTCATGGTGATCGATTCGATCCAGACCATGCAGAGCGATGAAGTCAAATCGGCGCCGGGCAGCGTCTCCCAGGTGCGGGAATCGGCCGCCATCCTGACCAAGTTCGCCAAGCACAGCAACACCGCGATATTCCTGGTCGGCCACGTCACCAAGAGCGGCGACCTGGCCGGGCCCCGGGTCCTGGAGCACATCATCGACGTGGTCTGCTATATCGAAGGGGGCACCGACAGCCGCTTCCGGGTGATCAGGGCCTTCAAGAACCGTTACGGGGCGGTCAACGAACTGGGCGTCTTCGCGATGACCGATACCGGCCTGAAAGAGATCACAAACCCCTCGGCAATCTTTCTCTCCCGCCAGGACACAGAGATGCCGGGCAGCGCCGTGATGGTGATCTGGGAGGGGAGCCGGCCGCTTCTCGTCGAAATCCAGGCCCTGGTCGACGACAGCTACAGCGAAAACCCGCGCCGGGTCACCCTCGGCCTCGACTCGAACCGGCTGGCCATGCTGCTCGCCGTCATCCACCGCCACGCCAATATCGCCACCTACAACAAGGATATCTTCGTCAACGTAGTCGGGGGCATCCGGGTCATGGAAACCAGCGCCGACCTGGCCCTGATCCTCGCCGTGGTCTCAAGCCTGAAGGACCGCCCCCTGCCCCGCGATCTGGTGGCCTTCGGCGAAGTAGGGCTGGCCGGGGAGATCCGGCCGGTGCCCGGCGGCCAGGAAAGACTCCGGGAGGCCGCCAAGCACGGCTTCAAGCGGGCCATCGTCCCCCAAGGCAACGCCCCCAGGCAGAAGATCAAGGGACTGGAGGTCATCGCGGTCAACAAGCTGAGCGAGGCCCTGGAGGCTGTTTGAGAGAGGTGGAGCCGAACAACCAGCCAGAAGTTGACAGCCTGCCCTGGGTATAGTTTTTTATACCCAGATTTGCTTGAAAGCGGGAAAAGTTAAAATTTTTATACCATGCACCGCTCTGGCTGCCGGTTTAAAGAAGTGGCAAGTAGCTGTTTTGTTTAACTTTGTCAAGAAACGACCGCCATTGGCACAGAGTTTGCTTTACAAATGTAATAACTCAGTTTTATCCCTATCTCTTTTCCCCTGAAACCGGTCGGCTTCCCCCCCGACCGGTTTTCTTTTTGGCCAACGTTCCATATATTGACATGACCGGGCGGAAATGGTACATCGTTTCTACTTCAAGCTGGAGGAATGGCCGAGTGGTTGAAGGCGGCGGTCTTGAAAACCGTTGAACGAAAGTTCCGTGGGTTCGAATCCTACTTCCTCCGCCAATATCATACCAGTTACGGAGAGATGACCGAGTGGCTGAAGGTGCTCGCCTGCTAAGCGAGTGTGGGGGTTATTCCCCACCGAGGGTTCGAATCCCTCTCTCTCCGCCACGCTTTATTGTTATCGTCGATATTATCCGTTGCAACCGCCGCCCCCCTCCCCGATCCCAAGTCCCGGACCAACAGACGCCTGAACCTCCTCCCGCCTGCCCGGAATTAAACGCCCGGCCGATAAGACATCAATGTTGATGAGTTCGCAAAAAGCCGCCATAGATTAATAGGGCGCACTTCGACAGGCTCAGCAGGAAGATTAAATCGATAAATTATTCCGCTAACCCTGAGCCTGTCGAAGGAATGATTTTCCGACTTATTGCGAGGCCATCGATATTAAAATTGCGTTGCCGCCTCGAAGGTCTCGCGGGCTCGCTATCTGCATCTGCACCGTTCTCGAAGGCTCACGGATTCAGGAATGTTTCAGATGGAAACCGCTGTCGTTTAATTCAAAAGCGCGGTAGGCGGCATATTTGCCGGAGTCGAAAGGGTAGTCCCAGCAGCCCTGGCGGTGGTAGATCTCGCCGCCGAAGCCGGTCTTGAAGCGGTAGAGGCCGTACATGGGATGGGCCGGCTCGGCCGAGGGCGAAACCCCGAACATGTCGTAGTAGCGGCAGCCCTGCCGCTTGGCGCGGCGGATCGCCTCCCATTGCAGTCCATAGGTTGCCATTTTGTTGCGGTTCTCGAACGCGGATGCGCCGTAAAGATAGACGGCCTGGCTGGCGGAAATGGCCAGAAACATCCCGGCCAGGTAGTCGCCATCCGCTTCGGCAAGCAGCAGGTGCAGGGAAATATCGTGATCCGCCAAAGAGCTTCTGGCATCGAGCATGGTTTAGAAATAGCGCTTGTCGTGCGTGACGAAATTTTTGCGCCGGGCGGTCTCCCGGTAGAGCCTGAACGGCCCGGATGAGCAGCGGGAAGCCTGATCAATTCGGATGGATGGCGGCAATGGTCGACCTTGAAATGAGTGTATCGAAGCC
>JARGFN010000102.1 GCA_029210665.1 Desulfobulbales bacterium
TTAGGAAAATATTGCCTTAGCAACCCGTTTGTGTTTTCGTTCAATCCCCTTTCCCGGGAGTGGTAGGGATCAACAACTGTTCGCTTTTTTAGGCATTGACATCTCCATAAATCTGTTACCGTTAGCGTAATAATATGATAAAAATCGAGAGAAGGCAATAAACAAGAAGGTCGGTCTTAGGGTTCCGGGTGGAGCAGAACCCCAACCGAGCTTAACGGGGGAGAAGTTGAAATAAATGGCCGATAATCTTCAGCGGCGTCGGATAGTGGTCAACGGAATTGTTCAGGGGGTCGGCTTTCGGCCCTTTGTCTATAATCTGGCCCGCCGTTATGGCCTGGTCGGGACGGTGAGCAATACCTCGGCAGGGGTGGAGATCGAGATTGAGGGCATCGATCTGGATCGGTTCGAGAATTCCCTGAAAAACGATTTGCCGCCCCAGGCTGTACTTTCCTCTTTCGCAACTGAAGTAATTCCTCTTCGTAACTATACGGAGTTTTCGATCGGTTTATCCCGGGGAGTCGGGAGGGTTTCCACTCAAATCGCCCCTGATCTGGCGGTATGTCCGGATTGTCTCCGCGAACTGTTCGATCCCGACGACCGCCGCTACCTGTACCCGTTTATCAACTGCACCAATTGCGGGCCCCGTTATTCGATTGTCACCGGCATCCCCTATGACCGCGAGAAAACGGCGATGCGCCGTTTTGAAATGTGCGATGATTGCCGGGCGGAATATGAAGATCCGGCCGACCGGCGCTTTCACGCCCAGCCGAACGGTTGTCCCGAATGTGGTCCCCGGATAAGTCTTTGCGGGAGTGACGGAAGAGAGATAGCCGGGGCGGAACAGGTCGTCGCCAGGGCGGCCGGGTTGTTAAGGGACGGCGGAATTTTAGCGGTTAAGGGTCTTGGGGGCTTTCATCTGGCTTGTGATGCGAGAAACGAAGAGACGGTTCGTCTCTTGCGGCACCGCAAAAATCGCGAGGAGAAACCCCTGGCGGTGATGGCGGCCGATCTGGAGATGGCCCGCCGTTTATGCCGCCTCGATCGGGATGAAGAAGGTGCGCTCCTTTCGCCGGCGGCGCCGATTGTGGTGGCCGCCGCCCGTGGAGATAACGGTATAGCGCCTTCGGTAGCCCCTTTTACCGATAAACTGGGGGTAATGGTGTCTTATACGCCTCTGCACCACCTCCTGCTGCGGGAATTCGGCGGCCCGCTGGTGATGACCAGCGGCAATCTCAGCGAGGAACCGATCTGCATAGATAATCGGGAGGCGTTGGCCCGACTGGCCGGGATAGCCGATTATTTCCTGGTCCATGACCGCGATATCTATATGCGCGGCGACGATTCGGTGGTGATGAAAATGGCGGGGCGGATCAGACCGTTGCGGCGGAGCAGGGGTTATGTGCCCCGGCCGATTCCGGTAAATGGCGATGGTCCCCGGGTCCTGGCGGTGGGCGGTGAGCTGAAAAATACGGTCTGCCTGCTCAAGGAAAATCAGGCCTTCCCCAGCCAGCATCTCGGGGATATCAAAAATCTCGAAGCCTTCGGTTTTTTCAAGGAAGGTATTCATCATTTGCAGGAGATATTCGAGGTGGAACCGGAGTTGGTGGTCCATGATCTCCATCCCGATTATCTTTCAACCCGATGGGCCGGAGAACAAGGGATCCTGCCGGTTCTTGCCGTCCAGCACCATCATGCCCATCTGGCCTCCTGTCTGGCCGAAAATCGTCATGACGGTCCGGCGATCGGCATCATTCTCGACGGCAGCGGCTACGGCCAGGACGGAACGGTCTGGGGCGGCGAGATTCTGGTCGGAGATTTCAGCGGTTTTACCAGATATGGCTGCCTGGAACCGATGCCGCTGCCCGGCGGCGATGCGGCTGTGAAGGCGCCCTGGCGGACGGCGGTTGCCTATCTGGACATGGCTTTTGAGGGCAACTTGCCGGAGCTGCCTTTTATGGCCGATCATGACCTCGGACCGATCCGGGAGATGGTGAGGAAAAACATCAACTCGCCGCTGACCAGCAGTTGCGGGCGCTTGTTCGATGCGGTGGCGGCAATGAGCGGCGGGCGGCAGACCATCGCCTATGAAGGGCAGGCCGCTATTGAATTGATGGAAGCGGCCGGGCGGGGGGGGAAAGAGCCAGCCTATCGCTGGGATATTATTTCAATAGATGATATCCTTTATCCTGGGCTCCGGGCTCTGATCCGGCAGGTTGCCGAAGATGTCGCCTCTGGGATCTCCCAGGCCATCATCAGCCGCCGTTTTCATCGGACCTTGATCGAAATGCTGGTCGGTGCGGCCGAACGGGTTCGGGAGCAAACGGGGCTTGATACCGTGGTCTTAAGCGGCGGGTCTTTTAATAACTATCTTTTGCTGGAAGGGCTGATCGGACACCTGGAAGGAAAAGGGTACAATGTTCTTGTCCATCGGCAATTGCCGGCCGGGGATGGTTGCCTCTCTCTCGGCCAGGCGGTGATCGGCAGGAGTTGGCTGCTGAATAATCATCGATAAAAGGAGTTTTGTTATGTGCCTGGCAATCCCCGGCAAACTGGTCGAGATCTACGAAGAGGCCGGCATGAAGATGGGCAGAATTGACTACGGCGGCACGGTCAACCGGGTCTGTCTGGAGTATGTTCCCGAGATCGAGATCGGCCAGTATACCGTGGTCCATGCCGGTTTCGCCATTTCGATTATAGACGAGGAAGAGGCGGCCCGAAGTTTCGAGGCCTGGCGAGAATATACCGAGGCGGCCGCCCGGGACGGGGTCGATGTGTACGGCAATCCCATAGACCGGGAAGCCGAGTGACCATGAAATTCCTTTCCGAATATCGTGATCCCGAGACCGCCCGCCGGATGCTGGCTGAAATCGAGAAGATCACCAGTCGCCCCTGGGTGATCATGGAGATCTGCGGCGGCCAGACCCATGCCATCGTCCGGAGCGGCATCGATCGGCTCCTGCCGAAGGAGATCAGCCTGGTACACGGGCCGGGCTGCCCGGTCTGCGTGACTCCCATTGAGACCATCGACCGGGCCATCGAGATCGCCTCGCGGTCGGAAGTGATCTTCTGCAGCTTCGGCGATATGCTGCGGGTGCCGGGCAGCGGCAAGGACCTGCTTACCGCCAGATCGGCCGGGGCCGAGGTGCGGATCGTCTATTCGCCCCTGGAGGCGGTGGAGATTGCCCGGAACAATCCCGGCCGGGAGGTGGTTTTTTTTGCCATCGGTTTCGAGACCACCGCGCCCGGCAATGCCATGGCGATTATCCAGGCCGAGAAACAGGGTCTGAAAAACTTCAGTGAGCTGGTCTGCCATGTCCTGGTGCCGCCGGCGATTACCGCGCTGCTCTCCTCCGATGACAATCTGGTCAACGGCTATCTGGCGGCGGGCAACGTCTGCACGGTGACGGGACTGGCCGAATATGAAGGGATTGTCGAAAAATACCGGGTGCCGATCGTCGCCACCGGCCTTGAACCAAACGACATTATCGAGGGCATCCTGATGGTCGTGAAGCAATTGGAAGAGGGCAGGTCCGAGGTGGAAAACCAGTACGTCCGCTCGGTTCGCTACCAGGGAAATATTCCCGCCCAACAGGCGGTGACCAGGGTATTCGAGGTCTCTGACCAGAAATGGCGAGGGATCGGGATGCTGCCGGACAGCGGTTTGCGGATCAGGGAAGAGTTCGGCTATTTTGATGCAGCCCGCCGTTTCGCGGTTACCGACCTCGATGTCAACGAGCCGGAGGTCTGCATCAGCGGCACGATCTTGAGGGGGTTGAAAAAACCGGATGAGTGCCCGGCCTTCGGCGAGGCGTGCCGGCCGGAACACCCCCTGGGCGCGACCATGGTTTCCAGCGAAGGGGCCTGCGCCGCCTACTACAAGTATAAGCCGCTGATGGCGTCGTAAAAAGGCGCTCTACTGTGTCGCACCCAAGGGTTCCGTCCCTTTGTGCAGAGGGTCAATGATGAGTGATAAGAAAAACAGCGATAAGGCTTTTCCGGGCTTCAGCTGCCCGATGCCGATCCTGAACCACGATACCGTGCAGCTCGCCCACGGCAGCGGCGGCAAGCTTTCGGCCGAACTGCTCGACAAGTTGTTCCTGCCCCGCTTCGGCAACGATACCCTCAATCGCCTTGAGGACCAGGCCGTTCTTAAGATGCCGAAGGGGCGTCTGGCCTTCACCACGGACAGCTTCGTGGTCGATCCGATCTTTTTTCCCGGTGGTAATATCGGCGACCTGGCGATCAACGGCACCGTCAACGATCTGGCCATGGGCGGCGCCAAACCCCTTTATCTGAGCGTCGGCTTTATTCTGGAGGAGGGGTTGTCCCTGGAGACCCTCCACGCGATTCTGCTCAGTATGGAGGAGGCGGCCTGGGGGGCCGGAGTCAAAATCGTCACCGGCGATACCAAGGTGGTCCCCAGAGGGAGCTGCGATAAAATCTTCATAAACACCTCCGGGATCGGGGTGGTTCCCGACGGGATTAATCTGTCGGCAGCCAGTCTAAAAGCCGATGATCGGATCATCCTGTCCGGCACGGTGGCCGATCACGGCATGGCCGTAATGACCAGCCGGGAAGGACTGTCTTTCCAGACGGATATCGAGAGCGACACGGCGGCTTTGAACTCGCTGGTCGAGGATATGCTAATGGTCTCAAGGGAGATTCGGGCGATGCGCGATCCGACCCGGGGCGGGCTTGCCGCCACCTTGAACGAGTTCGCCAAGGCATCGGCCAAAGGCATTGTCCTGGAGCAGGAAAGGGTGCCGATTAACCGGAACATTCAGGGTGCCTGTGAAATTCTGGGGATCGATCCCCTGACCGTGGCGAACGAAGGCAAACTCGTAGCCGTGGTCTCGGCCCCGGTGGCCGATGATGTTGTCGAGACCATGCGCCGGCATCCTCTTGGGCGCCAGGCCGTGGTGATCGGCCGGGTGGTGGAGGATCATCCCGGCGTGGTCGCCATGAAGACCGGTCTCGGGGTCAGCCAGATTCTCGATATGCCGGTGGGAGAGCAGTTGCCGCGGATCTGTTGAGTTGGCGGTTATGCTTTTGGATGCAAGAAATTCGCTAACCGGTTATAATCGCGCGGACTTTCGAGGGCTGGGTGAATTTTTATGCGGATTGACAGAAAAAAGAGCAGGCGGATTACGGTCGGGGATGTTCCGATCGGCGATATGGCGCCGATCGCGGTGCAGTCGATGACCAATACCGATACCCGCGATGTCGAGGCCACCGTGGCCCAGATTAAAAGGCTTGAGGATGTGGGCTGCGAGATCATCCGGGTGGCGGTTCTCGATATGGCGGCGGCCGAGGCGATCCGGGCCATCCGCGAGCGGATTTCTATTCCGCTGATTGCCGATATCCATTTCGATTCCCGCCTGGCCGTGGCCGCTTTGGAGCACGGCGCCCAGGGAATCAGGATCAATCCCGGCAATATCGGCGGCCTGGAAAAGTTGGCCCGGGTTGTCGATGCGGCCAAGGTCCACAAGGTATCGATCCGGGTCGGGGTTAACTCCGGTTCGGTCGAAAAGGATATCCTCGCCCGCTATGGCCACCCGGTCCCCGCCGCTCTGGTGGAAAGCGGACTGCGCAATATCGGGCTTCTTGAAAAGATGGGTTTCGCGGAGATCAAGGTTTCGATCAAGTCATCCGATGCACTGACCACGATCGATGCCTACCGGCAGCTGGCCGCCCAGGCAGATTACCCCCTCCATCTCGGGGTAACCGAGGCCGGCGGGCTGATCGCCGGCACGGTCAAGTCCAGTGTTGCCCTGGGGATCCTGCTCTCCGAAGGGATCGGTGATACCATCCGTATTTCCCTGACCCGGGATCCGGTTGAGGAGATCCGGGTGGCCTATGAATTGCTCCGCGCCCTGCACATCAGGCAGCGCGGTCCTGAGTTGATCTCCTGCCCGACCTGCGGCCGCTGCCAGGTCGATCTCTTCAGCCTGGCCGAAAAGGTCGAAAAACATATCCAGGCCATTCAGACTCCCCTGAAGGTAGCGGTAATGGGCTGCGTGGTCAACGGACCGGGCGAGGCCCGTGAGGCCGACCTGGGCGTGGCGGGCGGCCATGGCGTCGGAATTATCTTCAAGAAGGGCGAGGTTTTCAAGAAGGTGCCGGAAGGGGAGTTGCTGGAGGTCTTTATTGCCGAGCTTGACAGGATGGCTGCTGGGAAGGGGGAACTGAAAGTTAAAAGTTAAAAGTTAAAAGTTGGAAGTTGGAAGTCAGGAGTCAGGAGTCAGGAGACAGGAGACAGGAGACAGTAGCCCGAAGCCGTTTCTGGGGTTTCGTGTAGATAAGCGATTGCTTTTAGAATAGAAATTAATAGGCCGCGAGTTGGGCGGACATCGGTTGCGATCATGTCATTTTCGACCTGCGGGAGAAATCTTTATACTACCAATGAGTTAAAGAATAAGACGGGAATCAATCATGCGTTACTCTCAGTTGCTGTTGCCCACTTTGAAGGAAAATCCGGCCGAGGCCGAGGTGGTCAGCCACCGTTTGCTGCTGCGGGCCGGGTTTATCCGCAAGCTTACCTCCGGGGTTTACTCATACCTGCCGCTCGGTCTGGCGGCGATCCGCAAGGTCGAGCAGATCGTTCGCGAGGAGATGAACCGGGCCGGCGCCCAGGAGCTTTTGCTGCCGGTGGTCCAGCCCGCCGATTTATGGAAGGAGTCGGGTCGTTGGGAAAAGTACGGCCCGGAACTGTTGCGCTTCAAGGACCGCCATAACCGGGAAAGCTGTCTGGGCCCGACCCATGAAGAGGTGATCACCGACCTGGTCCGGATGAACGTCCATTCCTACCGGAGCCTGCCCCTGAACCTCTACCAGATCCAGACCAAATTCCGGGACGAGATCAGGCCCCGTTTCGGGCTGATGCGGGGCCGGGAGTTTATTATGAAGGACGGTTACAGCTTCGATATCGACGAAGATGGCGCCAATGTCACCTACCGGAAGATGTATGACGCCTATCACCGGATCTTCAGCCGCTGCGGCCTGTCCTTCCGGGCGGTCGAGGCGGATACCGGCACGATCGGCGGCAGTTTCTCCCACGAGTTCATGGTCCTGGCCGAGACCGGCGAGGACACCCTGGCGATCTGCAAGTCCGATGACGATAAATGCGGTTACGCGGCAAACCTGGAAAAAGCGGCCGGCGCCGCCCCGCAGCCTGCCGAACCTGAAGTCGAGATGCTGCCCCTGGAAAAGGTCGAAACGCCCGGCAAGCGCAAGGTTGTCGCCGTTACCGCCTTTCTGGATATCTCTCCGAAACAGCTGGTCAAGACCATGGTCTATTTGGCCGACGGCAAACCGTTGGCGGTTCTGGTCCGGGGCGATCACGAGGTCCAGGAAGTCAAGCTCAAGAATATGCTGGGCGCGGTGGATGTGGAGCTGGCCGACGACAAGCAGATCTTCGATGCCACCGGGGTGCCGAGCGGCTATCTCGGTCCGGTCGGGATCAGGATTCCGGTGGTCGCCGATCGGGAGATTGCGGTGATGCGGAACTTCGTGGTCGGCGGCGGCGAGAAGAATTACCATCTTTTAAACGCCAATCTCGGTCGTGATTTCGAAGTCGAACAGATCGGCGATCTCAGGGAGGTGACCGCCGGCGATCACTGCCCGCGCTGCAGCGGCGAGCTGGAATTCACCAAGGGTATCGAGGTCGGCCATATCTTCAAGCTCGGCACCGCCTACAGCGAGGCGCTAAATGCCACCTGCCTGGATGGCAAGGGCCGGGAAAAGCACTTTGTCATGGGCTGCTACGGGATCGGAGTCAGCCGCACCGTGGCGGCGGCCATCGAACAGAATCACGACAAGGACGGCATCATCTTCCCGATGCCGATCACGCCTTTCAAGGTGGTGGTTCTCAACCTGTCGCCCGACGATAAGGAAATCACCAGCGCGGCCGAGCAGGTTTATAATGGCCTGCGTGAACAGGGAATCGAGGTCTTGCTGGATGACCGGGATGAACGGCCGGGTATCAAGTTCAAGGATGTTGATTTGATCGGCATCCCCTACCGGGTGACGGTGGGTAAAGGCTTTGCAAAGGACGGTACGGTCGAGGTCAGGGAGCGGCGGCACGGCCGGACCGAGACCATGCCTCTTGCCGAGGCGGCCGCCTTTCTTCTCGAACGTATCGATCGCGAGATGGCAACTCTGAACGGTTAAGATCGGCAACGATTTTTCAATTTACCTGCCACGCATCGAAAAGTCCGTCATTCCGGCAATTTTTAAGCCGGAAAACAGATCATACGCTGGATGCCGGCATGACGACAAAGATAAAGCTGAGTTGGGCCGCTTGCCGGCCCAAACGAAACTT
>JARGFN010000103.1 GCA_029210665.1 Desulfobulbales bacterium
CATTGGTGTCGAGGACAAAATATTTCTGCATTGGTTCTTTCCCCCTGAAGGCTTGGGTTGCCCATATTTATTGATCCATACAAAATATCACCATGGAAACTAGTGGCAGATAACGGTTCAGGCAAGAAAAAACAGCAGAAAAAACAGCATTGCTGGTCCGAATCGCCGATTTCCCGCGCCGGGATGTTGAACATGAAAATGCGGCTTATTCGTTATTTTTTCCTCAATTTTTCCCGGGACTATGCTATAAACTACCCCGATGAAGATCGCACTGATCCAGATAAATCCCCTTATCGGCAGCTTCTCCGCAAACTGCGGCAAGATCATCCAGTCGGCGACGAAGGCCCGGGAGAGCGGCTGCGAGCTCGTCATTTTTCCGGAGATGGCGGTCAGCGGCTATCCGCCCCAGGACCTGCTCGAACGCCATTCGTTTATCGAAGATCACGACCTGGCCCTTGACCGGCTGATCAAAAAGATATCCGGCATCGGGGTGATGGTCGGGGCCTTTACCAGAAACAAGGGCGCCACGGGCAAGCAACTCCATAACAGCTGCATCCTTTTCGAAGACGGCAAGATCCTGGCCATCACCCATAAACAGCTGCTGCCCTCCTACGATGTCTTCGACGAGGCCAGATACTTCGAACCCGGAACTCCGGGGACCTCCAACATCAATTACCGGGGCCTCAAGATTACCATGACGATCTGCGAGGACATCTGGAACGACAAGGACCATCCCGGCCACCGGATCTATACGACCGACCCGATCAGCGAAGCGATTAATTTATCGGACGACAAGATCGACCTGATCGTCAATCTGGCCGCCTCGCCTTTCCGGCTCGGCAAGGCCGAACTGAAGAACCGGATTTTCTCGACGATCAGCCGCAAATACCGGATTCCCCTCCTCTATGTAAACCAGGTCGGCGGCCAGGACTCTCTGTTATTCGACGGCGGCTGCCTGGCCTTCAACAGCTACGGCGAGCTGGTCTCAACCACCAACCGCTTCAGGGAAGAAATGGTGCTGGTCGATTCCGAAAAACTCAGAAAACCTGCGAAGAAAGCGCTCAACCCCGAAAAAAAGGATGAGTTGCCCGATCTTTTCGATGCTTTGGTTATGGGTACCAGGGATTATGTCCGGAAGTGCGGGTTCAACAAGTGCGTCATCGGTCTTTCCGGCGGGGTCGATTCGGCTCTGGTCGCGGCCATCGCCTGTGCCGCCCTGGACAGGGAGAATGTGCTGGGGGTATCGATGCCGTCACCTTACAGTTCGGAGGAGAGCATCGAGGATGCCCGGGAACTGGCCGCCAACCTGAAAATCGAGCTGAAAGTCATCCCCATCACCTATGTCTTTCAGGCCCAGCTGAAGACCCTGAAATCGATCATGGGCGAACTGGACCACACCGTTACTGAACAAAATCTCCAGGCCCGGATCCGGGGCTCGATCCTGATGGCCATCTCGAACCGGTTCGGGTCGATGCTGCTCTCGACCGGCAACAAATCGGAGATGGCCGTCGGTTACTGCACGCTATACGGCGATATGAGCGGCGGCCTGGCGGTAATCGCCGACGTTCCCAAACTGATGGTTTACAGCCTGGCCCGCTATTTGAACCGCGACGCGATTATAATCCCCAGCCGCACCATCGAGAAACCGCCCAGCGCCGAACTGGCCCCGGAGCAGACCGACCAGGATGACCTGCCGCCCTATGAGATCCTCGATCCGATTTTAAGCGCCTGGCTGGAGGAAGACCGCAGCGTCGCGGAAATCATCAAAATGGGCTATGACCCGGACATCGTAAAGGATGTGGTCCGGAGGATCAAAACCAGCGAGTACAAGCGCAAACAGGCCCCTCCCGGCTTAAAGGTCACCAGCAAGGCCTTCGGTTACGGGCGCCGTTACCCCTCCGCCGAAAATTACCGGGAGTGGGCTTGATGTCGCCTCGCCTGACCCTGTTTTTCGTTCTGCTCGTCGTCTTCGGCCTGGTGGTCCGCGAAAATCTCACCGAACGCCCGGCCCGGCTCTATCAGCTTACCGACGGCCGCATCGACATGTGTCTTTCCTGCCACCGGGCGGAAAGACTGGACAGCGCCCACGACAGCAAGGTCCTGGGCTGCGCGGTCTGCCACCTCGGCGACCCGCTGGCCATCGACAAGAAAAACGGCCATGCCGGCATCGTCAAGAATCCCGGCGATCTGCGGGTGGTCGAGCAGACCTGCGGCATCGAGGGCTGCCACGCCATCGACGTCCCCAAGATCAAGAACTCCCTGATGGCCACCAACCGGGGCATCCTGGCGACCCTCCTCTACTACTGGGGGGAAGCGGAGAACCAGAACGGCGATTACTCGGTCGAACAGCTGATCGAGAGCGGCGAGACCTCCCTGGCCCTGGATTATTACCGGAAACTCTGCGCCACCTGCCATCTCTGGAAACAGAAGAACGATCTGCCCGGCGCCCCGGAGTTTTTCAACGAAAAGGGCGGCGGCTGTTCGGCCTGCCACCACATCAAGGGCACCCCCCTTCCCGAGGAAGATCCCGAAAAGGTCCACCCCCTGATCATCAAGAAAGTGCCGGTCGAAAACTGCGTGCGCTGCCACAACCGCAGCGGCCGGGTCGGCACCTCCTACCAGGGGATCTACGAGGCGGAGGGCTACGGCACCCCTTACAGCAAGGGCGGCCTCTCTGACCAGCGCTTGCCGGGCAACCGCTTCTACCTCGAACTGGACGACGACATCCACCATCGGAAAGGCATGGCCTGTATCGACTGCCACACCAGGGAAGAGATCATGGGCGACGGCAACAACTACGCCCATTACGAAGATCAGCTGGAGATCGGCTGCACCACCTGCCACGGCGCCGACCCCGGCACCACCCGGAAAGACCGGCGGTTGAACAACATTGCAACGGAGGAAGGCCAGCCGGTCCTGATCTCCAAACTTGACGGCAAGAGCCACCCCCTGCATCTCCCCAAAAAGGGCACCTGCGACTACCCGGGCCACAACCGGCTGAGCTGCGAATCCTGCCACTCCAGCTGGGTTCCCCAGTGCTACGGCTGCCATGTCAAACGGGATAACAGCGAGACCCATCTCGACAAATTGAGCCTCGAAGAAACCAAGGGGTGGTGGGAAGAGGGACGCTCATACCTGCGCTACGAAAAACCGATGCTGGCCGTCTGGGCTGACGAGGTGGTGATCGTCACCCCCGGCTGCCAGGATATCGTCACCCTGGTCGACGAACAGGGCGAACCGGAAAAACAGTTCAACTCCCTGACCATGGCCGCCCTGAACCCCCATACCACCCAGGCCGGCGGCCGGAGCTGCGCCGATTGCCACGCCTCCGGCAAGACCGTCGGCCTCGGCGAGGGCGCCATCTGGCGGGAAGATGGCGAATGGCGTTTCAAGCCGCTCCACCAGGGGGTCGAGACCGCCGTCGGCACGACCCCGCCCCTGGACGGCTTTGTCGATATCGACGGCACCCCTCTGCAAAGGAGTTCCAGGCCGGATCTGCGCCCCTTCAGCGGCGAGGAACTGCGCAGGATTCTGCGGATCGGCCTCTGCATCGAGTGTCACACCGATTACGGCGACCGGGCATTCCGCAACTACAGCCCCGAAACAACCTGCCCGGTCTATCGGGAGTAACGGCTTCGTAAAAAATAATCAAAAAAAAGGGAGTGGCCACGGTAACTATCCGAAATCACAGGATAATAAATTATTACACTATCACTTGACAGCGGCCCCGGCGCTTGTGATATGATCAAAATCATGGAGATGGAAAAATCTTCCCCCCCAGATTTTTCCGTCTTTCCTCCTGGGAAGCCGGCCGGCGGTTTAACGGAACCGTTGGCCGGCGTTCAGGTTGCTCCCCCGACGAAAACCCCAGCCGTAACCGATCACGGGATAAGCCGCCCAGGATTGGCCAATCTCCCGGCCGCCCGACCTCACTCGCCGCCGCCACCGATAATCTCGTCCAGCATCTCAATCAGGGCCTCAAGCCGATACGGTTTTTCAATCCGGCCCCGGAAACCGTAATTCGCATAATCGATCATGACCGGGTCGTTGGCATAACCGCTGGAAACAATCGCCTTGACGTCGGAATCCACTTCCAGGAGCCTGCCCATTGCTTCCCGGCCGCCCATCCCGCCGGGAACAGTCAGATCCATGATCACACAGTCAAAGTGCTCCGGCCGATCCCTGGCTTCCCGATAGAGCCTGACGGCCTCCTCTCCGTCACAGGCGGAAATCACTTGATATCCGGCGCTGCGCAGCAATTCGCCGAGGAGCTCCCTGATATCCCGTTCATCGTCCATAATCAGAATTTTGCCGCTGGCCGCGCCGCGGCCCGTGCCCCCGGAGACCTCACCGCCCCCCCCCCGCACAGCGATAGCCGCCGCCGTTTCCGGCGCGGCCGGCAGATAAATGGTAAATTCCGCGCCCTGCCCCACCTCGGAATCGACAAACACATAACCGTCATGCTTCGCGATTATCGAATAGACCGTGGCCAGCCCCAGGCCGCTGCCCTCCGGCTTGGTGGTGAAATAGGGATCGAAAACCTTGGCAAGATACTCCTCGCCGATACCCGGACCCTGGTCGCGGATGGCCAGCTTCACATAGCGGCCCGCCCTGATCAGCGCCGAATCACCGGGGCGGACCAGGCAGTTGGCCAGAGAGATGGAGAGAACCCCGCCGGCGGACATCGCCTGATCGGCATTAATCGCCAGATTGCTGATTACCTGGTGCATCTGGATCTCGTCGACCTCCACCGGCCAGAGTTCCTCGCCAATTGAAATATCATGACTGACATTGGAGCCGCGCAGGGAAAATTCCACTGAATTTTCCACCAGATCGCCGATGGAGACGACCTCCTTGGCGGGCGCACCGCCCTTGGCGAAAGTGAGGAGCTGGCTGGTCAGCTCTTTGGCCATCATCACCGCCTCCTCGGTGGCGTCGATCTTCGCGAGCAATTTGTCGCCCGAGTCCTTGGCCAGCCGCGCCAGAGTCAGATTGTTCATGATGGCGGTCAGGATGTTGTTGAAATCGTGGGCGACGCCGCTGGCCAGAAGACTTATCGACTCAAGTTTGCCGATCCTGGCCGACTCCATCTCGACCTTCAGCTTTTCGGTAATGTCCTGAAAGACCAGTACGCCGCCGAAGATGTCGCCCTGCCGGTTGTGGATCGGCGAAACGCTGTAGCTCACCTGTCTTTCCCAACCGTCCCTGGCCACCAGAACGCCCCGCCCGTCCGAGGTCGTCCCGGCCTGTTCGCTCAAGGTATTGATCAGGAGATCCATGGGATCGATCTGCCGGCGATGATCCATGACCTCAACGAGATGGATGACCTCGTTCAACTTCCTGTCGGTGGCGTATTCCTGCTGCCAGCCGGTCAGGGCCTGGGCCCGGTCGTTTATCAGGACCACCCGCCCGTGCAGATCAACGGAGATAACCCCGTCGGCTATACTGCCCAGGGTGACCAGCAGCCGCTCCTTCTCCTCGGCCAGGGCCGCCTCGGTAAGCTTGAGCCTGGTGATGTCCTGGAAACTTTCGACGATACCGACCACCTCGCCGTGCTCACCCCGTAAAGGCCTGGCCGACACCAGAAAACGTTGCTCGACGCCGTCATCGCCGATCTTCCGGGACTCACAGACAACTTCGGATTCTCCGGCCATTATCCGGGTAAGCGGGCATTTCTCGGTATCGCAAGCGGCGCCGGACCGGGAGTCGTAACATTTCTGGACTGCCGCCGGGTCCGCGGATTTACCGAAGACCCGGTAGTAGGCCTCGTTGGCGTCGATGATTTCGAAATCGGTATTGGTAAGGCACAAGGGGATCGAACTGCTTAAGACGTTCTCGATATGGGTTCTGGATTCACGCAGCTCGGCGGTGATCTTCTCCCGCTCCCGGGCCTCTTCGACCAGCCTGGCGTTGCTTACCCGCAACTTTTCATTGGCGGTAACGGCGCCGCCGCGAAGCTCGTTCATCCGTCTGACCGTAAACTCGCTCTGCTTGACGAACATGAAGATAAAAGCGGCCCCGGCGATCAGGATCGAACCGACCAGCAGCTCGATGGGAATATAAATCTTGGTGAGCAGCAGAAAGACCAACATAATGTAGCCGACATCGAAAAAGGCCATGCAGGCGATAAGTAACCGCCAACGGCCCCGCAGTTCATCCGGCAGATCACGATTGAGGCGAAAGCCGCCGGTGATCGAGGCCGAGACCAACCCAATGCCCAATAGCGCCACAACGATGGAGACGATGATAATCGGTGACATCTTACAACCTTGTGCCATTCATGAGGCAGGCCAGGGCGGGATTTTACCGGTCACTCGGCGGAAAGGAGGATTTTGTCCGGCAACGGCGGCAAGGAGGCCGGGGAAGCACCCTGCCGAACCTGGATTCGGCGGACTTGAGGAACTGAGCATTTTCCGACCCCTTAGCGTCTTAAGGTTGATAAGTTCGCAAAAAAAACGTTTATGGGCAGACCCAGGCCCTTGCCAATTTTCTCAGTTATTCATCCCGGTGTAAAGATATCTCTTGATCTTGTGGGTCGCGGTCTTGGTGAACGGCTCCTGCCGCTCGACCAGCCGGTGGATCTGGGCGTAAGGCGGCAACTGGCGATTAACCGTTTTCCGGATATCCTCAAGAACGGCCATGATATAACGATGCTTGCCGGTTTCGGTCTTGCCCTTCGTTTCAAGATCGAAACACTCGTAGTCGGGAAAAACGGAAGCGATCAGCTTGTCGTCAAACTCGGTGACCAGCGATTCAACCACATAAATTGAACTGTTAATCTTGTCCTCGATCGCCTCCGGGTAAATATTTTCGCCGTGAGAGAGGACGATTACGCTCTTGGAACGGCCGGAGATGAACAGGTTGTTGTTTTCGTCCAGGTAGCCCAGATCGCCGGTGGCCAGCCAGCCGTCGGAATCGATGGTGGCCGCGGTGGCTTCCGGATTGTTATGATAGCCCTTCATGACATTGGGGCCCTTGGCATGGATCTCACCGATTCCCGAGGTCGACGCGGGATTGACTATCTTTATGGCAACCCCGGGGACCGGTTTGCCGCAGGAACCGACGGCAATGGTGGGGTCGCCGGCCGGCCCGCCGGCCAGGATCGGCGAGGTTTCCGTCAAGCCATAACCGACAATATAGGGAAAACCCGCCTCATGGAAAAACTTTTCGACCTCGATATTAAAGGCGGCGCCGCCTATGGCCATCAGCCGCAGTTCGCCGCCGAAAAAATCCAGCAGCCTGGCGCCGATCCTGTTGAGGATTCGGGCCCGCAGAAAAGGCAGGCGCAAAAGACCCCGCAGCACCTTGCTGTTGTTGAGTTTCGGCAGGACCCGCTTTTTATAGATCTTTTCGAGGATCATCGGCACCACGCACATCACCGTGGGCTTTTCGGCCGAGCAGATCTTGCCCAGAACCATCGGGGTGGGCCGCTGATCGCAGTAAACGATCCGAGCGCCCTGACGGATCGGCAAAAGAAAACCGACGGTAAATTCGTAGGTGTGGGAGATGGGCAGCACGGAAAGGAAGGTCCAGTCCGGGGTGATGTTGACCAGGCCGCTGGCCGAATCGACATTGGAGCTCAAATTGCCGTGGCTCAGCATCACCGCCTTCGAATGGCCCGAGGTCCCGGAGGTATAGATGATACTGGCCAGATCATCCGGCGCGACCGGCTTGAATTCGGTCTTATCGTCGGGCTGGTCGCCTTCCAGTAATTCGGAAAACGGCGCCGTATCGAAAATAGCCCCGATCCCGGAAAAATCGTCAAGGGTTACGATTTTCTCAAGGCGGTAATCGGTGAGTTCGGAAATCTTGTCGATCTGTTTGGCGGTGGTGAAAAGCACCTTGGCCCGGCACTCGGAAAGGATGTGCAGAACATCCGACTCGGGAAAATCGGGAAGGATGGGTACCGCCACCGCCCCAAGCCTTACCACGCCCATATAGGCCATCCCCCACCGGGGAGAATTTTCGGCGAGGATAGCCACCCGATCACCTTTCTTGACCCCGATTGCGCGAAGACGCCCGGCTATCCTGAGAAAGCCGCCGCGAAACTCCCGATAGGAAAACGGGGCCTGAAAAGCGAAACCGGTCAGGGGACGATCCCCAAATTTACCGCAACTTGCATCGATCAGCTCATTAAGGTTCCGGGTGCGAAAACACTGTCTGGTCATCGGCTTATACTCCTGATTTTTTGTCTCTGAGACCACTAAAGCAGAATATACCGGGCCTTGCCACGATTTTTTAACGAAATTAACCCTTG
>JARGFN010000104.1:0-7155 GCA_029210665.1 Desulfobulbales bacterium
AAGCTGAGTTGAGCAGCTCGTCTGCTCGCACGAAACTTATGCCCTGTGGGTATAAGAGGGTGAAATTATGACCATCCGGCCCGGATGTCAAGTCTTATTCCCGAACCGGACAACCGACGGTTGCAAAAAAGCAAATTATAGTTATTTTACCAACCTTGAGCCGGTTCAAGTAAACTTAAAATTCAGCAAGATAATAATGTACAACTTTCTCGATAAAATAAGCTATACGCAACTGGCGGTAGTCGCGATAATCCTCGGACTGGCTCCGTTGACGCCGACGCCCCACCTCGTAGAAAAATTTATCATGCTGGGTGAAGGACGGCTGGACAGGCCCGTTGACATCCTCGACCTGTTCTTCCATCTCTTTCCGGCCATCCTGCTGCTGATCAAGCTGGGCCGGGAACGCCTGGGACAGCAATAAAAATATAGTTTAGGAAATCGGCAAATACTAATACTCCAGAGGAAGCTATCATGCGAAAAGTCAAGACAGGCGATTACGTAACCATAATCTACGAAGGCGCCCTGAAGAACGGCGAGATATTCGAATCGGCGACCGAGGAGTCCCCGTTCGAATTCACCGTCGGCCGGAACACGGTCTTCCCCTCATTCGAATCGGGCGTGCTCGGCATGCAGGCGGGCGAAACCAGAACAGTCACGGTCAACCCTGAAGAGGCCTATGGTCCGCGGCTTGAAGAACTGGTCCAGACCTTCAAGCGCGACGTTTTCGGGGACCGGATCGATCCGAAACCGGGAATGGTCGTCGGGATGACCGTCCAGCGGGACGGCAAGAATCAACAGGTGCCGGCCTCGATCATCGCGGTGGAAAACGACCGGGTCACCGTCGACTACAACCACCCTTTGGCCGGGGAGGAACTCCGGTACCGGATCACCCTCCAGGCCATCGCCGAAGCTGAGGGAGACCCCGGCGCGGACAGCGGCGGTCGCGACAGCGCCGGTTGCGGCTGCAACTGACACCGGTCATGACCGCCGATTCCCGGGCAATTCTCTCCGTCGCTGGTTCGGATCCTTCCGGTGGGGCCGGCATCCAGGCCGACCTCAAGACCTTCGCTTCCCTGGGGGTATACGGCGGCGCGGCAATCAGCTGCCTGACCGTCCAGAACAGCCTGGGGATCTATCGAATCCAGCCGGTCGCGCCCGAGCTGGTCAAGGAACAGATCAACCAGGTCCTGGCCGATCTGCCGGTCAGCCATATCAAGACCGGAATGCTCGGCACCCCGGAAGTGGCGGAAGCGGTAGGCGAGTGTCTGGCCGGCTTCGACGGCACCGTGATCTGCGATCCGGTCCTCAAGGCCTCGGACGGCCACGACTTGCTGACCCCTGCCGGCCTTTTCGTCCTCGCCGACCGGATCATCGCCAATGCCGCCGCACTCACCCCAAACTTTCAGGAGTTCCAGGCCCTGACCGGGCTCGACAGCAGGAACGACGAGGATATCACCGCCGCCTGTGCCGGGATCTTTTCCCGTTATCCCCGTCTTGAGGCGATTATCGTCAAAGGCGGCCACCGCCGCGAAGAACTCCCCATCGTCACCGATCTGCTTTTTCTGCGGGACGGCCGGAAGGTCAGGGCCGTCAAGGCGGAACGCAAGCGGGTCGAGACCGTTAACAGCCACGGCACCGGCTGCACCTTTGCTTCGGCCCTCGCCGCCTATCACCTGAAGACCGGGGACTGGCAACAGGCCTTTCAACTGGCCGGGGACTACGTCGGGAAACTGCTGAGATTAAGCGCCGCCCGACGGATGGGCCACGGCACCGGCCCCTTGTGGCATCATCTTATCAAGTAAAACCTACATCATCCGGACCCGTCCGCAGTCAGGACAGATCCAGGTAGGACCGTTACTGATCCCCCAGAGATTCTCCTTGAAGCAGTCGTCGCAGATCTGAAAGCCGCACGGACAGTTCCAGCAGAACGGCAGCACCTTCCGGCAACAATGACATTGGAACTCTTTTTTAGCTTTCCGCCGCCGTGGGGATCCTTTGTATTCGTCGGACTCTTTCATAAAAAACCCCGCCGGCTTTCTCCAGCCGCTTATCAGGCGATATCCAGCCGCTCGGCCTCCTTCCGCTCCCGGACCTCGCAGGCCTTCTTGAAGGCCCCGAGCCTGCCGTGCCGGTTTATCGAGACCGAGGTCTTGCCGGGCTTGCCCTCCCGGTCGACCCAGCTGACGAAAAAGCAGTTCAGTTTCTCGTCGTGCCTGACCCCGACCACCCCGGTATTGGAGGTACTCTTGGTGACGATGTGCTTGTCGGTCTGCGGTTTACCTATTTTTTTTCTGGTGCTGTCCCGCCAGGCAATGGCCGCGAGCAGGGCCGAATTTCTGCCGCCGTTCTTTTTATCGGAAAAGAACTTGCTGTGGTTCTTGCCGAAATACCTGACCCGAACATACCAGCCGTGCGACCTTTTCGACTCCTGATCGATCCGGGCGATATCCTTATGTTTCGATGCCGTCTCTCTTGTAGTTGCCATAAGCGGCCCCCTCTCTCTGAATTATCATCTTCCTGAATGACGGGTGCTTCTCTCTATTCATATGATATGCACAAATTCAAGGATATTCCCAGTATTTTCATTGATAGGTTTGGTGAAGATCCCGTCGCAATCAACGGGCCCGAGCTCTCTGGGGCCTGTCCATGGATATTTTTTTGGGGAGGGGGGATCGGCGCCATCCAGGGGAAGAGACCGAACATTAACCTGAATCCGTGAGCGTTCGAGAACGGTGCGGATGCAAGGCGGCAACGATGTTGATAATACTAATGGTACACCCAAAAGGGTATAAAGCAAAATCCCCCGCTAAGCCGTCACGGATTCAGGATTAAAGAAGCCGGGGCAGGGGCCGGCCGACAAGAGGCAACCGCAAGCCGCGGAGAAACTCCGGCCTTGCCGGGTGTAGTTTCCGGTTCAGCCCAGAGATTTGACGATATCGGCCTGCATCGCCTCGATAACCGCGATCGGATCCGACGCCCTGCTGATCGGCCGGCCGACCACCACCTGGTCCGCCCCATTGGCCAGGGCCCGGCCGGCGGTCATTATCCTGGTCTGATCATCGCTGTCGTCCATGACATTGGCGCCCGGCCTGATCCCCGGGGTAACCAGCAGCAGTTTCCCACCTAATTCACGGCGGAGCCTGGCCGCCTCCAGGCCGGATGAAACCACCCCGTCACAACCCAGTTCCAGGGCGCGTCTCGCCCGGTAAAGGACCAGATCCTCGATGGACTGGGTCATCCCCATGGCCCGCAGGTCGTTCTCGCCGAAACTGGTCAGGACGGTCACGGCCAGGAGCTTGAGATCACCCTTTTCCTCCAGGGCCCCTCTGATGATTGCATCGTTGCCGTGGATGGTCGCCAGGGATACCCCCCGGTCCCTGATCTGGGCCACCGCCAGTTTGACGGTTTCGGGAATATCGAAAAACTTCAGATCAAGCATTACCTTATGGCCGCGATCGACCAGCCAGTCAACCGTCTCGAACCAGCCGGCCATGAAGAGCTGGAGGCCGACCTTGTAAAAGCCGAGCCGGGCCTCGGTCTTTTTAACCAGCTCCCGGGCCTGGGCCGGAGTTTCGACATCAAGGGCCAGGATTATCCGGTCGCGCAAATCTATGTCCTTTACCGCCATCTCATCTCTCCTTGCCGTTAAATAAGGGTTTATCAATCCGGATGGCAAATGGAAAGGGAAAGGCGGACGGCAACCGGATCAGTAGAGGTCGACCGATACACCGCCGCCGAGCCGGAGCGTGCCGTCAACCAGATCATAGAACAGATTGTTGCCGGCGACCCGCAGATTGTCGTCGGTCAACAGGACAGCCTCGGCGGTTTTGACCTTGCGGTATTTGACTAGATAGCGCAGGGCCGCGGTCCGCATTTCCCGGCCTTCCGGGGTTTGCACCAGAACATCATCGATTACGGTGATGATCTCCCGGCCCGTGTGGTAGAAGGCCTCACCGCCGGTCAGGACCGCCGGACGGCCGTCGGCGCCGAACAGTCGCGCCTCAATCTTCTCCATTTCCAGCACGTCTTCATGGATGCCGCTGTTGATCCTGGCGGCCTCAAGCACAAACTCCTCGCGCCCGTTCCGGTGTTGAGTCAAGACCACCTGCTCCATGACAAAGCTCTTCAGCTGACTGATGACCGGGGGGGGCGGGGCGTCGAAATCACCCCTGGGTTCAAGCAGGGCTCCGGCCATCGGCCACCAGAGGGGAGCGCTGAGCACGGCCATGAGGGGCAGAAACCAGATGGAATTTCTCTTAAGATTCATCATTGTCGAGATATCGCTTGAGGAGCTCAGCGTGCCTGCCCTGAGCCTCGATGAGCAGATCGCATACTTCCCGAACCGCGCCCCGCCCGCCCGGGCTGGCGGTAACGTAATGGGCGATATCGCGCACTTCCGGGGCCGCATCGGCGACCGCCGCCGCCAGGCCGACCCTGGTCATCACCGGCAGATCGAGCCAGTCGTCGCCCATATAGGCGACCTGTTCCGGCATCAAATCAAGCTCGGCGATAATCTGCTCGTATACTTCACGTTTGGCACCGGCCCCCTGATAGAGCCGGGATATACCGAGATTAGCGGCCCGGCGCTGCACGACCTCGGAACGGCGGGCTGTGATGATCCCGACCTCGACCCCGGCCTCCTGGAGCAACCTGATCCCGAGGCCGTCCCGGGTGCTGAACCCCTTGGTTTCGACCCCGTCCGGCAGATAGACGATGGTGCTGTCGGTCAGCACCCCGTCCACATCGAGGAGCAGCAGCCTGATCCCGGCCGCCCTTTCGAGATTGGCCCGCCAGGCATAACTGCGCTGGCCGGCAGGCCGGCGGGCTTCGGAACGCTCCCGCAACCCCTGGGTCACCTGACAATCGGAAGGATAGTCCCTGCCGCCCGCGCCGCACCCGCCGGAACCCATTTCAGCCGACCCCGACATAGGGTTTCGCCGCCTGATGGATCGCCAGCAGACTTTCCAGCAGGGGTTCCATCTCATCCAGGGGCCAGGAGTTGGCGGCATCGCAGAGGGAATTGTCGGGATCGGGATGAACCTCCATGAACAGGCCGTCGATGCCGGCCGCGACCGCCGCCCTGGCCAGGAAGGGAATAAACTCCCGCTGCCCCCCGGAGCTGCCGTCGGCGCCGCCGGGCAGCTGGACGCTGTGGGTGGCATCGTAGATCACCGGGCAGCCCATGGAGCGCATCACCGGGAAGGCGCGCATATCGACGACCAGATTGTTGTAGCCCAGCATGGCCCCCCGTTCGGTCAAAAGCAGATTGCGGTTGCCGCTCCACTTGATCTTGCTGACCGCGTGCTTCATATCCCAGGGCGACAGGAACTGGCCCTTTTTGAGGCTGACCGGCTTGCCGGACTTGCCGGCCGCTACCAGCAGGTCGGTCTGCCGGCAGAGGAAGGCGGGTATCTGAATAATATCCAACACTTCGGCGGCCGGTTTGACCTGATCAACCGCATGGACATCGGAAATAATCGGCACGCCGACCTTCTTTCTGACCCGGGCCATAATCTCCAGCCCCTTGGCGAGCCCCGGACCGCGAAAAGCATCCAGGGAAGTCCGGTTGGCCTTGTCGAAGGAGGTCTTGAACACATAAGACATCCCCAGCCGGTCGCAAATCTCCTTGAGGGTTCTAGCCACCTCCAGCGCCATTTCCTCCGACTCCAGCACGCAGGGGCCGGCAATCAATAAAAAAGGCCGGCCGGGGCCGACCTCGAAATAACCCTTAACCTTGACTATATCCATGCGGTCCTCCGATCGGTAAACAGATGCTTAAAGAAAAGAACCGGCCCAAAAAACGGCTGCTCCCATGATGTAAGCTATCACGGGATAGGCCAACACCCAGGATTGGCCAATCTCCCATCCGGGAAGCGATCATTCCCCGGAATGCTTCAGGGCGGCCCTGATAAACTCACGGAAGATCGGGTGCGGGTTAAGGGGCTGCGATTTGAATTCGGGATGGAACTGGCAGCCCAGAAACCAGGGATGGTCCTTGACCTCGACGATCTCGACCAGGGTGTTGTCGGGCGAGACCCCGCTTATCACCAACCCCTTCTCTTCCAACTCCTCCCGGAACTTGGGATTGAATTCATAACGGTGGCGATGGCGCTCGAAGACCTCTTGACTGCCGTACGCAGCTCCGGCAAAAGTGTTTTCAATTACCCGGCAGGGATAGGCGCCGAGGCGCAGGGTGCCGCCCATCTCGGAGTTCTCGTCCCGGACCTGGATCTTGCCGGTCCGGTAATCGTACCACTCCTTCATCAGATAGATCACCGGGTGGGAGGTGTCGAGATCGAATTCATTGCTGTCGGCATCCTGCCAGCCCACGACATTCCTGGCAAACTCCACCACGGCCAGCTGCATGCCGAGACAGATGCCGAAGAAGGGGATGCCGCTCTCGCGGGCATAGGTGATCGCCTTGATCTTGCCTTCCACGCCGCGCTTGCCGAATCCGCCCGGCACCAGGATGCCGTGGCAGCCGGCGAGCAAGGTGTCGGCGTCCTGGGACTCCAGATCCTCGGCGCTGACATAGCGCAGCTCGATGTGGGCGTCGTTGGCGATGCCGCCGTGGACCAGGGACTCGTGGAGGCTCTTGTACGATTCGGTCAGGTCGACGTACTTGCCGATCACCGCGATAATCACCCGGTTGGTCGGATGCTGGACCTTTCTGACCAGCTCCAGCCAGGTATCGAGTTTCGGCGCCCCGGTCCAGACGTTGAGCAGTTCAAGAATCTTGTCGTCGAGCCCCTCCCGGTTGAAGCAGAGCGGCACCTCGTAGATGCTCTCCACATCCTGGGCGGTGATGACCGCGTTGGTCGGCACGTTGCAGAACAGGGAGATCTTTTCCTTGAGCTCCCGGCTCAGCTGCTTCTCGGTCCGGCAGAGGAGGATATCGGGCTGGATGCCGATGGCCAGAAGCTCCTTGACCGAGTGCTGGGTCGGTTTGGTCTTGAACTCGCAGGCCGTCTTGATGTAAGGCACCCAGGTGACATGGATGAAGATCGAATTCTCCTTGCCGACATCGAGGCGGAACTGCCGGATCGCCTCGATAAAGGGCAGCCCCTCGATATCGCCGATGGTGCCGCCGATCTCGATGATGGCGATGTCGGTCTCGCCGTCCAGCTGGAGAATGGCGTTCTTGATCTCGTCGGT
>JARGFN010000104.1:7165-8210 GCA_029210665.1 Desulfobulbales bacterium
GCCCACCGTGCCGCCGATCTCGATAATCGCCACATTGACGTCCTCGTCCTCGGCGGTCAACATGCGGATGCGGGACTTGATCTCGTCGGTGATGTGGGGGATGACCTGGACGGTGCCGCCCAGATAATCGCCGCGCCGCTCCTTGGTAATCACCGAATTATAGATCCGGCCCGAGGTGTAGTTGTTGCGCTGGCCGAGCACCGCCGAGGTGTAACGCTCGTAATGACCGAGGTCGAGATCGGTCTCGGCCCCGTCGTCGGTGACGTACACCTCGCCGTGCTGGAAGGGGTTCATGGTGCCGGGATCGACGTTGATGTAGGGATCGAGCTTCTGGAAAGTGATGCTCAGGCCGCGGCATTCCAGGAGGGTGCCGATCGCCGCCGCCGCCAATCCTTTGCCAAGCGAGGAAAGCACCCCGCCGGTGATAAAAATGAACTTGGTTTTTTGAGTCGGGCTTATCTTTTTCATGAAGACCACTATAGCAATACGACATGATTTGTCCAAGAAAAACTTAGGCGATAACCCTTTACCCACGGCGATCCGCAACGGCCTTGCCCGAATGCCAGGCGACGAATATTTTTTAACGATGTTTTTTGGAGAAAATTGTTTATAAATATCGATGATATGCCATTTAAAAAGTTCATTGCCGCCATAGCCCTCCTGTTGATCTTGGCCCTGCCGGGCTGTTCCGGGGAAGACGCCGGGGTGCCGCCCTCCCCACAAGAAGCCGCCGCCAAAGACTCCCGGGCGTTAACGATCAAGCCGGGGTGCCGCTCCTGCCATCCCTACACCCTGACCGGCACCCATGCCGAACTCGCCTGCGTATCCTGCCATAACGGCGACAACCAAAGCGGTGATCCGCAATCCGCCCATCTCGATCTGATCAGCCGCCCCGCCGACCCGGCCAACATGGCCGCCAAGTGCGGCGGCTGCCACCAGGAGACCGCCGAGATCGAATCAAGCCGCCATTACACCCTCGATAACGAGGTCAATCTGGTCCGGCGCCATTTCGGGGCCACTCGGGATTTGAAAAGCCTCCTCGACA
>JARGFN010000105.1 GCA_029210665.1 Desulfobulbales bacterium
CCGGCCGATTCCCACCAGCCTTTCATGTAGGTTTCACCCAGGGCCAGGGAGCCGCCGGCGAGGACTTGATCAAAAAAACGCTGGTCTTTCACCTTGATGTCCCAATGGTTGCGGCCATCGATTGTGATATCGGCATGGGCAAGGAGTTTTTCGACCGTGGCCCGGGAGCTTGGCTGCGGGGGCCGGATTCGCCGTTGCGAGTCCGGATATTTACCGGTAGAGTTTTTGCGATGTTCCCGTCTTAACATGTTCGCCTCCGGGGGTTAGGTCTTCGAAGAAGACCCTTTGTATATTATTTCTATAACGGACCTTGCTATCGTGTCAAATCCCGTCGCGTTTTATGGGAAGAGTTGATATGGTAAAGCGAAAACAAGGCGCGACCAAAGATGGCTCGAAGACGAGAGGCGTGATGGTGTATTATCAACATCGTTGCCGCCATGCATCTGCACCGTTCTCGAACGCTCACGGATTAGGTATTAGTATTTGCCGGCCCCTAAGTTGATTTGTTGCCAATATCAGGAGGAAAACGTTATGATCGCTGTCAAGGGAGAGAGTGATGCCCTTTCCGGTAAGATACCCAAAGTCGATGATGAACTTCTCGAAGAGGCCCGGGCCGCCGCGGCCCGGCAGACCAGGGAATACGCCCCCGGTGAGCGGGATAACCTGGTCGGGCGGATCAAGCGGTTGCTCGACCGGGAGAACGCGGTGCTGGTCGCCCATTACTATACCGCCCCGGAACTTCAGGAGCTGGCCGAGGAAACCGGCGGCTATGTTGCCGATTCCCTTGAAATGGCTCGTTTCGGCAGCGAGCACCCGGCCCGGACCCTGGTGGTTGCCGGGGTCCGTTTCATGGGCGAGACCGCCAAGATATTGAATCCCGAAAAGCGTATTCTGATGCCCGACGAGGCGGCCACCTGTTCCCTTGATCTCGAATGTCCGGTGGATCTTTTCAGCGATTATTGCGACGCGCATCCCGACCATACCGTGGTTGTCTATGCCAATACCAGTGCGGCCGTCAAGGCCAGGGCCGACTGGGTGGTCACTTCAGGAATCGCCCTGCCGATCGTCGAATATCTGGCCGGACGCAACGAAAAGATCCTCTGGGCCCCGGACAAGCATCTCGGCTCCTATGTCCAGCGGGCCACAGGGGTGCGGATGCTGATCTGGCCGGGAAGCTGCGTTGTTCATGAAAATTTCAAGGCGGATGGCATTCGTAAATTAATGAAAAAACATCCCGATGCCAAGTTGCTGGTCCATCCGGAATCGCCGGAGGAGGTGGTGAAGATGGCCGATGTGGTCGGCTCGACCACGGCCCTGATCAAGGCCGGGGTCACCCTCGCTGCCCAAAAATTCATCGTGGCGACCGAACCGGGCATTTTTTACAAGATGAAGCAGGCCGCTCCCGGCAAGATCTTTCTTGAGGCGCCAACCGGCGGCGATCTGGCCACCTGCGAGAGCTGTCTGCGCTGTCCCTGGATGGGTATGAACGGCCTGCGCAATCTCGCCGAAACCCTGGAGACCGGCGCCAATGAAATCACGGTTGACGAAACTATCCGCCAAAAGGCGAGCATTCCCCTTCGGCGGATGATGGATTTTGCCGAAGAGCGGGGCATCGCCATGAAAAACCGGGGCAACGCCTGACCGGTAAGCGATCACGGTCCACCGAATCTGCTGTGTTATCGGCGGCACCCCGTGGCCGGTGTGCCGCGTCTGAATATGTTTTGCGGTTTGCGGTAATCTGGTCTTTCCGGGCCACCATGCTATTTAATTTCTTGCTAAATTGCCCGAACGGCTTTATTATATGGAAACTTGGTTATAAGAATCAGAATCCAAAGCACGTCATTTTTCCTTCCGCGCAGGTTTTATCCCCTCCTCGCTAGATGCCGTTAAGTTTCTGCTGATCACTTAGGAAGGTGCCAAGAATTACCGGCCGAATCCCATCCGTTTGGGATCCCGGCCCGTTAGGCACTGTCAGATCCAGACACCGTAATGGTCCCGTTCATGGGTCGATGGTATTAAAATCGGCTTCCGGAACCCCTTTTTTTTTCGCGGGGAACCCTGTTTTTTAAAACAGGTATAATGCGAAAAATCTCCAGGATGAATTTATCCAACTTCCGGGCCAATATTTTTTTGCATGATTATGCAAAGATCATTTCCATAAGAGAGAAAACAAATGAGTTTCGAGAAGTTTAATTTTGACCAGAAGATCGTCGCCGGCATTGAAGCCTGCGGCTACAAGACCCCCACCCCCATCCAGGCCCAGGCGATTCCCGAGGTCATCAACGGCCGCGATATCATGGGGCTGGCCCAGACCGGAACCGGCAAGACGGCGGCTTTCGTGCTGCCGATCCTCCAGAAACTGATCCAGGGGCCCCGGCGCCGGGTGCGGGCGGTGATCGTCGCGCCGACCAGGGAACTGGCGGAGCAGATTCATGATAATATCAGTGAACTGGGCCGCCAAACCGGGTTGCGCAGCGTCGCCGTTTACGGCGGGGTCAGCAAGTTCGGCCAGCTCAAGATGTTCAAGTCGGGGGTGGAGATTGTCGTAGCCTGTCCGGGCCGTCTCCTCGACCATCTCGACAGCCGCGATCTCGACCTTTCCGGGGTCGAGATGCTGGTCCTGGACGAGGCCGATATGATGTTCGATATGGGTTTCATGCCGGCCATCAAAAGATTGCTGAAGTATCTGCCCCAGAAGCGGCAGAACCTGCTGTTTTCGGCCACCATGCCCAATGAAATCAGACATCTGGCCGACTCCATTCTCAAGGATCCGGCCCGGTTTCAGATCAATCATTCCCGGCCGACCGCCCTGGTCTCCCATAAGCTGTACCGGGTAGAGAAGGCAGGCAAGCCGGCCCTTCTCAAACAGGTAATCCAGGACAAGACGGTCAGTACCGCCCTGGTTTTCACCAGAACCAAGCACGTTGCCAAGAAACTGGCGCTTAACCTTGAAAAGGACGGGCACCGGGCCGTCGCCCTTCAGGGCAACATGTCCCAGAATAAAAGGAAGGAAGCCATGGACGGTTTCCGGGGTGGGCGATTCAATATTATGGTCGCGACCGATATTGCCGCCCGGGGCATCGATGTCTCGGGAATTTCCCATGTGATCAATTACGATGTGCCGGCCACCGTCGAGGCCTATACCCACCGGATCGGCCGGACCGGCCGGGCCGATCGCACCGGCGAGGCCTTTACCTTTGCCACCAGCGAAGATCGGTTGATCGTCAGGCAGATTGAACAGACCATCGGCGCCCGGATGATTGTCCAGGACCAGGTCGTTAACGGCCAGACCGAGGTGCGAAGCAGGCCGTCAATGCCCGTTGCCGACGGCGATAGGGCAGGGCGTCCCGCCGGCAAGGGTGGCGCAAAAACGGCGGGTATCTCTTCCGCGAAAAAGGGACGGAACGGCGGCGGTGGCGGGCATTCGCCTCGTAACGGCGGGCCGGGGAAAGCGACTAATAAACCGCGCCGGCAGCGTTCGGCCCCGCTCGGGGTCGATTTTTTCACCCAACCGCGGAGATCCGGCGCCAAGACCGGCGGTGATCGCGCCTGAGAATTAAAGATCACCGGTATCCCGGCTGCTTGACCGCTTACCGGCTGGGAGATTGGCCAATTCTGGGTGGCTTAATCCCGTGATTGTTTACACCGCCTGGCTCGTGGCCCTATAAGAAAGGGGCTGTTCCCGATAATGAAGATTATCCGGGGCAGCCCCTTTTTTTATTTTATCCGATCCGAATCAATCGACAAAGGCGATATCGACCGAGGGGCGCATGGTGGCGCAGGTTGCCAGGGCGCCGTGGATCTTGTGGTTTTTCAGGTTTTCGATCAAAGTCCTATCGGTTTCCTTGCCGGCATCGTAATCGACCAGGGCCTGCTGACTCAGGTTGTAGTCGAAGCGCGGCGCCCATTTTCTCGAACCGAGCCGGGCGGTGGTCGAACAGTTGTCGACCATGAAGGCCACCCCTTTGTGGTGCATGTAGGGGTTCAGGGAATCCACCGCCTCGATTACCGACTCGTTGGCGACCTCGCTCAGGCAATGGCCTTTTTCGATCAACAGGTCGATCTGGGCCATCATCGTGGCGCAGTACATTCCCGCCGTAAAAGGATCGATCTCGACCGGCGTATCGGTACGGGCGGCGCGGACCTTTTCGCCGACCTGCCACATTCTGGTGCCGTCGATCCTGCCCATCGGGAAGCGGTTGAGGCGCTGGCCGGCCATAACCACGCTGCGGATCTCGTTGTAGCTTGATACCTCGTTGTATATCTCCAGAAGAATGTCGAAGGCCGGCCCGTAGGAAAGGGAATAGATCCGCTCGAAGACCTTTTTGCCGGCCTCGTCGAGTTTGTTGTAGACCGCGATGATCCCCTCGCGGGAGATGGTCTTGCTGATCGGGCCGGTAATGTTTTCGACCGTGGCGATAAAGGCCTTCTCCTCGTCCATCCCCTGCTCCATCACATAGCGGCGGAAAAGGAGCTCGACGATGCCGTGGACCGCGCCCAGGAGGATGCCGCGCTCGCCGAAGATATCGCTTCTGAACTCGTAGCCCAGGGTGGTCATGAACATATAGGGCGAGCCCAGGGCGACCGCCCAGCCCAGGGCGTGGTCGGTGGCCTTGCCGTTGACGTCCTGTTCGATGGCGAAGCTGGCGTTGATCCCGGCGCCGTTGACTTTCTTGCCTTGGACATAGAGGCGGCGGACCGAGGGGCCCATGCCTTTGGGGCAGACCCCGACCACGTTGACATTGGCCGGGAACTCCCGGCCGATGCTTTCGAGATAGCCGAGCAGAAAACCGTGGGAGAGGCCGAGAGTCGCGCCATCCTTGAGGTTATCGAAGATCTGTTGGTAGTTGTCGGCCTGGGCGGCGTCGGAAATCAGGAGGACGACCATGTCCGATTCGCGGATGACCTGATACATCTCGCCCAGGGTGCCGTTTTCCTTGGTAAAACCGGCCTCGGCGGCCTGGGCCATGGACGCGCTGCCCTCGCGGAGGCCGATCTTGACAATGATCTCGGTGCCTTCCAGGGAGTCTCTTAGATTCTGGGCCTGGGCCGGACCCTGGGAGCCCCAGCCGATCACGCCGATCTGCTTGACGCCGGCGAAGGCCCTGGGCAGCAGGGCGTACTTGTCCCGGCCGCCGACCACGACCATCTCTTCGGTGTCGGCCAGTTTTATTGTCTCGGTTGCAAATACATCCGTCTTAAAGGTCAGACTCATCGTTGCCTCCTCTGAAAAGATCTAGTAATTCCTGGAACGTGCTTAGATTATTGGTGATGCCGATATTGCATGCAAACATTATCCACAAACTTATTAATTACCGGTAGCGTTTGAAGATGTAAAGCTTCGAAGGAGAAATCCGCTAATTACCATCCATAAGGAAAATCTAAACGGATTGCTCCTCGGCCAGTTGCCAGAAGGCTTTAACGCTGGCCCGCTGCAGATTTTTCTTTGTCGAACAAAGACCGACGACATACGGTTCGAGCTTTGGTGAATTATCGAGAATTACCACCTTGTCTCGAAAAGGACTACGTTCAAGAACAAGTTGCGGTACAATCCCAATGCCGCAACCAAGGGTGACCATCGGTATAATCGCCTCATTGCCCGAAACCTCGGAAGTTATATTCGGGGTAACTCGATATTTCTTCATCCATTTATCCAGCCTCCTTCGGGACAGACCGGTTTGGGGGAGTACCAATGGCGCCCGGTTAAGATCAAGTTGACCGGACAGGGTCGTCGGGGTCGAACCATCCAGTTGTTTCGGGGCGATGAAGACCAGGGGAGTAGTGGTGATCGGCAGAAATTCGATCCTGGAGCGGTTCCGATCGGGTAGGGCCGCAACCGCCAGGTCGATCTCACCGGTCTGCACTTGCCGAACCGATTGCTCGGCCGCCCCGGTTTGCAGTTTCAGCTGCACCTCGGGATAGGTACTCCGATAAGATTCCAGTAAATGGGGCAGTAGGCTGTAAACGGCGGTGATCGAGGCATATATCGACAGACTGCCCGCCACCGATTGCCCGTCTTTAATTGCAGCCCGAAAGCTCTGCCACTCCTGGATGGTTTGGCGCGCGTAAATTCGGAACTGTTCTCCCGCCGCGGAAAGAGTGACGGTTCTGTTGTCACGCAAAAAAAGGGGCTGTTCGACTTGCTCTTCCAGTCGCTGAATGGTTCTGGTCAGGGCCGAAGGACTCATATTACAGGCCTGACTTGCCTTGCCAAAATGGAGAAGGTCGGCCAGGGTCAGAAATATTTCAAGCTCACGGATATCCATATGCTTTGTTTTTGTAGGGTTGAATAGTTTAAATGATGAGATTAGTGTTGCGAAATCAGCAATGCAGCGTACCGCATAAATCAATTTACGCAACACAAAAAACAACGTAAGTTTGGCGAATTAATAATTTCTAAAAAATTATCTATTTTTCAAAACATCAATATCAGGAGAAAATCATGGCCGAAAACTATTTCAACTCGCTGCCCTTCGCCCGTAAGCTCCAGGAACTTGGCTCCTGCCGGTTCATGGAAGCTGACGAATTCACCAATGGTTGCGATTACGCCAAGGGTAAAAAGATTGTCATTGTCGGCTGCGGCGCCCAGGGTCTCAATCAGGGGCTTAATATGCGCGACAGCGGCCTCGACGTTTCCTACACCTTACGGGAGGCTGCAATCGCCGAAAAGCGCGAGTCATTCCAAAACGCTACCGAAAACGGCTTCACCGTAGGTACTTACGAGGAACTGCTGCCGACCGCGGATATCGTTATGAACCTGGCCCCGGACAAACAGCACAGCAACGTTGTTGAAACCGTGGTGCCGATGATGAACAAGGGCGCCACCTTTTCTTACGCGCACGGTTTCAATATTGTTGAAGAGGGCGTCAAGATCCGTTCCGACCTGACGGTTATCATGGTCGCCCCCAAATGTCCCGGTTCCGAAGTGCGGGCCGAGTACGTTCGGGGTTTCGGGGTTCCCACCCTGATTGCCGTCCACGGTGAAAACGATCCCAATGGCGACGGCCTGGAGATCGCCAAGGCGCTTTGTTCCGCCCAGGGCGGTGACCGGGCCGGGGTTCTCGAGTCTTCTTTCGTGGCCGAGGTCAAGTCCGATCTAATGGGCGAACAGACCATTCTCTGCGGTATGCTGCAGGCCGGCGCTCTGCTCTGCTTCGACAAGATGACCAAAAACGGTATCGACGCGCCCTATGCGGTAAAACTGATCCAGTACGGTTGGGAGACCATCACCGAGGCGCTCAAGCACGGCGGCATCACCAATATGATGGATCGTCTCACCAATCCGGCCAAGCTGGTGGCATACGATCTGGCCGAGGAGCTCAAGGATATTCTACGGCCCTTGTTCGAAAAACACATGGAAGATATTCTTTCCGGGGATTTCTCCAAAACCATGATGGCAGATTGGGCCAACGACGATAAAAATTTACTCACCTGGCGTGAGGAAACCGGCCGGACCGAGTTCGAAAAGACCGAAGCCGCCGGCGAGATAACCGAGCAGGAATACTTCGATAAGGCCATCCTGATGGTTGCCATGGTCAAGGCCGGGGTCGAGCTTGCCTTCGAGACCATGGTCCTGTCCGGAATCGAGCCGGAATCAGCCTACTACGAGTCACTCCACGAGACTCCGCTGATTGCCAATACCATCGCCCGCAAAAAGCTTTATGAAATGAATCGGGTTATTTCCGATACGGCCGAATATGGCTGCTACCTCTTTGCCCACGCCTGTGTCCCGCTGTTGCAGGATTTCATGGGTTCGGTCGATACCGATGTAATCGGCAAAGGCTTGGCGGTGAAAGACAACTCCGTCGACAACCGGACCCTGGTCCAAATCAACGCCGAGATCCGCGATCATCTGATCGAAGAGGTCGGCCAGGAGCTGCGTGCCGCCATGAGCGGAATGCAGGCAATAGCTTCCTCCTGATCTTTACCCATATAGCCGCAAATGAAAAGACCCTGCCATTGGCGGGGTCTTTTCATTTCTTCCTTTTATATGGGACAGCTGCAAGAAATCACCCGTGGTCCCGGCACCATTCCTCTTTGATCCTTTCGATCTCTTCCCGGTAGGGTTCAACCGGGCTTTCTTGTCCGCACACCGTGCAGACCACCGTGGCGTTGTGTCAGCGGCCCCGGAGGAGGGC
>JARGFN010000106.1 GCA_029210665.1 Desulfobulbales bacterium
TCAGCGGGTTAACAGCACCATGCTTTCAAGATGATGGGTCTGGGGAAACATGTCGACCATTTTGACTTTACGGACGGAATAGCCGTTATCCGAAAGATCCTTGAGATCGCGGGCCAGGGTGGCCGGGTCGCAGGAGACATAGATTACCGCCGGACCGCCGATCTCGCCCAGAAAGGGCAAGACTTCCCGGCAGCCGCGCCGGGGCGGATCGAGCAGGACCAGATCGAATACCTCGCCGGCCGCCCCGAACTCCTTAATGCCCTCCTCCGCCGACTTGCGGATGAATGAACAGTTGGTCAGCCCGGTTTTTTCCGCATTATGTTCAGCGCTGCGGATCGCGGCCCGCTGCCGATCGAGGCCGACCACCTCTTTGAGCTTCATGGCAAGGGGGATCGCAAAATTACCCATGCCGCCGAACAGGTCGAGGGCGCGTTCGGCCTTCAGGGTATCGACCCAGTCGAGCATGGTTTCAATCATTTTTCGGTTCTGCTCCGGATTGACCTGGCTGAAACCGCCGGCTTCCTGGCTCAGGGTATAAGCGGGAATCCGGTGATTCGGGATGGCCGGAAACGGCAAAAGCAGCAGCAGGGAGCACCCCTCGTCGTCATCCGACGATCCTGATCCGCAATAAGGCCCCAGGGTCCGGACGGAGTCCGCGGCGAGATAAACGGCCTTGACCTTATCAAGCTGGTCACAGGCCCGGTTGGCGGCCTTGATATCGGCCGGGCGCGGTTTACGGCGCAGACGGACGATCAGGATCAGACTGTCGTCTCCGGGGCTGGCCTGTAATTCGATTTCCCGGGCCGTATCGAGCAGATGGGTCATTGCCTCGCCGGCGGCAAGGCTTTCCATAACCCTGTTGATCGACGACATGGCCAGGGGACAGGAGTCGACCACCTCGACCTCATGACTGGATCCGCGAAAAAATCCGTAGCCGCCGTTACCGACCTGCAAGCGCAAACGCTGACGATAGCCGAACGGACGGTCAGCCGCCAATGGCTCTTCCGTGACCTTTTCAAGTTCGGATTCGTCGATGATTCCGGCGCCGGCAAGATGTTCGCGGAGAACGCCGGCCTTTATTTCGAGCTGATAACCGTATTCGGCATGCTGGAGATCGCAGCCCCCGCAAACGCCAAAATGAGGACAGGGAGGTACGATCCGGCGAGGGGAACCGGTAAGCACTTCGACAAGTTCCGCTTCCAGATAATTTTTCCTGCGGCGTCGAGTCCGCACCAGGACCTCCTCCCCCGGCAGAACCCAGGGTGTCATGAATACCATGCCGTCCGCCATCCGGCCCAGGCCAAGACCGCCGGTCACCACTTTATCGATTACCACTTTTTCCGTGTGCACAATTATCTCCCTGTAGTTTATGAAATCGCTATATAACTTATTTATCAAAAAAAGGCGGCTATGTTAAAATTTTACCGGCGGCGCAACAAATTTTGATGGCATCGTAAAAAGTCGAGATTGCCGTTTTAAAACCGGGGTGTTTTGCCGCTGGACCAGGAAAAACCGGCGCGAAATCATGGACAGCCGGGTTCTCGCCACCCGGAATATCGCCGCGGCCCTGCGGGACCGGAACTCCAGAGTCAAGGTACTGGTCAGCGGTTCGGCGGTCGGCTACTCCGGCGATAAAGGTGATCTGGCGATTCATGAAGGAACGCCGGCAGGCGCCGATTTTCTGGCCAGGGTCGCCGAAAACTGGGAAACCGAAGCCCTGGTCGCCGGAGAATCGGTCCGGGTGGTGCGCTGCCGGTTGGGTGTGGTGCTGGGACCGAACGGCGGGGTACTCGCAAAGATGGCGCCACCTTTCAAGGCCGGGCTTGGCGCGGTACTCGGCTCGGAAAAACAATGGTTTTCCTGGATCCATATCGACGATCTGGTCGAGGCCTTCAATTTTATCCTCGAAAATGAAGATGTCGCCGGGCCCGTTAACCTGACGTCGCCAAAGCCGGCAACCAATCGTGAATTCAGCCGCCTGCTGGCCGACTCCCTCGGCAAACCATTATTCCTGCCCGCCGTTCCCGGTCTGTTATTGAAATTGATTATGGGAGAAACGGCCAATCTGGTTCTGGACAGCGCCAGGGTCTCGCCGGCGGTCCTGTTGGGCAAGCAATTTGTTTTCCGGTTTAGCGATCTTTCAACTGCCTTGCACGACCTGCTTTCTTAATACCGATGGCGTTCGCAAGAATCGCCGGCTCCGGCGTTGCTGCAAATTGTCTCGTCATTGCCGCGTACACAAATACGCTTCATTCCGCGAAATTCGCGCGCCTTGGATCTGACGATTTTCACCCCGCAAGGGGGGATTGCATGCCTGGCCATCCCGTTTTTAACTTTTTTGCCCGCATATGATGATTGCAGCCGCGCCAAAATATGGTTAAAATACCAAGTTGTGATTTAGCTCTTGGCCAATTTCCAATTGCATTTTGAGACTCGCTTTCCGCTGAACGGCCCTGGAGAAACCGAATGGATAATATTTTTCAACTTGACGATTCGGCCCGGAAACTTTACGGCCAATTCGCCGGGATAGACGGCTCCGACCGTGCCGGCCAGAATGTTACGTCCGGTCTGCTGGAGTTTTTGAATCAGGAGGAAAAGGTCCTCGATTACTACCGGCTGCTGCTCGCCCAGGCGACCTGCCTTTTTTCGGAAATACTGATCAACAGCAGTTTTGCCTCCCTGCGGGAAGAGAACAACCAGAAGATTAAATTGTTCGTCGAATTCCTGAAAAGAATAGCGAAAGCGCCCAAATTCGACGGCAAGATTAACTGCCGGCTGCGGGGCCAGCAGTGCCCATCCCAGAAAATCGGCTCGGAAACCTATGATTATGAGCTTTCCTTCGGTAATTTTCTTCTTGATTATCAGGTAGCCCAGGCAATCGAACAACGGGAGGGAAAGAAAGGCGCGGCCATCTATACAAAACTAATGGACGCCTTCAAGGCCATGAGCGTCATGGAAATTTTCAATTTCTCCATCGATTACGGAAGTGGGGAAGATGAGGATTATCGGAAAATCGAACATACCATCGACCATCTGGTCCATTACTACGCCAAGAAAAACACCAAGGACTGGTTTGTGGTCCACGACGAGTACGGTCAGCCCAACGTCAATCTGACCATGCTCGCCGCCACCAACAATGTCAAGTCCGCCGCCCTCCAGAATCTGGTCAACAAAATCAAGCCGATGATGCTCAATTCGGATCCGACCAGTGAATTGAGCCGTTTCACCACGGTTTACGATGTAATCCTGGCCTCGAAAAGCTACCGGAAACAGCTCAAAAAAATGCCGATCGAGGTCAATAACGTCCAGTGGCTGACCCAGAGTCTCGAAGACAAACCCGAACAGAAGGCCAAGGCGGTCAAGATATCCCGGCTGGTCCTGGCTGAATACGGCAGCAATCCCAGGATGGCCTCGGAGGTTATGTCTAGTATCAACAGCGACGGCTACACCGATATTCGCACCGATCTGATGGGCAAACGATTATCGTTGGCGTCAAAATTCATCAACCTCGCCGAGCAGGGCGATCAGCAGGAAGAGCTGCCCGCCGAAGCCCTGAAAAACATCGAACTGGGCCTGGAAAATCTGTCCGACGACGTATTCGATAATATTTCCATCGAAAACAACGAAGTCAGCAGCGTTAACGAAAAAGGCCAGCAGACCAGTTGGTCCCTGCACGATAAAATTCTCGGTCTTCTTAGCTTTTTCAAACAACGATCGACAACCAAGAAAAAGGTCAGGGACATCACCAATAAGGATGTCAAGTTCGGTTCCGAGGACTATTCGGTTATTGCCAGAAATTTCAAGATAACCGAACTGGAGGCCTCGCACCTGATCGATCTGCTCCGGGGCTGTTTCGACCATAACGGCCGGTTCCGCCGCGCCTATTTCGAAAAAAACATCCCGCAATTCATCCAATACGAGAGCAAGGTATTCGAGTTCCTCTGGCATTACCTGAAGGAACTTTCCACCAGACACGACCGGGTTTCCTTTCTTAACGCCCTGCAGATTCTCGTCGCCCGCTTGACCAGGCCGCAAGATGCCCTGCATATTCTCCTGAAGGACATCTTCGGTCGGACGCCGACGGTAAACTACTCCGACCGCAACGGCCTGATCCTGGCGACGATTCTTCTGCGCAACAAGAATCGGGAGGAACGAAGCAACGTCGAATTGACCCCGGAAGAAGTTCTCCTGGTCCGGAAAGGACTCATTGCCGAGAGGGTCGGCGAGGTGGTCGCTTTTCTGGAGAGGAATAACGAGAACGTCATTCAGAAAGTCAGGAAAATTACCCAGGAACTCTTTGCCGCCTCGGCCAGGGAGGATCTTCGGAAAGAAGAGATGCAGGCGCATTTCCTGCTGTATCTGTTGCGCGAACTGGTTATTTTTCTGGCCCTGGTCGGCAACGAGTCGGGTCGGGCAATTATTTGCGGCCTGATCAAGGAACTGGGCAATCCAGAATCTTCTTACTACACAGGCATGAAGGATAAGGGTAATATCCGCCATTCGCTTTTGCTTCTGCAGGTTGCGAGCCGTGCCCTGCAAAGGTTCAACGATCCCCAATCAGATGAGCTGCTGGATGAAATAACCCGCAGGGAAGAACAATTCGTCAACCTGTTCAGTCATCCATCCCACCTCGGAAATGTGGAAAGGGTCATGGCCAAAATTAGGAACCGCAGCTGGTAACCGTGGGTAAAACAGATGGTCGGCAGACCGTCGAGCCACCTTTATTATACCCACAGGGCATAAGTTTCGTTTGTGCAGACAAGCTGCTCTACTCAGCTTTATCCTTTTGCCGCTTGTGGTATATTGGCAGACAGGGCGACGTGGGTTATGATAAGTTCCATCAAGAATTCAGACATATAGACGGTGAAATAACATGAAAAACATCCTGGTCGTAGATGACGAAGAAACTGTTCTGGTGACCATGGTTGAGTGGTTTGCCTCGACCTTCCCCGACGAGGACTATAATGTTCTGGTGGCAAACAACGGGATTGAAGCGGTCAAGACCCTGAGCGCCCACAAGATAAATCTGATGATTACCGACCTGAACATGCCCAAGATGGACGGTTTCGAGCTTCTGGCCCACATGAACAACGAGTATCCGCCCGTGCCGATTATTGTTATATCCGCTTTCGCCACCCCCGATATCAAGAATAAGGCCAAGAACCTCGGCGCCCTCCATTTCATTCCGAAGCCTTTTACCAGTAGTGACCTTGAGGAGATAGATTTTAAAAAGATCCTGGGTGATTACAGTCGGACAGACACCGGTACGGGGCACGTCAACGGAATTTCCCTTCAGTCCTTTCTGCAGCTGATCAATCTTGAGAGCAAGACCTGTACCTTGACCATCAAATCACAGGGCAAGACCGGGATTATTTATGTTGACCGGGGCGATTTGATGAATGCCAAAACCGGCAAACTCGAAGGGGGCGAGGCGGCAAAAGAGATAATTTCATGGAATAACGAAGATCTGAATATCGATATCGATAACAATTGTCCCGAAACGGAAAAGAAGATCAAGTACACCATCATGAGTTTACTGATGGAGTCCGCCCGCATGGCCGACGAAAAGTCAGCGCAGGCGGCCGGCATCAAGGACGACGACGAGGAAGTGGCCCGCCAGGTTAAAGAGACGGTTGCCGCGGCCGAGACTGCCGGCCCGCCTCCCCCTCTCCCTTCCGAACCGGCCGGCAACGAGTCGAGCAAACCGCCGGAAATCAGCTCGAAAACCATGCCGGCCGCCAAGAAGGCTTCGGTTAATCTCCATAAGCTCAATCTGGTGAGGGTCCAGTCAAGATTAAAGGATTTCGCCGCCCTGGACGGCTTTGCCGGGGCAGTCCTCTCAACCACCGCCGGCGATATATTGCAGATCGTCAGCACGGAAAGCAGCGACATCAATCTCGAACAGGCCGCCATCTACGCCAACAGCATTCTGGGCACCTCGAAAAACTCGACGACTAAAATGCGAATCGAAGGCGATATCGAAATGGTTCAGGTTGACACCAAGGCCGGACACATGTTGATTACCGGGCAACAAGGGTTCAACATAATGCTTATCCTGGCGACCACCAGCAGTTTGGGCCTTGGTAAAATCATGGCCTCAAAAACCCTGGCCGAAATAATGGAAGATCTCAATTCGTAAAGCGCCGCCCGGCCGCTTGCCGGCCGGCCCGTCACTCAATATTTCCGGTTGGCGTACTCCAGCCACCCGCCGGCCGTCACCAGATCGTGGTCGAACTGATTAAGTTTGAACGAGAAGTCCAGCTCCCGGCCGCCGCCTCTTACCTTAAGATCGGTGCCTGCCACCTCGACATCGAGATCGTCGCCAAGGGCGAATATCCGATCGATCTCTTCTTTCTTCAATTCGACCGCCAGCAACCCGCAATTGAACATGTTCTGCCGGAAGATTCTGGCGAAACTTTCGGCGATCACCATGTTGATGCCGTTTACCTCAAAGACCCAGACCGCGTGCTCCCGGGATGAGCCGCAGCCGAAATTGGCCCTGGTGACGATCACCCCGGCATTACGCGCCTTTTCGGAAGCGCAGTCAAATCCCTCAAGCTTGAGATCTTCAAGCATGAAGGGTTTAAGCGCCTCCTTGCTGTTTTCGGTCAGATACTTGGCCGGGATTATTTCATCGGTGTTTATATCGTTTCTGTCCAGACAGATAGCCGGACCGCCGAATCTCTTCTTCATCAATACTCCTCCGTCCTGTCGATCAATCAAGTAAAGGCCTGGGATCGGTGATGTAACCCTTCACCGCGGCGGCCGCCGCGGTCAGGGGACTCATCAGGTGAACCATGCCGCCCTTTCCCATCCGGCCGTTAAAATTGCGGTTGGTCGTCGAGGCGCAGACCTCGCCTTCGGCCAAAACCCCGTTACTCATGCCCAGACAGGCTCCGCAGGTGGGATTGGTTACACAGAAACCCGCCGCCAGAAAGTGCTGGATTATGCCCTCGGTCAGGGCCTCGTTGTACACCTTGGGGGTGGCCGGCGACAGAATGCCGCGCACCCCGTCGGCCAGTTTGCGCCCCTTCAACACCCGGACCGCCTCGCGCAGATCCTCGATCCGGCCGTTGGTGCAGGAACCCATGTAGATCTGGTCGACCGGGGTCCCTTCCATCTCGGTGACATCCTTGACTTCATCGGGTTTGTAACCGTAGGTGACCTGGGGAACCAGAGCGGAGACATCGAGGTTGAATTCCCCGCGGTAATCGGCGTCGGGATCGGAGTGCCACCTGGCAAAATCGGCTACCGCTTCATCGATCGTCGCATAGTCGCTGCCGATGAAGGGCCAGAGATACTCCGCCGTCACCCGGTCCGGCAGGCAGATCCCGCAGGTGCCGCCCGCCTCAATCGCCATATTGCACAGGGTCATTCGCGATTCCATGCTCATCGCATCGACCACCGGTCCCCGGAATTCCATGATCTTGTCGGTGGCGCCGTGTACGGTCAGTTCCTTGATGATCCTCAGGATGACATCCTTGGCATAGACTCCGTCCGGCAGGGTGCCGGTCAGGTTGATCCGCAGGGTTTCGGGCAACCGGAAAGAACAGACCCCTTTCAGGATGCCCACTTCCAGATCGGTGGTGCCGACCCCGGCGGCGAAAGCCCCGAAGGCGCCGTGGGTGCAGGTGTGGGAATCGCCCATGATCACCGTATAGCCGGGCCGGACGAAACCTTTTTCCGGGAACAGTGCGTGACAGACCCCGTTGGAGCCGACGTCGAAAAAATCGCGAATATTCTGCCTTCTCGCCCAGTCCCGCAAAATTTTAGCCTGGGTCGCGGTTTTGCTGTCTTTCGAGGGGGTGACGTGATCGATTACCACCTTGATCTTGTTCGGGTCGAAAACCCGGTCCAGACCGCGTTCGACCAGATCGTTGATCGCGATCGGGGTGGTTATCTCGTGGCACATCACCACATCGAGATCGAGAACGACATTCGCCGGAGTCGGGGTGTCGCGAATATGGGCCTCGAATATCTTCTGCGCTATGGTTTTACCCATTTTATTCCTCCATCTCCGATCGAGAACCAAGATAATTTTGATGGCAAAATGTTTAACAAACCTGAATCCGTGAGCGTTCGAGAACGGTGCAGATGCAAGGCGGCAACGATGTTGATAATACTGAT
>JARGFN010000107.1 GCA_029210665.1 Desulfobulbales bacterium
GACTTCCGGCGCATAGCAGCGCTATGTAGCGAAAGTCGCAACGCAGTTGGCACGTAAAATAACGAGCAAGATGCGATGATTTAGGGGTTACGGGGTACTAGACCGTCACGGATTCAGGATAATACAAAACATCAACGGGAACCGATATGATAAAAGTAAGCAGTCAGCCCTTGCGGGCCAAGGGAGGCGAGACCGTCGTTTATCCGGTCAGACAGAGGAAGAGCAAGGCGCCGACCTGTCCGGATCGGCAGGTTTCGTCCTATCTGAAGGAGGCTTTTGCCCTGGGGGACTTCTCGGGAAAGGTTGATGAAAAACTGGTTTTCTATCTGCCCGCGGCTTCCCCGGGTAAGGGGGGAGGGAAGCCGGTCAGGATTTTGGCGGTCGGTCTCGGCAAGGAAGATCCCGACCGGGAACTTTTCCGTAAGGTTGGCGGAGAGATCGCCAGGGCGGTTGCCAAGTTAAAAGTGGGCAAACTGCGAATCCGGATGCTTGAAGACCCCGGATTTTCGCTCGCGGAAAACGCCAAGGCACTGACTGAGGGACTGATCCTCGGGACATACCGTTTTGACCGCCATAAGAAGATTAAAAAAGGCGAGGAACCAAAAAGGATTCGAGAAATAATCATCCATTCATCCCGGGCGCAAACCCTGCGGGCGGCGGTTTTTCAGGGAAAAACCGCCGCCGTCGCGGTCTGTTCGGCCAGGGATATGGCCAATGAACCGGGTAATTTCTTGACTCCGGGCGACTTTGCCCGAATGGGCCGCGAATTGGCCGAAAAACATGGACTCGCCTGCAAGGTTTTTGAAAAGGCGGCCATGAAGAAGATGGGGATGGGCGGCATAGTCGCCGTAAATCAGGGTTCCGCTCAACCGCCGAAAATGGTGGTCCTCGAATATCGGAGTACCGGCAGGGCGGCGCCGACCCTGTTGCTGGTCGGCAAGGGACTCACCTTCGATTCCGGCGGCATCTCCCTGAAACCCGGGTCCGGCATGGAAGACATGAAGTACGACATGTGCGGCGGCGCTGCCGTCATGGCGGTTATGCAGGCGATCGGCGAACTGAAACCGGACGGAATTAACGTGGTCGGCATCGTGCCGGCCACCGAAAATCTGCCCGGACCGGAGGCCTTGAAACCAGGCGATGTAATAACCCTGTATAACGGTAAAACCGTGGAAGTCATCAATACCGATGCGGAAGGGCGGTTGATTCTGGCCGACGCCCTTGCCTACGGGGTCGATAAATTCAAGCCGGCCGCCGTCGTCGATATCGCCACCCTGACCGGGGCGGTAATTATCGGCCTGGGCCACCACCGCACCGGTTTGCTCGGTAATGACGACAAGCTGGCCGAGAAACTGCTGGCCATTGGCGATAGCTGCGGCGAGCCCTCCTGGCGGTTGCCCTTGGGAGAGGAGTATGAAAAACAGTTGAAATCCGAGATCGCCGATCTGAAAAACATCGGCGGCCGGCCGGCCGGCACCATAACCGGGGCCTGCTTTCTTAAGGAGTTCGTGGGGGATATTCCCTGGGCGCATCTCGATATTGCCGGGACCGCCTGGAACTATACAAAAAAATCCTACATCCCAAAGGGGCCTTCCGGGGTCGGGGTCCGGACATTAATCGAACTTGTCATGAACTGGAAATAAAGCCGCCGAGCACCACCGTAATCCATAAAGTTTGGCAAGATTGCGAAGGGATTTTGCGGGCCGACAAGGTGCGACGTCCGGCCTTTTGGGGCCAGGCGACGGATAAGAAAAACAGGGCGCTACGGTCTTACCGCTCTCACATACCCTTTAGCGGCCGGCTGATATCCCCTGGTGATTTCGCAGGAATCGCCATCTTTCCAGGCCCCGCTGAAGCCGCTACCGTCTTTGTCGGCTGACCAGTATTTTACGTAATCCTTTAATTCAAACGGGTAAAAAATGTTCGAAAATGCGCTGCAGTTCTATTTCAATAATTATACGGTTCAGGGGCTCGTTAATCTGGGCCTGATCTTTATCATTCTTGCCTTGACGACTTTTATCCTCCTTGGTCCGCAAAAGAAGAGCGCCGATGATGATGTCCATCCCCTGTTCGGCCGCTATACCGGGAAAATTCCCAATCTGATTTCCCTGCTGCGCTTTCCCCTCGGCCTCTGGATATTCTCTGTCTATTATTTTCCTGTCTTGCACAATTCCCTGGCCAATTTCAGCATGCACCTCGCCTTTGCCCTGATCTGCATCCTGGATAATCTGGACGGCAGGTTTGCCCGTAAATGGAATGCGGTTACCGAAGACGGCAAGTCCCTCGATCCGGCTGCCGACAAATGGGCGACCTTCTGCCTGGCTGCCACGGCCTATGTCTATGGTGCTTTTCGCTGGTGGGGGGTGGCGATCATCTTCGGCCGGGAAATCATCAGTATGGTGCAGCGCTACCGCCTGCAACGGCGGCGCGAAGATGTCAGCGCCAGATGGCTGGGCAAAATCAAGGCCGGGGTGCAGTTTACCGTCCTCTATATGTTCCTGCTCAGAATCGAACTCCTGCCCGGCACCATCTTTCTCGAGGTGATCGCCAGGGCCTTGCCGGCCGGCTTGATGCTCTGGGCGACGATCCTGCTCTGTTTCTGTACGGTTATCTCCCTGTTCCCGTTCTTCAAGTCCTTTTCATATGTCAATGCCTACACCCAGTCCCAAAAGTCGGAATCGAACCGGCCCTGGTATATCCTGCTGATCCCCAACCTCTTTACCCTCGGCAATTATCTCTGCGGGGTGACGGCCGTCTTTTTCGCCATGCCGGAAGTGGAGGTGCAGCACCGCTCCTTCGTGGTCCTGTTCTGGGTGCTCTCGGCGGCTTTGTGCGATGCCTTCGACGGCCCCCTGGCCCGGAAGTTAAAGGCCCATTCCGATTTCGGGGCCTGTCTGGATTCGTCCACCGACCTCTCCACCTTCGGTCTGGCCACGGCGGTGATCATCTACCTGAGTTTATCGGAACTAAAAGGGGCACTCTCCTTTCTGGGCATCGCCCTGGCGATCATCTATTTTCTTTACGTGCATCTGCGGCTGGCCCATTTTACCAAGCTGGCCGGGCAGAAGGAGGATAAGGGCGTTAAAAGCGATTTTGAAGGGATGCCGTCGCCCACCGGCGCCGTTTCGGTGCTGATTGCCTTCACTTTCTTTCAGAATATCTACCTGCTGACCTTTGCGATTGTCCTGATCTCAATGCTCATGTACAGCAAGCTCGATTTTGTCAGCCACTCAAATTCCATTCACCACAAGCTTTATCAATACCTGTTAATTCCGCTACTGCTGGCCGGTTTTGCCCTGTTACTGGCCCTGATCTTTCAGCAGCCCTTTGTCAGCTCTCATTTTTCCCGGGAACTTAGCGTCTATTTCCGCCTCTGTTCCTGGCTGTTGGCGCTCCCCATCGGCGGTTATATCCTCGATGCCTTTTACCGGACCTATCTGAAAGGCAAGTAAGCAGCTCAACTCGGCTTTAACCCACTGCCGGACCTGCTGAAACCCATGATATTTACGAGTAGCATATAAGTATCATGGTTAAAAAAAACACAACGGTGAAGAGAAGGGAACTGCCGGGCCTGAAAAACTTTCTTGCTGATACCGGCAGTGCCTACGGAATCATGATCAACCGAGGGAAAAGACCGGAACTATCCGCCTGACGAAACTTTTCCTTGTCTTCCTTCTCCTGCGTGATAATATCCCGGTAAATAGATTTGTTAATGGCTAATTGTATGATTGGGCAGAGATATCCGGATACATGGCGGGGAACTTTCCAGAAGACAAAAGCTGGGACCGAAAATGCAATAGTTGGGTATTATGTCCCCCGAACTCCTGTGCTCACCGAGTGCAGCTTGTTTCTGGCCTATCCTGACAGGGGGGCACGTCTGTTCAACAGCGATGACATCAAGTTGGCGCAGATGCTGTTCAAAATCAGCCACAATGCCATGACCAGACAGGAATCATACCTTAAAGGCATGCGGGACGAGCGCAAGCGCATCATGCGTGATTTGCATGATGATGTCGGCGGCAGGCTCCTGACTCTTGCCCATCTCGAAAACAATATTTCCCGGATTGCCTCCGAAGCTTTGAAGAGGTTGCGGGAGATTATTTACAGTCTGGATACCGAGCAGATTGCCACTATCAACCAATCGGTTGCCAAATGGCGTATCGAGGCCTTGGAGCGTTGCGAAGCGGCGGATATCGGTTTTGTGTGGCACTGGGAGGAACTGGCTGATGATATAGAGTTGTCACCACGTCAAGCTCTGAATCTGACATTGATACTGCGTGAGGCGCTGAGCAACATCTTCCAACATGCCCAGGCCGTGAAAACCATTTTTGCGTTCCATGTTGAGAGGGGCAGGTTGTACGTGGAAGTTGTTAATGACGGGGTCCCGCAGGATGCAAGGAGCGAAAAAAACGGTAACGGCCTGAGGAACATGCGAATCCGTGTAGAAGAACTCGGTGGGGCTTTCAGGTTTTCAGTCGAAAACGGGGACTTTCGTCTCGAGTTTAATGTACCTGTAGGTGGTAACCGGGAGTAGACTATGCAAAGTATTCTGGTAGTCGAGGATCATACCGATCAGAGAAAGTGGTGGTTGGAGAATCTCGGAGAGGTTTTCCCCGAAACCGAGGTCGTTGCTGTCTCGTCACTTTCCGAAGCAAGAGAATGTTTGCGGGGAAGGCCATTTACCATGGCAATTCTGGATATAAACCTGCCCGACGGGTCCGGTATCGATCTGTTACGTGAGATCAGCATGAATTCTCCTGACACCTATGGAGTGATCTGCAGTATTTATGATGATGATAAGCATATTTTCTCAGCTTTACGGGCCGGCGCCAAAGGCTATCTGATCAAGGACCAGCCCCGCCAGCAGCAGCTGAAACAACTCAAGGAGATCGTCAGCGGTCAACCGCCGCTTTCACCCGGAGTGGTACGGCGGATCCTCGAATATTTTTCCCGGGGTGAACGGCAGCATCTAAAGGATGACTCAGGAGCCGCCCGGCTCACCGACCGGGAGAAGGAGATTCTGACCCTGCTTGCCAAGGGCTACAGCCGTCCCGAAGCGGCAAATATCCTGGGGCTGACCCTGAATACGGTCTCCGGATATACGAAAACCATCTACCAGAAATTGAATATCTCCAACAGGGCCGAAGCAGTGATCGAGGCCCTGAAGCTTGGCCTGATCGATCAGGATATGCCCTGACCTCACTAAGTGTCAAACTCTGACACTCTTCCGGGCCCCCCCGATCGGGGGTTTACCCATTTCCCTTTCTAGGTTTAAATCAATCTGTAGCGGGATTAATGTTTTCGACCGTATCAAACGATACAGCATAACTCCCGTATTTTTCGCAATCAAACAATAGTGAGCGGGTAAAAGCATGAAAAACTGTGGCGGAGGCGGACATGAAATTTAAGAACTGTTTAAACATTGGCATTGTAATCCTGCTACTTATTTACCCGAGCATCGTTTTCGCCGGCTGGGTTGTTACGTATGAAGACAGCGAGACCGGCGAGAGGAGACAGGATATCTATACGAAAGGAAAAATGAGGTTTGGTGATTCTGTTGTCACTAGAAATTATGTGATCGTTGCCGACAGCGGTTCACAATCCTACTGGAAGGGCACCCCAAAACAATACTGTGACGCCTTGTCGAAGATGAAAAAGAAGATGGAGGAGCAACTGGCTTCTCTGCCTGCCGAGTATCGGCCGAAACCTATTGACAACAGCCAGGTCTCCCGCCAAAAGATCGGCACCAGATCAATAGCAGGCTATACCGCAACCGGTTATGATTTCTTTGTGGGTGAAATCGGTCGGGGAGCCGTCTGGGTATCGTCTGATCCGGCTCTTTCGGAACTGATCTCCCTGCAGAATACCAAAAACAATGAATATGAGTGTTTTGATGAAAAGATGGGGTCAGACATCGAGGATACAACGCTCTATGAGAAAACGATTAAAGGGGCTTTTGTTCTAAAAGAAGACTGGCAGCAGGTCTTATCGGTTGAACGCAAGAACGTATCCTCCGGTATCTTCGATACTCCAAAAGGATATAAGTCTTTCAGCGACTACCAGCAATTTACCGAATACATTAGCAACAACCATTCAAGACCATCTTCGGACCAGTTTTATGGGTCGGAAGAATACCGCCCGTCCGATGATTATATGCAGGCTGATGAAAGACGGCAGGAAACTTACCGGGCCGAGGATGAAGGTGCAGATGAAACTGCACCTACCGAACAGGGGTTGTCTCGAAAAATGGAAGATAATATAGTGGCGCAGGACGCCAAGGATATCGCAAGTGATTCCGCCAGGGAAGCACGGCAGTCAACCAAGAGGGGCATCCAGAAGGAGATATCCAAGGATATCCAGAAAGGGGTCGGCGGTTTTTTAAAAAAGATATTTTAAGCCGGCACTTCGATCTATTCTGAAGCTGAATTTGTCAATGGCACTCAGGACGTCGGTTCCCGCTTTGCCACCAGTAAGTCTCCGGAAGAAGTACGATCCTGGTACAAAAACCAGCTGTCCGGCTGGAATCTCTATGGGGAATAGGGGGGCTGGATCCTTTAGGAAGGTATACCGGGGCTTGGTTGGGGTGATCTGATGATGAAAGTAAAGCAGGTCCAGGTCCTAAACAACCCGAAAATCTCCGAGTGGTTTGGAATTGACAAGGAAAAGAGCATCGAGATCGTAATTTTTATCCCCAAATAAGCGAGAGAAGACACTAGGAGGCTTTATGAATAGCAAATCGGGTACAATTTTAGTTTTTGCTGTTATTTTTTCACTGATTCTTCCCATGGCGGCGATAGGTAGTGACGAAGGACGTTTGCCGCCAACCGTGAAAAAATACCCGGGCAGAGGGAGTACGGAGCTGACCTCTTATGCTTCGCTTACTCTTTACACAACAGACAGTACCGATAAGGTTATCGCTTTTTACCGGAACAGCCTGAATATGGATCCGGTAGGGGAGGGGAAGTTTCTGCTTGGAACTGACGCGACATATCCGGACAAACCGGGGCATACCGATAGTGATGTCTGGCTGAAGGTTCTATCCGCAAAGGGAGCGCGCGACACTTTGAAAGAAGGTGATCTTTTCGGGTTTCTCCAGAAAGAAATAATGGTGAAAAAAAGACGCTCTGAAAAGGAGTTACAGCAGGTTAAGAAGAAGTATGCCCACCTGGCCCAGGCCTGGTATCCTGATTTTGACGTTGATAAAAAACTGGATTCATGCGCGGAGGAGACACGGAGTAATGTCACAGCGAGCAGGGAAAGGATGCCCAGCCGCAACAAGGAGCAGGAAGAGGAAATGCTCGCCCAGATGCAGCAATTGATGGCGCAAGGCAGACATCGAGAGGCTGCGGCGCTGGCCCAGAAATCAGCCAGGCCGGGAATGGAGACCAGCAGAGCGATGCAACAGGAGAACAAGACCGATCACTGGGACGAATGGCTTGCCTGTCTTGATGAGGTCGACAGGCACGATTTCCAGACAAAGATTGAAATAGGCCTTTATCATAATCGCCATTTCATCCCGAGCACAAAACAGGAACGAAAGAAGGCGGCCGCAGAGGAAACAGCCCGGTCTAATGAAATACAGGCCCGTGAACAGAAGAGAGCTGCCGAGAAGAAAGAACCTCCCGCGAGCGTAAGTGAGCAGATGAATAAATTGAAAAAGATGTTCAAGTTCTGATAAACGGCGTGGATTTGAAGATACAACTAATTCGGCACCTGCTGATAATCCTGGCCCTGCATGTAGCATTTTGTTCCTTTCCTTCCGTGGTCAGGGCGGACGAAGATCTTGATCGCTGGGTCAATGTTGAATCATGGGAAGGTAGTTTCACGGTCACATACCATCAAGGCTCATACCTGAATTATCGATACAGCGGCACTCTGGAGTTAAATGATAAGCAGATCTACAAGCGAAGACGACAGACCGAATGGAAAGGGGTCCGCTGGAAGGGGGAGCTGAAAGCAGCCGGCAACTATGAGCAGGAAATTGAAGCCGAGGACATCAGGGCACTGATCAGCGCCAATGGACCGGCATCTCACGGAGCAAATCTCAAGATTGACAAAAGGAGAGGGATCTATGATCTGAATCTCGGTTTTGTGGTTCTGGCCACCCAGAAAACCTGGTACAAG
>JARGFN010000108.1:0-1750 GCA_029210665.1 Desulfobulbales bacterium
CTGGAAAAGATTCGGCTGCCATTATTCGTCGAGATTGAGGAAAAGAAATGAGAGGGAATGGTGCGTGTGGGAATGGTGCGTGGAATGCACCCTACGAATCTCGTCGTTCCTGCCAATACTCAGGTCGGCGGCGCAAGTTCGCGACCGCAATAATGACGATCACATCCGTTTTGCTCTGGTAGACGATACCGAAAGGAAACCTGGAGACCAGACAGCGGCGGGTGTTTTCGGATATTTGCGACCAGGCCTCCGGATACTGAATGATACGGTGGATGGCCGCGTGGATTTCCCGGGCGAAATCCATGCCGAGCCCGGCAAGACAGTCTTCGTAATAATCAACGGCTTTATCTAATTCCTGCTCAGCCAGAGGATGGAAGAACCATTTCATTTAAAGTGCTTTGCCTGGATACGGGCGAAGACCTCCTCTCCCGGGATCATTTCAATCTTCCCTTCTTTAAGCTCGGTAACCCGCCGTTCAGATTCCGAAGCCCAGGCCCGCTCGATTTCTTTGTCAAACGGCAGGTTGAGGCTCTGCAGCAGGGTATCGATGAGCGCGAGTCGTGCTTCTGCCGGCAGAGACAGAGCGTCCTCAATCATTTTGTCACTTGCCATGACCATATTTATCACCTCCAGGTGAAACGATTCGAGAGAATCGGGGTTGAAAAAATCGATTCTCTCCTGTTGCTTCATTATAGCCATCTGGACGAAAACAAGCAATCCTGGAGACCTCCACTTGCTTATCAATCCCGAGACTTATAAGAGTTTGTTATCCTTAAATCCGTGCGCGTCCGAGAACCGACTTTCAAATTTCCAATCCCCTGCATTTTCCCATTGCCATCATTCAAACGTTCGTTTAAAATGTCTGACATACTGATATTCTCGCCCAAAGAGGTACTCCATGCAGATAAGCGAACATCTACATATCCTGAAAATCCCCTTTCAGGTTCCGATAAGTCCGGAGCTCAAACTTGATCGTTTCGTCAACGTCCTGCTGATCTACGGAGAGTCGGAAGTCATTCTGGTCGACAGCGGCGTGTTCGGCGCTGAGGAGGTAATTTTCTCATATCTGGCCGCAACCGGCCGTAGCCCGGCCGAGGTGAAAAGGATGATTTTGAGTCATTCGCATCCCGACCATCTCGGCGCGGCCCGGACGATAAAGAAAAAAACCGGTTGCAGGATCCATGCCCATCCGGCCGAACGTCCGTGGATCGAAGATACGGCCCGGCAGTACAAGGAGCGGCCGGTTCCCGGTTTTAACCAGTTGGTTGGCGGATCGGTGGTGGTAGCGGTCTTACTCAAAAACGGCGACAGAATTAAAATCGATCGCGACGTGGCACTTGATGTCATCCACACTCCCGGCCACTCACCCGGTTCCATCTCACTCCATTTCCCGGCCGATTCGGCAGTCTTCACCGGTGACGCCATCCCGGTTCCCCATGATCTGCCGATCTTCACCGACTGGCACCAGTCATCGGACTCGATCAACAGGATTAAAGCTCTGCCGAAGACAAAACTGCTCCTTTCTTCCTGGGCCGGACCGGCCGAAGACGGGGGCAAGGACGAGGCTATCGCCGCGGGCCTTGACTGGCTCCGAAAAATAAAAGACGCTGTAGATGAGGCTGCCGGCCGGAATCTACCCGACCAAGATCCGCTGGAACTCTGCCGGATTGTCTGGGCAAAGCTCGCTCTGCCTCCGGCCGCGGTTAACCCCCTGGTGGCCAAGTCATTCGCCTCATGCCTTCAAACAAGC
>JARGFN010000108.1:1850-8107 GCA_029210665.1 Desulfobulbales bacterium
CCGACCCTGATGCTGCCCGAATCCACACCCGGCGCCAAAAATTTCATCACCCTGATCAGCCGCGCCATGGCCGATACCGACCAGACCGCCCGGGAGATCTTCGTCAGGAACATGAAACCGATACTCACCCTTTTCTATAGTTGCCTGGCCGAGGCCCTGCCGGAAATTCCCCCGGACGTTCTCTACTGGCGCCTTAATTTCGTGATCGGCGCCCTGAGCCATACCATGCGCGCCATCGATAAGTGCCCGGTCCCCATGGAAGAAGGGGTCCCCCACGATTCAAGCACGCTGGTCAAACTGCTGCTGCCCTTTGTCGCCGCCGGCTTGGAGGCGCCGCAATGAAGAAATTTATTGTTTCTATCCTTATCGGCGCCATCCTCGCCGGGTGCAGCGTTCACCAGAGCAAACTGCCGGAACTGCCCGGCCCGCTGCCCTCCGAATTTATCGAGGCCGACGGCCGCCGGGAATTCAACGAGCCGGGCCGCTTCTGGGAGCGGTTCGATGATCCGGACCTGGACCGGCTGGTCGCCGAGGCCCTGGACGGCAACCTTTCGATCAGGCAGGCCCTGGCCCGCTATGAGCAGTTCAACGCCCTCGAAAAAATCAGACGGGCCAGCCAGCTGCCATTTCTTAACCTGGTCGGCTCGGCCGGTTACGATCGCCAGATCAGCAGCATTACCAACGTCGAAGGCAGCAGCCTGAGGCTTTCGGCGGCGGCCGGTTACGAAATCGACCTCTGGAACAAGCTGGCAAGCGGCCGCGAGCAGGGTTCCTACAACCGGCAGGCTTCGGCGGCCGAGATCAAGACGGCTTACATCGGGGTGGCCGCCCAGGTCACCGACCTCTACTTTCTGCTGATCGAACAAAGGGCCCAGCTTGCCTTGAGCGACCGGATCATCGCCACCCAGGAAGACACCCTGGCCCGGCTGGAAAGCCGCTACGAAGCGGGTCTGGTCCTGCCCCTCGATGTCTATCAGGCCCGGCAGAACATCCTCGTGGCCCGGGCCGACAAGCCCCGCTACCAGGCCAATCTGGCCAATGGCGGCCACGCTCTGGCCACCCTGCTGGGCCGTTTCCCGGCCAAGGGATTAGGCGGCAACAAGGCGGAACTCCTGAAAATAGAGGACGAGACGCTGCCCGGCATACCCTCCGAACTGATCGCCCGCCGCCCCGATATTCAGGCCGCCTTATTACGGCTCCAGGCCAGGGATGCGGAGGTGGCTGCCGCGGTGGCCGAGCGTTTCCCCTCCTTTAACCTGACCGCGGTTTTAGGGGCGGGCCGGCTGGATTACGCCACGGTGATCACGGATACCTTCTGGAGCCTGATGCTGGAAGCGGTCCAGCCGATCTTCGACAACGGCCGCCGCCGGGCCGAAATCGAGCGCCGCCAGGCCGTGGTCGAGGAAGCCCTGGCCGGTTACCACCAGGCAATTCTGGTTGCGGTCCAGGAAGTCGAGGACCGGCTGGCCGCCTACCGGACCGGCCTGGCCCAGCTGAGATTGCTGGAGGAGCGTTATATCGCCACCGACGCCACCCTGCGGCTTGCCGAGGATCAATATTTTGAAGGCCTTACCGATTACCTGTCGGTCCTGACCGCCCAGGTAAATCATTTTAACCTGCAACGCCAGCTCCTAAGCGGCCGCCGCCAATTGATCAGCGACCGGATCGGCCTGTGGCGTGCCCTGGGCGGCGACTGGATGACCGAACATATCAATAATCGCGATGCCAACAACGGTGAGATAAAATGAGTTCCCGAGAGAAATTATTAAAAATCGGCCTGCCTTTCCTGGTCCTGTTGATTGGCGCCGCCATCGCGGTGGCAATGATCAAAAACCGCCGGGCTCCCGAAAAAACAGCGCGGGTTGACCGGGGCGCCCTGGTGAAATTCATCGTGGCCGAAAAAAGCAGCCGGCAGGTAACGATCAATTCCACCGGCACCGTGCAGCCGCGCCGGGAGGTGACGATCGCCCCCCAGGTCAGCGGGCAGGTGATTTTTGTTTCCCCGGATTTCGTCACCGGCGGTTTTTTCAGCAAGGACGAAGTCATGTTCGAAATCGAGAAGATCGACTACGAGCTGGCCCTCGAACAGGCCCGGGCCGCTCTGGCCAAAAGGGAGTTCGAACTGAGTTCGGTGGAATCGCGAGCCCGCATTGCCAGACGGGAGTGGCAGCGGCTCAAAAATGATCAGGAGCCGCCGGCCAATTCCCTCGCCCTCTACGAACCCCAACTGAAAGACGCCCGCGCCAATCTGGCTTCGGCCCGGGCCGCTCTCAGGCAGGCCGAACTGAACCTGGCCAGGACCCGGCTGACCGCCCCCTTCAACTGCGTGATCCGATCCGAGAATATCGATGTCGGCCAATACGTCAGAAGCGGCAACAACGTTGCGGTAATCGCCGGCACCGATACGGCCGAGGTGATCGTGCCGGTAGAGCTTGACGATCTGCACTGGCTTTTCGTGCCGGGTGCAGGCGGCAGCGGCAAAAGTTCACCGGCCACGGTTAGCCTGGAGATCGGCACCCGGACCTACAGCTGGCCCGGCAAGCTGGATCGACGGCTCGGCGAGGTCGATCCCCAGGGCCGGATGGTCCGGCTGGCCGTCGAAATCGACGACCCCTATCTGTTGAAGAAAACCGCCGACCCCGGCCAGCCGGTGCTCTCCATCGGCAGCTTTGTCGCGGTCGCTTTCCAGGGCAAGGAGATGCGGGAGGTATTCGCCCTGCCGCGCCCCGCCCTCCATCAGGACAACACGGTCTGGGTGATGACCCCCGCTGACCTGCTGAAGATCAAAAAGGTCGAGATCGCCCGCCTGGAACGAGAAGAGGTTTTTGTCAGCGCGGGGCTCGAACCCGGCGCGCGGATCATCCTGACCAACCTGACCGGGGCGGCCGACGGCATGAAGCTGCGGGCCGCCGAGCGGGGAGCGGAATAATGAACGGCTGGATCGACTGGATGGCCAGGAATCACGTGGCCGCTAACCTCCTGATGATGATCTTCATCGTCGGCGGCCTGGTTATCGGTCTTCAGGTCAAGCAGGAAGTTTTCCCGGAAGTCGAGCTCGACCTGATCTCTATCACCGTGGTTTATCCGGGCGCCAGCCCCGACGAGGTGGAGACCGGCATCATTCTCCAGACCGAAGAGGCGATCAGCTCGATCGACGGAATCGACCAGCTCAAATCGGTGGCCGCCGAGGGGGCCGGCACCGTCACCGCCGAGATCCGCACCGGCGAGAATGCCGACCTGATCCTCCAGGACATCAAGAACGAGGTGGACCGGATCGCAACCTTTCCCGACGAGGCCGAGAAACCGATCGTCGCCAAGCTCGTCACCCGGCGGGAGGTGATCTCGGTGGTGATCTACGGCGACGCCTCGGAGCGCTCCCTGCGGGAACAGGCCGAACTGGTCCGCGACGACCTCCTGGCCATGCCGGAAATCACCCAGGCCGAACTCTCCGGGGTGCGCCCCTACGAGATCTCCATCGAGATCGGCGAGAGCAATCTGCGCCGCTATAACCTGACCCTGACCAGGGTCGCCCAGATTATCCGCCAGACCTCCCTCGACCTGCCGGCCGGCTCCCTGAAAACCGAGAGTGGCGAGATCCTGGTCCGCACCAAGGAAAAACGTTACACCGCGCAGGGCTACGGCGAAATTCCGGTGGTGGTCGATAAGGACGGCACCGAGGTGCTGCTCAGGGATATCGCCACGATCAGGGACGGGTTCGAGGAAACCGACCAGTACGGCCGTTTCGACGGGATGCCGGCGGCGATGGTCAAGGTCTACCGGGTCGGCGATCAGAAACCGACCCTGATCTCCGATCTGGTCTACGAATATGTCCGGGCCAAGGCCGAAACCATGCCGGCATCGACCAGGATCTCCACCTGGTACGACACCTCGGAAATCTTCCAGAGCCGGATGAACCTCCTGATCAAGAACGCCTTTCTGGGTTTGATCATGGTCTTCCTGGTTTTAAGCCTCTTTCTGCAGATGCGTCTCGCCCTCTGGGTCATGCTCGGCATCCCGATCTCTTTTCTCGGCGCCCTGCTCCTGATGCCGGCTACCGGGGTCTCGATCAACATGATCTCGCTGTTCGCCTTTATCATGGCGCTCGGCATCGTGGTCGACGACGCCATCGTGGTCGGGGAGAACATCTTCGAGCATCGCCAGCAAGGCAAGCCCTATATCAGGGCCGCCATCGACGGCGCCCGGGAAGTGGCGGTGCCGGTGACCTTCTCGATCCTCACCTCGGTGGCCGCCTTCATCCCCCTGATCTATGTGAGCGGCACCATGGGCAAGTTTATCAAGGCGATCCCGCTGGTGGTTATCACCATCCTGCTGATTTCCCTGATCGAGTCACTCTTCATTCTGCCGGCCCATCTTTCCCTGGGTGGAACAAAGGGCAAGGAGGAATGCGAGGAGGATGAACGGCAAAAAAGCAATATCCTCTGCCGCCTCCGGCAAAGATTCGCCGTTTTTCTCGATTGGCTGATCAATGTGCATTACCGGGACTTCCTCGATCTCTGCATCCGTTATCGTTACGTGACGGTATCGGTGGCCGTGGTGCTGCTGTTGCTGGCGGTCGGCGTCGTCAAGGGGGGGATCATCAAGTTTCGCTTCATGCCCCTGGTGGAAGGCGACCGGATCACGGTCAATATCGAGATGCCGCGCGGCACCCTGGTCGAGGAGACCGGCGAGATCCAGCAGTATCTGGTCGAGAAGGGCAGAGAAGCCGTGGCTCATTTCGATAAAATTGATCCGGCCCCGGAATCGGTAATGCGCCACATCTATTCGGTGGTCGGCGGCACCGTCGCCCGGGGCGGCCCGGCGGGGGGCAGCTCTTCCTCGGCCCCGCATCTGGCCAGCATCGTCATGCTCCTCACCCCGTCGGAAAAAAGAGAGGTTGTCTCTTCGGAGATCAGCCGCCGCTGGCGGCAATTGGCCGGCGAGATTCCCGGGGTCGATCTGCTCTCCTTCGAATCGAACCTGGTCCACATGGGTGCCAATATCGACGTGAGCTTCGAGCACGACGATTACGGGATCCTGGAAACCGCCTCCGATCGCTTAAAAGAGGTCTTGGCCGAATATCCGGGCGTCGAGGATATCGGCGACAACTACCCGGCCGGTAAGAAGGAAATGAAAATGAGCCTGACCCCCGCGGCCCGGACCCTGGGGGTCACCCAGGAGGATCTTGCCCACCAGGTCCGCGGTGCCTTCTACGGGGCCGAGGCCTTGCGCCTGCAGCGGGGCAGGAACGAGGTCAAGGTCATGGTCCGCTATCCCGAAGAGGACCGGCGCAGCCTGGAGGATCTGGTGAACATGCGGATCCGGACCCCGACCGGCGGCGAAATCCCCCTGCGCCAGGCCGCCACTCTGGAGGCGGCCCGAGGCTACAGCGTGATAAATCGCACCGACCGCAAACGGGTGATCAACGTCACCGCCAGCGTCGACAACAATGTGGCCAACGCCGAGGAGATCCTGGCCGCTCTCGATACCGGCATCCTCACCGAGCTCAGCGCCGACTATCCGGGCTTGAGTTATGATCTGGAAGGGGAGGCCAAGGAGCGCCGCGACTCCATGCAGTCGATGGGACGGGGCTTCCTCCTGGCCCTCTTCGTGATGTACGCCCTGATGGCCATCCCCTTCAAGAGCTACAGCCAGCCGCTATTGATCATGACCGCCATTCCCTTCGGGGTGGTGGGCGCCGTCCTCGGCCACCTGCTGATCGGTTACGACCTCAGCATCTTAAGCCTGTTCGGGATCGTCGCCCTCTCCGGGGTGGTGGTCAACGATTCCCTGCTGATGATCGACCGGATCAACCAGAGCCGCAAGAACGGCGAGGAGGTCCACGAAGCGATCCTGAAGGCCGGCCAGCGCCGTTTCCGACCGATCCTCCTGACCTCGCTGACCACCTTCTTCGGCCTGGCGCCGATGATCCTCGAAACCAGCACCCAGGCCAAGTTTCTGATCCCGATGGCGATCAGCCTCGCCTTTGGCATCCTCTTCGCCACCGGCATCACCCTGCTCCTGATTCCGACCATCTACTACGTGCTGGAGGATTTCAGGAATCTGTTCAGTCTGAAGCCGGTTCACCGGCGCCATCATGATTGATATGTTCGCAAGAAGTTTCGGGATGGCTAAGCAAAAATCGTCAGATCCAAGGCGCGAAAATTTCGAGGAATGAAGCGTACACCATTACGCTGCAATGACGAGACAATTTGCAGCAACGCGGGAGCTGGCGATTTTTGCGACGCCATCATGATTGA